>CP043652.1:1225126-1531408 GCA_014218215.1 Geodermatophilaceae bacterium NBWT11
CCGGGCCAGTGGGACGCCCTGGTCGCCGACCCGTCGCTGGCCGCGGCGGCCATCGAGGAGACGCTGCGCTACGACCCGCCGGTGCAGCTCACCGCCCGGTTCGCCCACGAGGACCTCGAGGTGGACGGCGCCCCGGTGCGGAAGGACAGCGGCGTGCTGCTGCTGCTCGCCAGCGCCAACCGCGACCCCGCCGTACACGTCGACCCCGACCACTTCGACCTGCACCGCGAGCAGACCGTGCCGCACCTGGCCTTCTCCGGCGGCGTGCACTACTGCCTGGGCGCGCCGCTGGCCCGGCTGGAGGGCGAGGTCGCGCTGCGGCTGCTCGCCGAGCGCGCGCCCCGGCTCCGTCCGGCCGGGCGGCCGGTGCCCCGCGTCGCCACCGTCCTCCGCGGTCCCCTGTCCCTCCCCGTCCGCACCTGACCCCTCTGACGGGGGAGGCGCCCCTCGTCAGGGCGTGAGGGCGGTGGTCAGGACCTCGAGGGCGGGGACGAGGGCGGCCCGGGTGGGTGCGGCCCAGCCGACGACGAGGCCGGCGGGTCCGTCGGCGGCGGTGTGCCGCGCCAGGCCGTCCACGGCGACGCCGCGGGCTGCTGCGGCGGCGCGGACGTGCTCCTCGGTCGCCCGGTCGGGCAGCGGGACGACGAGGTGCGCCCCGGCCGCGTCACCCACGGTGCGGTGCCCGGCGGCCGTCACCGCGGCGCGGACCAGCTCCCGGCGGGCGGCCAGCTCGCGGCGGAGCCGGCGCAGGTGCCGGGCCAGGTCGCCGCTGTCGGCGAGGGCGGCGAACACCCGTTGGCCGGCGCGGGCGGGCCGGGTGCCGGTGCGGGTGCGGGCCTCCAGCAGGGCGTCGCGCACCCACGGCGGGGCCACCAGCCACCCGACGCCCAGGGTGGGGCTGAGGACCTTGGACGTCGTCCCCAGGTGGACGACGACGTCGGGGCCCAGCGCGGCCAGCAGCGGCAGCGGCGCCACGTCGTAGCGCAGCTCGCCGTCGTAGTCGTCCTCGAGGAGCAGCAGTCCCTCGGCGCGGGCCCGGTCGACCAGCGCGACCCGGCGGGCGGCCGGCAGCCGGCCGCCGAGGGGGAACTGGTGGGCCGGGGTGCAGTAGACGGCGGCGAGACCGGGCGGCACCCGGTCGACCACCAGCCCGTCGGCGTCCACCGGCACCGGGACGCACTGCACGCCGGCTGCGGTGAGCGCACCGACCACCCGCTGGTAGCCCGGGTCCTCCACCCCGACCCGGGCGCCCGGCGGAAGCAACCGGGCGACCTCGGCGACCCCGGCCGACGTGCCGGACGTGCCCAGCACGTCGGCCGGGTCGGCCGGCAGCCCGCGGTGCCGGAGCAGGTGCTCGACGACGGCCGCCCCGAAGACCGGGTCGCCCCGGGGGTCCCAGCCGACGTCGGGGTCCCGGTCGCCGGCGGCCCGCCAGGCCCGGCGCCAGGCAGCCCGGTCCAGCACCTCCAGGCACGGCGCCCCGGGCCGCAGGTCGACCACGCCGGCGGCCGGGGCCACCCGGGACGACCGACCGGACGACGGCGCCGGCTGCGGGGTGCCGACGACGAAGGTGCCCACCCCGCGACGCCCCTCGAGCCAGCCCTCGGCGAGCAGCTGGTCGTAGGCACCGGCGGTGACGGTCCGGCTGACCCGCAGCAGCACGGCGAGCTCGCGGGTCGAGGGCAGCCGGTCCCCCGCACGCAGCGCACCGTCGGCGGTGGCCGCCCGCAGGCCATCGGCGAGCTGCACGGCCAGGGGGGTGCCGACCGTGCGGTCCAGCACCAGCGGCGGGACGTCGACCACGGGCACCTCGAGGGGAGTGGACTGCCGGAACAGCGCGGGATTGGCTCTCGGAGGATGCCACGTCCTGGGTCAGGGTGGTCCCGTGACCACGCCGCTCTCCCCCACCTCCCGCTCCACCGTGCGCCGCAACGCCGTCCGGGCCCGCAGCGACCGCGCGGAGCTGTACGCCCTCCTCGACGCCGGACTGGTCGGCCACCTGGGTCTGGCCATGCCGGCCGGGCCACTGGTCGTGCCCACCGCCTACGGCCGGGACGGCGACACCCTCTACCTGCACGGCTCGACCGGCGCGGCCACGCTGCGGGCGGCCGGGGGCGGACTGCCGGTGTGCTTCACCGTCACCCACCTCGACGGGATCGTCTACAGCCGCTCGGCCTTCCACCACTCGATGAACCACCGGTCGGCCGTCGTCCAGGGCACGGCCCGGCTCGTCGAGGACCCCGACGAGCGGTGGCACGGGCTCGGCGTCCTCACCGAGCACCTGGCACCCGGCTCGTGGACGGCCACCCGGCAGCCCGACCGGCGCGAGCTCGCCGCCACCGCCGTCCTCGCGCTGGACCTGACCGAGGCCAGCGTCAAGGCCCGCACCGGCCCGCCGGGCGAGGACGAGCGCGACCTGACCGCCCCGGCGGCCGACTGGGCCGGCGTGCTGCCGCTGCGCACCACCTGGGGGACGCCGGAGCCCTGCCCGCTGCTGCCCGAGGACGTCCCCGTGCCCGAGCGGGTCAGCTCGCGGGGGTGACCCGGAGCAGCTGGTCGGCGCCCTCGCCGTTGTCGGTGGTCAGGTACAGCGAGCCGTCGCTGCCCAGCTGCGGGCTGCGGACCCGGCCGTAGGTGCCCTCCAGCTCGGGGATCCGGAACTGCTCGACGAGGCTGCCGTCCTCGCCCAGCCGCAGCGCCAGGACCCCGGTGTCCTTCTGCACGCCGAGCAGCAGCAGTCCGTCGTACTCGCCCCACTCCGCCCCGTCCAGGAACGTGATGCCGGAGACGGCGATGGTCGGGTCGCCGGAGCTCCACACGGCCTCGATCGCGCCGGGGATCTCGGCGTCGGTCATCGGGACGCTCTCGTCGTACTCGCCGGAGCCGACCGGGTCCCAGCCGTAGTTGCCGCCGTCCTCGGCGAGGTTGACCTCGTCGTCGACCTGGCTGCCCTGCTCGGCGGTGTAGACCGCACCCGTGCCGGGCTGCACCGCGATGCCCTGCACGTTGCGGTGCCCGTAGCCCACGATCGCGTGCGAGGTCGGGTCGGTGAGCTCGAGGAAGGGGTTGTCCGTCGAGGGCTGCCCGGTCTGCGGGTCGACCCGCAGCAGCTTGCCGGCCAGCGTGGAGAGGTCCTGCGGGTTGGTGCCGAGCGCGTTGTCCCCGGTGCCGACGAGCAGCTGACCGGTGTCGTCGAAGCGCAGCCGGCAGCCGCCGTGCCGGCCGGAGTCGGTGTTCACCGGGATCTGGCCGACCAGCGGGTCGGCCACCCGGGTCGCGGCGGTCCAGTCCGCGTCGACGGTCCAGCCGATCACCTCGATGCCGGGCCCGCCGTCCGCCCCGCCGTCGGTGACGCCCTGGCAGGTGTAGAGCGTGCGGTCGGTGGCGAAGGCCGGGCTGAGCACCAGGCCCATGAGCCCGGTCTCGCCGTCGGCCCAGAGGTCGTCGAAGTCCGCCTCGAGCTGCCGGCTGGACCCGTCGGGGAGCACGGCGGTGAACCCGCCGTCCCGCTCGTCGACCAGCAAGGTGCCGTCGGGGGCCTGCGCGACGTCCCAGGGGTGGTCCAGGCCGTCCAGCACGGTCTCCACCTCGAGCGCCGGGGCGCCGGCGGGCGGGCTGGCGGCCGCGGCGTCGGCCTCGGACTCCCCGGACGCCGACGAGCCGCACCCGGCGAGCAGGACGACCCCGGTGAGGGCAGCGGTCAGGCGGGCGGTGCGACGGGTCCCCATGCGACCCATGGTCCCTGGGTCGCGTCGGTCATGCGGAGCGGGTCACCACGTAGTCGCACAGCGCGTCCAGCGCCTCCCGCACGTCGCCCTCGGGGACGGCGCCGAGCCGGGCGCGGGCCCGGTCGGCGTAGGACTGCAGCACCTCGGTGGCCCGGCCCAGCGAGGCCGAGGCACGCAGCAGGGCCAGCGCCTCGGCGTGGTCGGCCTCGTCGGTGACCGGTCCGGCGACGAGCTCGCGCAGCCGCGCCTCGGCCGGGTCGTCGCCGGCCAGCGCGAGCAGCACCGGCAGGGTGGCGATGCCCTCCCGCAGGTCGGTGCCGGGCAGCTTGCCCGACGTGCCGCTCTCGCTGGTGATGTCGATGAGGTCGTCGGAGAGCTGGAAGGCGACCCCGACCTCCTCGGCGAACGCGGTCAACTCGGCGACGAGGGCGGCGTCCACCCCGGCGAAGGTGGCCCCGAAGCGGGCGGAGGTGGCCACCAGCGAGCCGGTCTTGTCCGCCAGCACCGACAGGTGGTGGGCGATCGGGTCCTCGCCGGCGGCCGGGCCGACGGTCTCCCGGATCTGGCCGGTGACCAGCCGCTCGAAGGTGCGGGCCTGGACGCGCACGGCCTCGGGGCCGAGGTCGGCCAGCAGGTCCGAGGCCCGGGCGAACAGGAAGTCCCCGGTCAGGATGGCGATGCTGTTGCTCCACCGGCTGTTCGCGCTCTGCGCACCGCGCCGGACGAGGGCCTCGTCCATGACGTCGTCGTGGTAGAGCGTGGCCAGGTGGGTGAGCTCGCAGACCACCGCGGCGGTGGCCACCTGGGGCGCGTCGGCGTCGCCCAGGTGGGCGGCCAGCAGCGCCAGCACGGGGCGGAACCGCTTGCCGCCGGCGGTCATCAGGTGGGCGGCGGTCTCCCCGACGAAGTCGTGCTCGCTGACCACGGCGGCCTGCAGCTCGTCCTCGACCCGGGTGAGCCCTGCGGCCAGCGACTCCCCGAGCTCGCCCTCGGGCAACCAGGAGCCGATCGTGGAGGCCGGCGTGGCAGGGCGGTTCCACAGCTGCGTCTGGCTCCCGCCCCCGGCGGCGGGGAGGGCGGTGCGGGCTCCGGTCATAGACCGTCGAAGATAGACGCCGGACGAGGCCGGTGGACCGTCGGCCTGCTGTGCGTCCGCGCACCCCACCGGCCGGTGCTCACCCGACGAGGGTGGCGGCGGACTCGGCCAGGTCCAGCACCGAGCCCGGGACGACGCCCAGCACCAGGGTGGCCGCCACGGTCACGGCCAGCACGATGGTCGTCGGCAGGCCGGGGACGCCGACGGTGGGGCCGTCGACCGCGGGCTCGGAGAAGTACATGAGCACCAGCAGTCGCAGGTAGAAGAACGCCGCGATCGCGCTGGTCACCAGGGCCACCACGGCCAGCGGCCAGGCCCCGACCTCGATCGCGGCCCGGAAGACCGCGAACTTCCCGGTGAACCCACTGGTGAGCGGGATGCCGGCCAGCGCGAGCAGCAGGAAGGCCATGATCGCCGCGGTCAGCGGGGAGCGGCGGGCCAGCCCGGCCCACTGGGAGAGGTGGGTGGCCTCGCCGTCGCCGTCCCGGACGAGGGTGACGACGGCGAAGGCACCGAGCGTGGTGAGGCCGTAGGCGAGCAGGTAGAACAGCGTCGCCGCCAAGCCGGAGCCGGTGCCCCCGCCCAGCCCGATGACCCCGGTGAGCAGGAAGCCGGCGTGTGCGATGGAGGAGTAGGCGAGCATCCGCTTGACGTCGGTCTGGGTGAGGCCGAGCACCGCGCCCACCACCATCGACACGATCGCGATGCCGTACACCAGCGGCCGCCAGGTCCAGTCCGCCGTCCCGAAGGCCACGTAGAGCAGCCGCAGGATCGCGCCGAACGCGGCGACCTTGGTGCAGGAGGCCATGAACGCCGTGACCGGGGTGGGGGCGCCCTGGTAGACGTCGGGGGTCCAGGTGTGGAAGGGCGCGACCGAGGCCTTGAACATCAGCCCCACGACGAGCAGCCCGAGGCCGAGCACCAGCAGGGTGCCGGTGCCGTCCTCGGTCACCGCGGCCCGGATGCCCGAGAGCCGGATGGTGCCGGTGGCGCCGTAGACCAGCGCCAGGCCGTAGAGGAAGAACGCCGAGGCGAAGGCGCCGAGCAGGAAGTACTTGACCGCCGCCTCCTGGCTCAGCAGCCGCCGGCGGCGGGCCAGCCCGCTCATCAGGTAGAGCGGCAGGCTGAGCACCTCGAGGGCGATGAACATGACCAGCAGGTCGTTGGCGGTGGCGAAGAGCATCATGCCGCCGACGGCGAAGGAGGCCAGCGGGTAGACCTCGGTCTGCACCCGCTCGCTGGTCAGCAGCTCACGGTCCCGGGGGCTGCCGGCCGGCACCGCGGCGGCCGCGACGAAGGAGGACCGCGCCGGGTCCAGCCCGCGCTCGGCGAACAGCAGGATCGACAGCGCCCCCAGGCCGGTGATGGTGGCCTGCAGGAACAGCCCGGCCCCGTCGACGGCGAGCGCCCCGCCGGCGGTGACGGTCTCGGTGCCGGCGATGAGCAGGGTCGCGGCGAACCCGCCGACCATGCCGACCAGGGCGAGGGCGACCTGCACGGGGTGCCGCACGTGCCGGGGCGCGAAGGCCTCGACCAGCACGCCGATCGCGGCCGCCCCGAAGACGAACAGCAGCGGGGACAGCGCGGCCAGCGACAGCGACGGCGCCTGGATCGCACCCATCAGTTGGCTCCCTGCTCGGCGGTGACGGGTTCGTGCACCGGGGTCGACCCGGCCGGGTCGGAGCCGACGTCGACCATGGTCGCGGCGACGGCCGGGTCGATGAGGTCCAGCAGCGGCTGCGGGTAGACGCCCAGCCCGATGATCAGTGCGATCAGCGGGGCGACGACGGCGAGCTCGCGGCGGCCCAGGTCACCGAAGGCCGACGGCTTCTCGGCCACCAGCCCGCGGACCGGGCCGAACACCGTCCGCTGGACCATCAGCAGCACGTAGAGCGCGGCCAGCACGATGCCCACGGTGGCCAGCACGGTGAAGACCGGGATCGACGGGAACGACCCGATCAGCACCAGGAACTCCGACACGAAGCTGCCGGTGCCCGGCAGCGCGAGGCTGGCCAGACCCGCGACCAGCAGCACGCCGGCCAGCACCGGGGCCTTCGCCGCCACCCCGCCGTAGTCGCTGATCTGCCGCGACCCACCGCGGGCGATGAGCATCCCGACGACGAGGAACAGCGCACCGGTCGCGATGCCGTGGTTGACCATGTAGAGCACCGCGCCGGTGCCGCCCTCGGTGGTGAAGGCGAAGATGCCCAGCGCGATGAACCCGAAGTGCGCGATCGAGGTGTAGCTGACCAGCCGCTTGAGGTCCGACTGCCCCATCGCCAGCAGCGCGGCGTACCCGATGCCCAGCACGGCCAGCACCAGCACCGCGGGGGCGAAGGCCCGGGCGGCGTCGGGGAACAGCGGCAGGCAGTAGCGCAGGAAGCCGAAGGTGCCGACCTTGTCCAGCACCGCGACCAGCAGCACCGAGCCACCGATCGGCGCCTCGGCACCGGAGTCGGGGAGCCAGGTGTGGAAGGGCACCAGCGGGGCCTTGATCGCGAAGGCGATGAAGAAGCCCAGGAACAGGAGCTTCTGCACGCCGGGGTCGATCTCCAGCTGGCGCAGCGCGTCGAAGGCGAACGTGCCCGCCCCGAGCTGGGACTCGCTCACCACGAACAGCCCGATGACCGAGGCGAGCATCACCAGCCCGCCGAGCAGGCTGTAGAGGAAGAACTTCACCGCGGCGTACTGCCGGCGGGGCCCGCCGTAGCTGCCGATGATGAAGTACATCGGGACGAGCATCGCCTCGAAGAAGACGTAGAAGAGGAAGACGTCGGTAGCGGCGAAGACGCCGACCATGAACGCCTCGAGCACCAGCAGCCAGGCGAAGTAGGCCTGCATCGTGCGCCCGGCGGGCGCGGTGTCCCGCCAGGAGGCGACGACGACGACCGGCACCAGGAACCCGACCAGCAGCAGCATCACCAGCGCGATGCCGTCCACCCCGAGGGCGAAGTCGACCCCGAAGGCGGGGATCCAGGACACCGAGGTGACCAGCTGGAACCGGTCGCCGCCGGTGTCGAAGGCGACGGTGGCCAGCACGGCGAGGACGAACACCAGCGCGCTGACCCCGAGGGTGACCTGCTTGGCCAGGGCGTCCCGGCCCTTGGGCAGGGCCGCGACGACGGCGCCGCCGACCGCCGGGACGACGATCATCGTGAGCAGCCAGGGGTAGTCGCTCACGACAGCAGCTCCTCGTGGTCGGTGGGGGCGGTCATCCGGCGGCCACCGCGAGCAGGGCGCCGGCGACGAGCAGCGCGCCGCCGAGCATGCCGAGGGCGTAGGAGCGGACGAAGCCGGTCTGGGTGCGGCCGAGCCGGGCCGAGGACCCGCCGAGTCCGGCGCCGATGCCGTTGACCAGGCCGTCGACGCCGCGGTTGTCCACCCAGACCAGGGCCCGGGTCAGCCACATCCCCGGCCGCATCAGCAGCGACTCGTTGATCGTGTCCGCGTAGAGCCCGGCGCGGGCGGCACGGACCGGCAGCGACACCCGCTCGGGCGCCGTCGTCGGCACCTCGCGGCGGCCCACGACCACCCAGGCGAGCAGCACGCCCAGGGCGACGACGACGGTGACCAGCACGCTCACCACCAGCGGCGGGACGACGTGGGCGGCCTCCTCGGGCTCGCCGAACACCGGGGCGAGCCAGTCGGCCAGCGGGAAGACCTCGACCAGCAGGAGGCCCGCGGCGACCGAGCCGACGGCGAGCACGACCATCGGCAGCGTCATCACCGCCGGCGACTCGTGCGGGTGCACGGCGTCGGGGCCGGTGGTCGACCAGCGGGCCCGGCCGAAGAAGGTCATCAGCATCAGCCGGGTCATGTAGAACGCGGTGAGCCCGGCGCCCAGGACCGCGATCCCCCCCAGCAGGTACCCCGACGTCCCGCCCCGGTCGAAGGCGGCCTCGATGATCGCGTCCTTGGTCCAGTAACCGGACAGGAACGGGAACCCGATCAGCGCCAGGTAGCCCAGCCCGAACGTCACGAAGGTGGCCTTCATCTTCCCGGCCAGGCCGCCGAAGCCGCGCATGTCGGTGCGGTCGCCCATGGCGTGCATGACCGACCCGGCGCCCAGGAACAGCCCGGCCTTGAAGAAGCCGTGGGTGAGCAGGTGCGCGATGCCGGCGGCGTAGCCGATCGGGCCCAGCCCCACGGCCAGGAACATGTAGCCGATCTGGCTGACCGTGGACCAGGCCAGCACCTTCTTGATGTCGTCGTAGGCGCAGCCGACGACCGCGCCGATCAGGATGGTGATCGCCCCGACCACGAGGACGACGGTGCGCGCGGTGGGGGTGGCGTCGTAGACCGGCGCACTGCGCGCGATCAGGTACACCCCGGCGGTGACCATGGTGGCGGCGTGGATCAGCGCCGAGACCGGGGTCGGGCCCTCCATGGCGTCGGGCAGCCACGCCTGCAGCGGGAACTGGCCGGACTTGCCGCACGCCCCCAGGAGCAGCAGCAGGCCCAGGGCGGTGACGGTGCCGCCGGCCAGCAGGCCGACCGAGCCGAAGACGCCGGCGTAGGACGTCGTCCCCAGCTGGGCGAACATCAGGAACACGGCCAGGGCCAGGCCGACGTCGCCGACCCTGTTCATGATGAACGCCTTCTTGGCGGCGGTCGCCGCGGCCGGGCGGGTGTACCAGAACGCGATCAGCAGGTAGGACGCCAGACCGACGCCCTCCCAGCCGACGTAGAGGGCCACGAAGCTGTCGCCGAGGACCAGCAGCAGCATCGCGGCGACGAACAGGTTCAGGTAGGCGAAGAACCGGCGCCGCGCGGGGTCGTGGGCCATGTAGCCCACCGAGTAGACGTGGATGAGCGCGCCGACCCCGGTGATGAGCAGCACGAACACCGCCGACAGCGGGTCGAGCAACAGCCCGGCCGAGACGTCCAGCGAGCCGGTGGAGACGAAGGTGAACAGGTCGACGCCGACGCTCTTCGTCTCCAGGGCCGACAGCTCGAGCGCGCAGGCCACGCCCAGGGCGAAGGCGACGACGACGGTGCCGATCGCCAGCAGGTGACCCCAGCGGTCGGTGCGCTTCCCGCCCAGCAGCAGCACGGCGGCCCCGGCCAGGGGCAGCGCGATCAGCAGCCAGGAGGCAGCGAGGAGCCCGGTCGCGGGCACGGTGTCCATCTCGGCGCTCCGCTCAGTACTTCAGCAGGTTGGCGTCGTCGACCGAGGCCGACCGGCGGGTGCGGTAGATCGACATGATGATCGCCAGGCCGACGACCACCTCGGCGGCCGCGACGACCATGACGAAGAACGCGATGACCTGGCCGTCGAGGGTGCCGGTGGACCGGGCGAAGGTGACCAGGGTCAGGTTGACCGAGTTGAGCATCAGCTCGATGCACATGAAGACCACGATCGCGTTGCGCCGCACGAGCACGCCCACGGCGCCGATGGTGAACAGGACGGCGGCCAGCACCAGGTAGTTGGCGATGCTCACCGCAGCTCACCCCCGGCGCCCCGGGTGGTGCCCAGCGCGCCGTCCGGACCCCCGCCGGTGTGGTCGGAGGCCGGCAGCTCGTCGACGACCTGCGGCTCCACGCCGGTGGCGAAGCTGGCCTCGGACGGGCTGCCGTCGGGCAGCCGGCCGGGGGCGGCGATCGAGTTGGCCCGGGCGTAGATGCCGGGGCCGGGCAGGGTCTGCGGCCGGTCCGAGGTGAGGAACCGGGCGCGGGAGAGCTCCTTCTGGGTCTGCCGGCTGCCGGGCTCGCGCTCGATGTGCGCCAGCACCATCGCGCCCACCGCGGCGGTGATCAGCAGCGCGCTGGTGACCTCGAAGGCCAGCAGGTAGCGGGTGAACAGCAGCTCGGCGATCGCCTGGATGTTGCCGTCGGCGGCACCCCCGGCCCCGCCCTGCACGGCCTCCAGCCCGACCACCGGGGTGTCCCGGGTGGCCTCGGCGATGCCGGCGCCGACCAGGCCGGCGAACCCGATGCCCAGCACGGTGGCCGCCACCCGCTGCCCGCGCAGGGTCTCCACCACCGAGTCCGAGGAGTCCCGGCCGACCAGCATCAGCACGAACAGGAACAAGATCATGATGGCGCCGGTGTAGACGATGATCTGCACCGCGCCCAGGAACGGCGCGGACTGCACCACGTAGAAGACGCCCAGCGCGAGCATCGTGTTGACCAGGAAGAGCGCGGAGTGCACGGCGTTGCGGGCGAAGACCATGCCCAGCGCCCCGGCCAGGGCGATCGGGCCGAGGATCCAGAAGGTCACCGTCTCCCCGGTGCCGATGACGACGTCACCCACGGGGCGTCTCCTCGACCGGCACCCGCAGGTAGTAGTCCTTCTCGTCGTCCCCGAGGCGCATCGGGTGCGGGGGCTGCTCCATGCCCGGCAGCAGCGGGGCCATCAGCTGCTCCTTGGTGTAGATCAGGTCGCCGCGGTTGTCGTCGGCGAGCTCGAAGTCGTTGCTCATCGTCAGCGAGCGGGTGGGGCAGGCCTCGATGCACAGCCCGCAGAAGATGCAGCGCAGGTAGTTGATCTGGTAGACCGCGCCGTACCGCTCGCCCGGGGAGAACCGCTGCTCTTCGGTGTTGGTGCCGCCCTCGACGTAGATGGCGTCGGCCGGGCAGGCCCAGGCGCAGAGCTCGCATCCCACGCACTTCTCCAGCCCGTCGGGGTGCCGGTTGAGCACGTGCCGCCCGTGGTAGCGCGGCTTGGTCACCTTGGGGACCTCGGGGTACTGCTCGGTGGTCACCTTCTTGAACATCGTCGAGAAGGTCACCCCGAAGCCCTGGGCGGGTGCGGGCAGCCAGCTGGTGCGCTTCGCCGGGGCGGACGCGGTGCCACCGGCCTGCTCGACCTCCCCGCCGGGGCGGCGGGCGGGGGTCCGGTCAGACATCGGTGTCCTCTCCTGCAGGGGTGGGACGGGTTCGGCGACCGGTGCCGACGACGGAGCCCGCGGCGACCTCCTCGCCCTCGCGCGACGACAGCCGCGGCGAGGGCGGGACGACGAGGTCCATCGGCGGGATCGGGAAGCCGCCCTCGGCGCGGGCCGGGCCGGTGCGCTGGGCCGGACGGCGGCGGGCGCCGCCGGTGCGCACCGGGGGCAGCACCTCGGGCTCGGTCGGGTTGATCGACCCGGCCGCGGCGTTGAGCGCGGCGATCCGGGTGTCCTCGTTGCTCTTGCGCGAGGCCACCAGCAGCACACCGAGGACGACGACGGCGATCGGCACGCCCACGTAGAGCGCCACCTCGCCGCTGGACAGGTCGAACTCCCGGGACACGGTGCGCATGGTGGCCACGGCGAGGATCCAGACCAGCGCGGTGGGCACGAGCACCTTCCACCCGAAGCGCATGAACTGGTCGTAGCGCAGCCGGGGCAGCGTGCCGCGCAGCCAGATGAAGACGAAGAGCGCGGCGACGACCTTGCCGAAGAACCACAGCAGCGGCCACCAGCCGGTGTTGGCGCCGTCCCAGATCGAGATCGGGAACGGGGCCCGCCAGCCGCCGAGGAACAGCGTCGCGGCCAGCGCGGAGACGGTGACCATGTTGACGTACTCGGCGAGGAAGAAGAGCGCGAACTTCAGCGAGGAGTACTCGGTGTGGAACCCGCCGACCAGCTCGGACTCGGCCTCGGGGAGGTCGAAGGGCGCCCGGTTGGTCTCCCCCACCACCGCGATGACGTAGATGACGAAGGACACCGGCAGCAGCACGGCGTACCAGCTGGGGCCCTGGAAGGTGGCGCCGAAGAAGCTCAGCTCGTTGCCGCCGGCCTGGGCCGCGACGATCTCCGAGGTGCTCATCGTCCCGGCGTAGAGGAAGACCGCGACGATCGACAGCCCCATCGCGATCTCGTAGCTGACCATCTGGGCGGCGCTGCGCAGCCCGCCCAGCAGCGGGTAGGTGGAGCCGGAGGCCCAGCCGCCGAGCACGATCCCGTAGACGCCCATCGCCGAGCAGGCCAGCACGATCAGCACGCCGATGGGGGCGTCGATGAGCTGCAGCGGGGTCTGCTGGCCGAAGATCGACACCGACGGGCCCAGCGGGATGACCGAGAAGGCCAGGAACGCCGGGATGGTCGCGATGACCGGGGCGATGAAGTACACCGGCTTGTCGGCCAGCGTCGGCATGATGTCTTCCTTGAACGCCAGCTTCAGGCCGTCGGCCAGGCTCTGCAGGTAGCCGCGCGGCCCGACCCGGTTGGGGCCGGTGCGCTGCTGCATCCGGGCGACGACCTTGCGCTCGAACACGATCGCGAACAGCGTCATCACGACCAGCACGCCGAAGACGCCGACGACCTTGATCAGGATGATCCACCAGACGTCGTTCCCGAAGTCCTCCAGCGTGGGCTGGTCGGTGGCCGCCAGGACGCTCACGCGAGGCTCCCGCGGGTCAGGTGCACGACGCCGCCGGGGCCGACGCCCAGGTCGGTGCGCACGTGGCTGCCGGGCGAGCGCATCGGCACCCACACGACGCGGTCGGGCATCTCGGTGACCTGCGCCGGCAGGGTGATCGACCCGGACGGGCCGCTCACCGTGACCGGGTCGCCGTCGGCGACGTCCAGCCGCAGCGCGGTCTCCTTGCCCAGCCGGGCGACCGGCGGGCGGGCGGTGCCGGCCATCGCCGGCTCGTCGCGCTGGAGCGTGCCGTCGTCGATGAGCTGCCGCCAGGAGGCCAGCACCACGTCCTCGGCGCCCAGCCGCGGGCTGCCGGCAGGGGCGACGTCCAGGCCGCGGACCTCACGGGTGCGGCCGGCGCCGCCGAGGGCGACCAGCTCGCGGCGGGCGTCGTCCACCCCGGACAGGCCCAGCCGGACACCGAGCGCGTCGGCCAGCCCCGACAGCACCCGGGCGTCGGTGAGCGCGCCGGTGCCGTGCAGCGTGGCGTCGAAGGGCCGCACCCGGCCCTCCCAGTCGAGGTAGCTGCCGGCCTTCTCCGGCGCGGCGGCGACCGGCAGGACGACGTCGGCGTGGTCGGTGACCGCACTCGGGAACAGCTCCAGGCTGACCACGAAGCCGGCCGCGGCGAGAGCCGTCTCGGCGAGGGCGGGGTCGGGCAGGTCGGCGGGGTCGACGCCGCCGATGAGCAGCCCGGCGAGCCGGCCGTCCCGGACGCCGGTGAGGATGCCGGTGGTGTCCCGGCCCACGCGGGCGGGCACCTCGACGCCCCACAGGGCGCCGACCTCGGTGCGGGCCTCGGGGTCGGCGACGGCGCGGCCCCCGGGCAGCAGGCTGGGCAGCGCACCCACCTCGACGGCACCGCGCTCCCCGGCCCGGCGGGGCACCCAGGCGACCCGGGCACCGGTGGCGCGAGCGACCGCGGACAGCGCCGACAGCGCGCCGGGCGTCTCGGCCAGCCGTTCCCCGGCGAGCACGACCGCACCCTCCAGGCGCAGTGCGGCGGCGGCCTCGGCACCGACCCCGCCGGCGGAGTCCGCGGCCAGGGCCCGGAGCACCGCGCCCTCCAGCCCGGGCGGGGTGGCGAGCAGGGTGGCGTCGAGCTTCTCGCTGCCCCGGGTGGCGAAGGGGGCGACGTCGAAGACCGGCAGCGCCCGCTCGCGGACGGCGCGGCGGAGCCGGACGAAGACGATCGGCGACTCCTCCTCGGGCTCGAACCCGACCAGCAGCACGGCAGGGGCGGCGACGAGCTCGTCGTAGGTGACCGCGCCGGCGCCGGGGGCGGTGCCGGCGACGTGCGCCTCCAGGAAGGCGAGCTCCTCGGCGGAGTGCGCGCGGGCCCGGGCGTCGACGTCGTTGGTGCCCAGGGCGACCCGGGCGAACTTGGCGTAGGCGTAGGCGTCCTCGACGGTCAGCCGGCCGCCGGGGAGCACCCCGACCCCGCCGTCGGCGACCGCTGCGGCCAGCCCCTCGGCCGCCGCGGCCCAGGCCTCGGGCCAGGAGGCGGGCTGCAGTTCGCCGTCCCGGCGGACGAGCGGGGTGGTGATCCGGGCGTTCGCGGCGGCGTAGCGGAAGGCGAACCGGCCCTTGTCGCAGTTCCACTCGGTGTTGACCTGCGGGTCGTCCCCGGCCAGCCGGCGCATGACGGTGCCGCGCCGGTAGTCGGTGCGCTGGGCGCAGCCCGAGGCGCAGTGCTCGCACACGCTGGGCTCGCTGCGCAGGTCGAAGGGCCGGGAGCGGAACCGGTAGGCGGCGCTGGTGAGCGCACCGACCGGGCAGATCTGCACGGTGTTGCCGGAGAAGTAGGACTCGAAGGGCTCGTCGGCCGACACCGAGACCTGCTCGTTGGCCCCGCGCTCGAACAGCTCGATGAACGGGTCCCCGGCCACCTGCTGGGAGAACCGGGTGCACCGGGCGCACAGCACGCAGCGCTCGCGGTCCAGCAGCACCTGGGAGCTGATCGGCAGCGGCTTGGGGTAGGTGCGCTTGACGTCGACGAAGCGGCTCTCGGTGCGCCCGGAGCTCATCGCCTGGTTCTGCAGCGGGCACTCCCCGCCCTTGTCGCAGACCGGGCAGTCCAGCGGGTGGTTGACCAGCAGCAGCTCCATCGTGCCCTGCTGGGCCTTGTCGGCGACCTCGCTGGTGAGCTGGGTCTTCACCACCATGTCCGGGGTGACCGGCACGGTGCAGGAGGCCACCGGCTTGCGCTGGCCCTCCACCTCGACCAGGCACTGCCGGCAGGCCCCGACGGGCTCGAGCAGCGGGTGGTCGCAGAACCGCGGGATCTGCACACCGATCTGCTCGGCGGCCCGGATGATCAGCGTGCCCTTCGGCACCGCGACGTCGAAGCCGTCGATGGTGCAGCGGACGTGGTCCTCGGGGGTGTGCGGCCCGGGGACGGCGGGGGCCTGCGCGGGGGCGGGCTCGGGGGTGGTCATGCCATGGCTCCGACCGGCTCGAGGCGCAGGGAACGACCCAGCCGGCCCTGCTCGTCCTCGGGCAGCAGGGCGACGTAGTCGTCGCGGAAGTACTTCAGGGAGGACGCGATGCAGCTGGTGGCACCGTCACCGAGGGCGCAGAACGAGCGGCCCAGGATGTTGTCGCAGGTGTCGGTGAGCAGGTCCAGGTCGCGGGCGGTGCCGCGCCCGGCGACCAGCCGCTCCAGGATCTGGACCAGCCAGTAGGTGCCCTCCCGGCACGGGGTGCACTTGCCGCAGGACTCGTGGGCGTAGAACTCGGTGAACCGCAGGGTGGCCTCGACGATCGAGTCGGTCTCGTCGAAGACCATCAGCGCCGTCGTCCCCAGCATGGAGCCCGCGGCGGCGACGGAGTCGAAGTCCAGCGGGACGTCGAGGTGCTCGGCGGTGAAGTAGGGCGTGCTCGACCCGCCCGGCGTCCAGAACTTGAGCTCGTGCCCGGGCCGCACCCCGCCGGCCATCTCCAGCAGCTCGCGCATCGTGGTGCCCATCGGCGCCTCGTACTGCCCGGGGTGCACCACCCGGCCCGACAGCGAGTAGATCTTCGGCCCGGGCGACTTCTCCGGCCCGAACTCCTTGAACCAGGCCGACCCGCCGCGCACCACGAACGGCACGCTGGCCAGCGTCTCCACGTTGTTGACCACGGTCGGGGCGCCGTAGAGCCCGGCGACGGCGGGGAACGGCGGCTTGAGGCGGGGCTGCCCGCGCATCCCCTCCAGGGAGTCCAGCAGCGCGGTCTCCTCCCCGCAGACGTAGGCGCCGGCCCCGGCGTGCACCACGACCTCCAGGTCGTAGCCCGAGCCGTGCACGTCGGTCCCGAGGTGGCCGGCGGCGTAGGCCTCGGCGACCGCGGCGACCATCCGGCGGTGGGCGTGCACGGCCTCCCCGCGCACGTAGATGACGGCGACGTGGCAGCGGATCGCGTACGAGGCGATGGCCACGCCCTCCACCAGGGAGTGCGGGTCGGCCATCATCAGCGGGACGTCCTTGCAGGTGCCGGGCTCGCCCTCGTCGGCGTTGACCACCAGGTACTTCGGCTTCGCGGCCGGGCCGGTGGGGGTCTCCCCGGGCTTCGGCTGCGGGATGAACGACCACTTCATCCCGGTGGGGAAGCCCGCTCCCCCGCGGCCGCGCAGGCCGGAGTCCTTGACCAGGCCGACCAGCTCGTCGGGCGTCATGCCCAGCGCCTGCCGCCAGGCGACGTACCCCTCGGTGCGCTCGTAGGTCTCGATGGTCCAGGAGCGCTCTTCGGCGTACCGCGTGGTGAGGACGGGGGTGAGCGGCATGGCTCAGACCTCTCGCTCGACGGAGGTGCCGGCGCCGGACTGCGCCTGGCCATCGGTGCTGGTCTCGCTGCCGGCGTCCCGGTCGGCGGCCGCGCGGCCGGCCGGCTCGGGCTGGTCGGGGTGGTTCTGCTCGGCGCCGGAGCGCTCGGCCGGGTTGTCGGCTGCTGCCACCTGGGCGTCCGCGGCCTGCTCCCCCGGCGTCCCCCCGGTGTCCGGGCTCACCGGGGTCCCCTCGTCCGGGGAGCTGACGGTCTCCGGGGTCTCGCGGGCGGGCATGGGCGGGGCGGCCTCGCCGCGCTCGGCGGCCAGCCGGACGCCGCGCAGGGTGGGGACGCCGGCCGAGGGCCCGTCGACGGCGGCCCGGGCGGCCGCGGCGTCGGCGTGCTGGGAGAGCCCGGCCAGCTGCCGGGAGATGCCGCGGAAGTCCGTCAGCGGGGCGCCCCGGGTGGGGGCCGGCTTCTCGCCCCGGCGCAGCGCGGCGACGATCTCGACGGCGGACTCGACGTCCTGCTGGTCGTAGAACTCGTAGTCCACGGTGACCACGGGGGCGTAGTCGCAGGCGGCCAGGCACTCGGCGTGCTCCAGGGTCACCGCGCCGTCGGGGGTGGTCTGGTCGTGGCCGACCCCGAGGTCGGCGCTGAGCCGGTCGTAGATCCGCTGCCCGCCGAGCACCGAGCACAGCGTGTTGGTGCAGACGCTGACCAGGTGCCGGCCGGTGGGGCGGCGCTTGTACATCGTGTAGAACGTCGCGACCGCGCCGACCTCGGCCTTCGTCAGGCCCAGCTCCTGCGCGCACAGCGCGATGCCCTCGGGTGAGACGTACCCCTGCACCGACTGGACCAGGTGCAGCATCGGCAGCAGCGCCGAGCGGGGCACCGGGTAGCGGGCCATCAGCTCGCGGCACTCGGCGCGGGTCTGCTCGGTCAGCGGCTCGAGGTCGGTGCGCTGCTCGGCCGGGCTGGAGTCCAGCCCGGTCACCGCCGTCCCCTCCGCGGAGCCCGGGAGAGCCGTCATCGGTCCACTCCCCCCATCACGGGGTCGATCGAGGCGATCGCGGCGATGACGTCGGCGATCATGCCGCCCTCGCTCATCGCCGCCGTCGCCTGCAGGTTGGTGAAGCTGGGGTCGCGCACGTGGACCCGGAAGGGCCGGGTGCCGCCGTCGCTGACCACGTGGAAGCCGAGCTCGCCACGGGGGGACTCGATGGCCTGGTAGACCTGCCCGGCCGGGACCCGGAACCCCTCGGTGACCAGCTTGAAGTGGTGGATCAGGGCCTCCATCGACTGGCCCATGATGTGCTTGACGTGGTCCAGGGAGTTGCCCATGCCGTCGGCACCCAGGGACAGCTGCGCGGGCCAGGCGATCTTCTTGTCCTCGACCATCACCGGGCCCGGGCGCAGCCGGTCCAGGGCCTGCTCGACGATCTTCATCGACTCGTTCACCTCGGCCATCCGGACCAGGTAGCGGCCCCAGGCGTCGGCGGTGTCGGCGGTGGGCACCTCGAAGTCGTAGGTCTCGTAGCCGCAGTACGGCTCGACCTTGCGCAGGTCCCAGGGCAGCCCGGCGCTGCGCAGCACCGGGCCGGTGACGCCCAGGGCGATGCAGCCGGTGACGTCGAGGTACCCGACGTCGCGCAGCCGGCGCTGCCAGATCGGCTGGCCGGTGAGCAGCCGGTGGAACCCGGCGACCCGCTCGGGCATCACGGTGAGGAACTCGCGGATCTTGGCCTCGACGCCGTCCGGGAGGTCCTGGGCCAGACCGCCGGGGCGCACGTAGGCGTGGTTCATCCGCAGCCCGGTGATCTCCTCCAGCAGGTCCAGCACGAGCTCGCGCTCACGGAACCCGTTGGTCATCCCGGTGAGGGCGCCCATCTCCATGCCGAAGGTGGCCAGCCCGACGAGGTGGCTGGCGATCCGGTTGAGCTCCATGACCAGCACCCGGATGGTGGTGGCCCGCTCGGGCGCCTCGATGCCCAGCAGCTTCTCCACCGCCAGGCAGTAGGCGGTCTCGTTGAACAGCGGCGCCAGGTAGTCCATCCGGGTCACGAACGTCGTGCCCTGGGTCCAGGTGCGGTACTCGGTGTTCTTCTCGATGCCGGTGTGCAGGTAGCCGATGACCACCCGCGCCTTGGTCACCGTCTCGCCCTCGAGGTCCAGCACCAGCCGGAGCACGCCGTGGGTGGAGGGGTGCTGGGGCCCCATGTTGACCACGAGGCGTTCCTCGGCGAGCGGGTCCGAGCCGAAGGTCAGGTCCCAGTCGCCACCGGTGACGGTGTAGACGCGGCCCTCGGTGGTCTCGCGGGACCCGGCGTACGGGTCGGTCGTCTGGGTCACCGGTAGCTCCGTCGCTCGTCCGGGGGCGGGATGGTCGCGCCGTGGTACTCGACCGGGACGCCGCCGAGCGGGTAGTCCTTGCGCTGGGGGTGGCCCTCCCAGTCGTCGGGCATGAGGATCCGGGTCAGCGCCGGGTGGCCGTCGAAGACGAGGCCGAACATGTCCCAGGCCTCGCGCTCGTGCCAGTCCGCGGTCGGGTAGACCGCGGTCACGCTGGGCACGTGCGGGTCCTCGGCCGTCACGGCGACCTCGAGCCGGATCCGCCGCCGGTAGGTCATCGAGGTCAGGTGGTAGAGCGCGTGCAGCCGCTTGCCGGCCGGGCCGCCGGCGTCGAGGTAGTCCACCCCGGACACCGAGGAGCACAGCTCGAAGCGCAGTGCGTCGTCGTCGCGCAGGGCCTGGACGAGGGTGAGCAAGTGCTCGCGCTCGACGAAGTAGGTGATCTCGCCGCGGTCGACCAGCACGCGGGGGACGGCGGCGTCGTACGAGGCCTGCCCGACCGCCTCGATCAGCGCGTCGGTGACCTCGTCGAACCAGCCGCCGTAGGGCCGCTCGGTGGAGTGCAGCGCGACAGCGCCGCCGGGCTCGACCCGGACGAGCCCGCCGAAGCCCGAGGTGTCCCCGGAGCCGGTGACCCCGAAGGCACCGGTGCGGAAGGCCCCGGTCATCCGCGCTCCCCCGGGAGCAGGACGGCGTTGCCGCCGCGCTGCTCGATGGCGAACTGGCCGGTGCGCCCGGCGGCCGCGGCGTCCTCGTAGGCCTTCTTCGCGGCCTTGTCCACGCGCACGGTGGAGGGCATCGCGACGTGCAGGTCCGGCGCGGTCCCGTCGGCCCGGGCGGCGGCGAGGGCGGCGGCGCGCTTGGGGCCCATCGGCTCGTGCTGGATCTTGTGGTGCAGCTTGAGGATGGCGTCCATCAGCATCTCCGGCCGCGGCGGGCAGCCGGGCAGGTACATGTCCACCGGGACGATGTGGTCGACGCCCTGGACGATCGCGTAGTTGTTGAACATGCCGCCGGAGCTGGCGCAGACGCCCATCGAGAGCACCCAGCGCGGCTCGGGCATCTGGTCGTAGATCTGGCGCAGGACCGGGGCCATCTTCTGGCTGACCCGCCCGGCCACGATCATCAGGTCGGCCTGGCGTGGGGAGGCCCGGAAGACCTCCATGCCGAACCGGGCCAGGTCGTACCGGCCCGCACCCGAGGCCATCATCTCGATCGCGCAGCAGGCCAGCCCGAAGGTGGCCGGCCACAGCGAGGACTTCCGGGTCCAGTTGACCAGCTTCTCCACGCTGGTCAGCAGGACGCCGCTCGGCAGCTTCTCTTCCAGGCCCATGAGCTCAGTCCCATTCCAGTCCACCGCGACGCCAGACGTAGGCGTAGGCGATGAACACGGTGGCGATGAAGACGACCATCTCGATCAGGCCGAAGACGCCCAGGGAGTCGTTGGCGACCGCCCAGGGGTAGAGGAAGACGATCTCGATGTCGAAGACGATGAACAACATCGCGGTCAGGTAGTACTTGATCGGGAAGCGCCCGCCGGTGAGCGGCTGGTCGACCGGCTCGATCCCGCACTCGTAGGCCTCGAGCTTGGCCTGGTTGTAGCGGCGCGGGCCGATGAAGGGCGCCGCGGTCACCGAGAACAGCGCGAACCCGGCCGCCAGCACGAACAGGCCGACCAGCGGCACGTACGTCGCGAGCACCAGCGCCTCCCCGAGTTCCCGCCGAGCTTGTGAATTGCTTCACAAGTGGTTTCAGCTCGACCCTATGTCGCCGGTCACAGGAAACGGAAGCCACCCCGGGTGGGCGTGGCGCAACTCAGGGCACCCTCACCGCGGGTGGCCGGGGTGCTCAGGCGGCGGGGAGGACCTTCGTGAGGACGGCGATGGTCCGGTCGACGGCGTCGCCGTCCCGGCCGTCGTGCAGGTTGCCCATCAGGCGCAGCGCGGCACGGACCAGCGCCGGGCGCTTGAGCCCGTGCGCGAGGGCGAACCGGGTGAACTCCGGACGGGCCAGCAGGGCGAGGAAGCCGGCACCGAGCCGGTGGTGGCCGCCGTAGGAGTCCCGCAGCAGCTCCGGGTAGCGCCGCAGGACGGCCTCGCGGGCCGGGCCGGCGGGCAGCGCGAGGGCCTCGACGACGACCTCGGCGGCCGTCCGCCCGGTCTCCATGGCGTAGCTGATGCCCTCGCCGTTGAACGGGTTGACCGAGCCGGCGGAGTCACCGACCAGCACCAGGCCGCGGGTGTACGCCGGTCGGCGGGACAGCGAGGTGGGCAGGCCGGCACCGCGCAGCGGGGTGGCCGCCTCGACGTCGAGCTCCCACTCGGGCGGGAGGGTCGCCAGCCAGCGGCGGTAGACGGTGCGGGCGTCGTCGTCGGCGGTGCGCCGGGTGTCCAGGAAGCCGAACCCGACGTTCGCCGTCCCGTCGCCCATCGGGAACAGCCAGCCGTAGCCGGGCATGGACGCAGCATCCGGGCCGCGGTCGGTGAGGTCGAAGGAGATGTCGAGGTACGGGTCGGCGGCGCGCGGCGTCGGCACGTACTGCCGGACGGCGACGCCGAGCGGCAGGTCGGTGCGCCGGTTCAGCCCGAGCGACTTCGCCAGCCGGCCGGAGAGCCCCTCGGCGGAGACCACCAGCGGGGCGTGCCAGGTGGCCGGTTCCTTGTCCGGCCCGACCTGCGCGCGCACCCCGGCGACCCGGCCGGCCCCGTCGAGCAGCGGCTCGGTGACGGTGACGCCGTGGTGCACCTGGGCACCCGCGGACTCCGCGTGCCGGGCGAGGGTGTCGTCGAGGTCGGCGCGGGTGCGGATCAGCCCGTAGCCGGGCCAGTGCGACAGCTCGGGCCAGTCGACCTCGGTCACCCGGCCACCACCGAACACCCGAAGCCCGCGGTGCCGCACCCACCCGTCGGAGGTGTCCACGCCCATCGCGTGCAGCGCCGCCACCCCGCGAGGGGTCAGCCCGTCGCCGCAGACCTTCTCCCGGGGGAAGTGCGCCTTCTCCAGCACCACCACGTCCAGTCCGGACGACGCCAGCCACCAGGCCGCGCTGGACCCGGCGGGGCCGGCGCCCACGACGACGACGTCGGCACGGCGACCGGTGGGGAGGGGCACCGGCCGATCGTAGGTGCGTCCGCTCAGGTGGGCGGTGGTGCGATGGGGTCGGTCGGGCTGGGCGTGGGGCTCTCCGGCGGGCTGGGCTCAGACGGCACCGGGTCGACCGGGGTGGGGGGCATGCCGTCGGGGCCGGGATCGGGCGTCGCGGGGAAGGTCATGCCGGGGTGTGCCCGGCGTCACGCGCCCGGAAACGACGGGTCAGACCCGGGTGCCCCGGTGCAGCGCGACGATCCCGCCGGTGAGGTCGCGCCAGGCCACGTCGGACCAGCCGGCGTCCTGCAGCTTGCGGGCCATCACCGGCTGCGGGGGCCAGGCCCGGATCGACTCGGCGAGGTACACGTAGGCGTCGGGGTTGCTGCTGACCGCGGTGGCCACCCGCGGCAGCGCCTTCATGAGGTACTCGGTGTAGACGGTGCGGAAGGGCGTCCAGGTGGGGCTGGAGAACTCGCAGACCACCAGCGTGCCGCCCGGTCGGGTGACCCGGCGGAACTCGCGCAGCGCCGCGTCGGGGTCGGCCACGTTGCGCAGGCCGAAGGAGATGACGACGCCGTCCACGCTCTCGTCGGCCAGCGGCAGCGCCATCGCGTCCCCGGCCAGGAACGGCACGTCGCGTCCGGAACCCGCGCGCAGCATGCCCAGGGAGAAGTCGCAGGCGATGGCGGTGACCCCGCCGGAGGCGAGCTCGACGGTGGACACCCCGGTGCCGGCGGCCACGTCGAGGACGGTCTGCCCGGGGCGCGCGCCGAGGGCCTCGCGGGTGGCCCGGCGCCAGCCGGCGTCCAGCCCGCCGGAGAGCACGGTGTTGGTGAGGTCGTACTTGCCGGCGACCCCGTCGAACATCGCGGCGACCTCGGCGGGCCGCTTGTCCAGCGTGGCCCGGTAGCCCTGTGTCCGATCTCCTGCGCTCACGCCCGACGACGATACGGCGGTGCTCCTACTCTGGCTGGGGTGAGCACGGTGGCCGCGACGACGACGGACGTCGTCGTCACGACCCCGGTGGGCGCCCGCCGCACCCCCCTGCTGAACCTGCTGCCCGTCGAGGGCGCGGTCACCTGGGTGCGCCGCGGCGAGGGCCTGGTGGGCTGGGGCGAGGCCGACCGGCTCGAGGTGTCCGGCCCCGACGCGCTGGCCCGGGCCCAGCAGTGGTGGACCGACCGGTGCGCGCGCACCGAGGTGGTCGACCCGGTGGGCGTCCCCGGCTCCGGTCCGGTGGTGTTCGCCTCGATCGCCTTCGACCCGACCGCGGGCACGTCGGTGTTCGTCGTCCCCGAGGTCGTGGTGGGCCGGCGCGGCGGGCAGACCTGGGTGACCACCACCGGGGACGCGCTGGACCGGCCGGTGTTCGAGACCTCCGGCGAGGAGGCCGACACCTCCATCGGGCAGCTGGCCTACGCCGACGGCGCACTGGACCCGGTGACCTGGTGCGGCGCCGTGGCCCGGGCCGTGGCCCGGATCGACGCCGGTGAGCTGGACAAGGTGGTGCTGGCCCGCGACCTGCTGGTCACCGCCGACCACCCGTTGGACCCCCGCCGGCTGCTGCTGCGGCTGGCCGCGCGGTTCCCCGACTGCTGGACCTTCTCCGTCGACGGTCTGCTCGGCGCGACCCCCGAGCTGCTGCTGCGACGCACCGGGCGGGAGCTGTCCTCCCGGGTGCTGGCCGGGACGACGTCGCGCGGCGCGGGCGCCGAGGACGACCGGCTGGCCGACGCGCTGACCCACTCGGGCAAGGACCTCGCCGAGCACGAGTACGCCGTCGCCTCGCTGGTGGCCACGCTGAGCCCGTTCTGCGCGACCCTGGACGTGCCGGCCACCCCGCAGCTGCTCACGCTGCCCAACGTGCGGCACCTGGCCACCGACCTGCGCGGCACCCAGCGGGCCGACTCCCCCGCCGGGCTGCTCGACCTGGTCGCCGCGGTGCACCCCACCGCCGCCGTCTGCGGCACGCCCACCCCGGTGGCCGCCGCGCTGATCGCCGAGCTCGAGGGCATGGACCGCGGCCGGTACGCCGGCCCGGTCGGCTGGCTGGACGCCGCCGGCGACGGCGAGTTCGGGCTGGCGCTGCGCTGCGCCCAGCTGACCGGGGCCGACGGCGGTGCCCAGGCCCGGCTGTTCGCCGGCTGCGGCATCGTCGCGGGCTCCGACCCGGCCGCCGAGCTCGCCGAGACGCAGAACAAGCTCGCCGCCTTCCAGGCCGCGCTGGAGGACTAGCGGTCGGCGGTCAGTCGTCCACCCACTCGAGCAGGTCGCCGGGCTGGCAGTCCAGCACCCGGCACATCGCCTCCAGGGTGCTGAACCGCACCGCCTTGGCCCGGCCGTTCTTCAGCACCGCGACGTTGGCCGGGGTGAGCCCGACCCGTTCGGCGAACTCGCCGACGCTCATCTTGCGGCGGGCCAGCTCCACGTCGATGCGGACGACGATGGACATCAGATGACCTCGTCGAGGTCCGACCGCAGGGTGGTGGCCTCCTTGAGCAGCGAGCGCATCACCACGACCACCAGGCCGAGGACGGCGACCCCGGTGGCCACGAGCAGCACCAGCAGCAGGACGCCGGGGTCGTCCGCCGTGGCACCGACGAAGGCCAGCAACACCAGCAGGAGCAGCTCGGCACCGGCGACGGCGTAGACGATCCCGTCGACCCAGCCGAGCGAGGCCGGGGTGAAGATCCGGTCCCGCTGCACCAGGGTCAGCAGACGCCAGGTGCACACCAGCACGACCTGCACGCACAGCACCCCCAGCACGGCGCCGATCGTCAGCGGCCAGCGCAGGTACGCCAGGTCCGGCTCCTGCTCGGCCATGTGCCGGAACTGACCGGGCAGCGAGAGCACCTGGAACACGACCAGCACCGCCAAGAGCGCGACCAGACCGGCGCGGAGCAGGGGCACCACACGGCGGGTCGTCAACATCCACCGATGATCGATCGATTCCGATCGGAGGTCAAACATCACCCGAGGGTGTCGGCGACCACCGCGCGGATCCGGACGGCCAGCTCGGCCTCGGCCCGCTGGTCCCCCCGGACGACGACCACCCGGGGCCCGCCGGCCGCCAGGGCCGGGCCCAGCTGAGTGGCGTCGCTGATCGCGGTGGCGGCCCAGCCCATCGCCCGGGCGACCGAGACCAGGTCGCGGCCGTGCGGGGTGCCGAAGACCCGGCGGTAACCGGCGGCGTGCTCGGCCCGGCCCGGTTCGAGCTGGGCGAAGATGCCGCCGCCGTCGTTGTCGGGGACCACCACGGTCAGGTCGGGCACCGGCTCGCCGTCCCCGGTGAGCAGGCCCTGCAGGTCGTGCAGGAACGTCAGGTCGCCCATCAGCGCGAACGCCGGTCCGCCACCGGCGCCCTGGTGGGCCAGTGCGGCCCCGATCGCGGTGGACACCGTGCCGTCGATGCCGGCCACCCCGCGGTTGGCCAGCACGGTCACCCCCTGGCGGGGGGCGGCCAGCCGGTCGACGTCGCGCACCGGGTTGGACGAGCCGAGCACCAGGAGCGCCCCGGCGGGCAGGGCGGCGACCAGGTCGCGGGCCAGCCGGCCGGCGGTCAGCCGGGGCTCGGCGTCCAGCACGGCGTCCACCGCGGTGCCCACCGCGAGCGCGGCCTGCGCCCACTCGTCGGCCCAGCCGTCACTGACCAGGTGCCCGGAGACGTCGAGCCCACCGAGTGCGGCACCCGGGTCGGGCAGCACCCCGGACACCGCCGAGGAGCCCCGGCCGGCGTCGGGCCAGGTCGGGTGCGGGGTGAAGGTCTCGACCACGACGTCGGAGGCGGCCAGCAGTGCCGAGACCGGCCGGGTGAGGGTGGGCCGACCGACGACGAGCACCCGGTCGGGCCGGTGCGCGTCGGCCCAGGCGCCCGAGCCGAGCAGCAGCGATCCGCCGCGCACCGCCGTGGCGGCACCCCACGCGCCGCTGCTGGGCTCGGCGAGCACCGGCCAGCCGCGCTGCTCGGCGACGACGGAGGTGCTGCGGCCGACCGCGGGGGGCGCGTCGCCGGCGACCACCAGGGTGCGTCGGCGCCGCGGGGTGCCGACGGCGGCCGGGGGCAGCGGGGTGCTGACCATCGGCCCGGAGCCCGGCGCCACGGTGGTCCAGGGCGCACCGTCCGGCCGGCCGGCCCAGACCCCGGACGGCGGTTCCGGACGCGGGTCGTGGCCCTCGGGCATCAGCGGCTCGCGCAGCGCCAGGTTCAGGTGCACCGGCCCAGGGTCACCGGACAACGCCCCGCCGGCCACGATCAGCGCGCGCGCGGTCAGCGAGCGCCAGTACCGGTTCTGCGGGGCCTCCCGGCCCTCCTCGGGGGCGCCGAGGTCGGCGGCCCAGCGCACCGCGCCGCCGTAGAGCCCCACCTGGTCGATCGTCTGGTTGGCCCCGGTGCCACGCAGCTCGGCCGGTCGGTCGGCGGTCAGCGCCAGCAGCGGCACCCCGGACTCGTCGGCCTCCAGCACCGCGGCGTGCAGGTGCGCCGTCGCCGTCCCCGAGGTGGTCAGCACCGGCACCGGCCGCCCGGAGGCCTTGGCCAGCCCGAGGGCCAGGAACGACGCGGTGCGCTCGTCGATCCGCACGTGCAGCCGCAGCCGGCCCGCCAGCTCGGCCTGGTGCAGCGCCAGCGCGACCGGGGCCGACCGCGACCCGGGGCAGACCACGGCGTCGGTCACCCCGCCGCGCAGCAGCTCGTCGACGAAGACCCGGGCGAAGGCGGTGGACGGGTTCACGCCGCGGCCACCCGCTCGAGCCGCTCGCGCCAGCGACGGTCGGTCTCCGGGTCCGCGGCGACCGCGTCCAGGGCGTCGGGGACGACGGCGCCGACCGGCAGCGCGCCGTCCACGGGGAGCAACGGGCTGGAGCTCACGTCGGCGGTGAACAGCGCCAGGCTGCCCAGCCCGCAGGCGAAGGGCAGCTCGGGCAGCGCGGCGGCCAGTGCGACCCCGGCGGCCAGCCCCACCGAGGACTCCAGCGCCGAGGACACCACGCAGGGCAGCCCGTGCGCCTGCGCCACCTCCAGCGCCGCGCGCACCCCACCGAGCGGCTGCACCTTGAGCACCACCACGTCGCAGGCCTCCCGCAGGTCCACCCCGGCCGGGTCGGCGGCCCGGCGCACCACCTCGTCGGCGGCGACCCGCACCTCGACCCGGCGGCGCAGGGCCACGAGCTCCTCGACGCTGGCACAGGGCTGTTCCACGTACTCCAGGGTCCACCGGTCCAGCGCGCGGATGCGGGCCACCGCGGTGTCGACGTCCCAGACGGCGTTGGCGTCGACCCGCAGGCCACCGGCCGGGCCCAGCGCGTCCCGCACGGCCTCGACCCGGGCCTCGTCGTCGGCGGCGGTCTGCCCGGGCTCGGCGACCTTGACCTTCGCCGTCCGGCAGCCCGACGCGGTGACGATGGCGTGCGCCTGCTCGGGGCCGACCGCCGGCACGATGCAGTTGACCGGCACCGAGCTGCGCAGCGGGGCGGGCCAGCCGACGGTCGCGGACTCGACGGCCGATGCCCACCAGCGGCGGCTCTGCGCGTCGTCGTAGTCCCAGAACGGCGAGAACTCACCCCAGCCCGCCGGGCCGCGCACCAGCACGCCGTCGCGGACGTCGATGCCGCGGAAGCGGGTGCGCAGCGGGGTCGCGTACACCCGCACCTCCATCACGGGCGCGAGCCTAGGCGGCCTACCCTCGTCCCCCGTGGCCCGGCAGCTGTCCCTCGTGCCCGCGCCGCCCCTGGGTCCCGCGGTGCTCGAGCACGTCTGGCCCGCCCTGCGCGCGGCTCTGGACGGTGCCGCCCCCCTGGCCGTGCTGCCCGCCGGCGACGGCCCGGCCGCGACCGCCCGCGCCGTGCTGCGCCCCGAGGTGCCGCTCGAGGACGACGTCGACCTCGTCGTCGTCACCTCCGGGTCCACCGGCACCGGCCGGGGCGTGCTGCTGTCCGCGGCCGCCGTCCGGGCCTCGGCGACGGCGACCCTGGACCGGCTCGGCGGACCCGGCGACTGGCTGCTGGCCCTGCCGGTGAGCGCGATCGCCGGCCTGCAGGTGCTGGCCCGCTCGGCCCTGGCCGGCCGGACGCCGACCGTGCTGGGCCACGGCCAGCCGCTCACCGACGCCGTGGCCGCGATGCCGGACGGGCGCCGCTACACCGCGCTCGTGCCCACCCAGCTGCGCCGGTCGCTGGCCGCCGAGCCCGAGGCGCTGCGGGCCTTCGACGCGGTGCTCGTCGGCGGGGCGGCCACCGACCCCGACCTGCTCACCGCGGCCCGGGACGCCGGGGTGGCCGTGGTGACCACCTACGGGATGACCGAGACCGCCGGCGGCTGCGTCTACGACGGCGTCCCGCTGGACGGGGTCGCGGTGCGGGTCGCCGAGGGGGTCGAGCTGGCCGGGCCGGTGCTCGCGCAGGGCTACCGGCTGGACCCCGCGGGCACCGCGGAGGCCTTCGCCGGCGGCTGGTTCCGCACCCGGGACGCGGGCACGTGGGCCGAGGGCCGGCTCACCGTGCACGGCCGTCTCGACGACGTGTTCATCAGCGGCGGGGTCAACGTCTCCCCCCAGGCCGTCGAGGCCGCGCTCCGGGCGCACCCGGACGTGGCCGATGCCGTGGTCTCCGGGGTGCCCGACGCCGAGTGGGGCCACCGGGTGGTCGCCGCCGTCGTCCCCGCCCCCGGGGCCGCTCCCACGCTGGAGACGCTGCGGCCCTGGGTGGCCGGGCGTCTCGGCGCCGCGGCCGCCCCCCGGCAGCTGCACCTGCTCGACGCCGTTCCCGTGCTGCACACCGGCAAGCCCGACCGCCGCGCGGTCACCCGTCTGATCGAAGGAGCCTGATGGCCACCCCCGCCCAGTGGCTGGCCGGCGCCCGCCCGAAGACGCTGCCCGCCGCCGTCGCCCCCGTGCTCGTGGGCTCCGGCGTGGCCCAGGCCCTCGACGGCTTCCGGCTGCTGCCCGCGCTGCTCGCCCTGCTGGTGGCGCTCGCGCTCCAGGTCGGGGTGAACTACGCCAACGACCACTCCGACGGCAAGCGCGGCACCGACGCCGACCGGGTCGGCCCGATGCGGCTGGTCGGGTCCGGCGCGGCCTCGGCCCAGGCGGTCCTGGTCGCGGCCCTGCTGGCGTTCGCGGTCGCCGGGGTCGCCGGCCTCGCGCTGGCCGCGCTGTCGAGCTGGTGGCTGGTGCTGGTCGGCGCGGTCAGCATCGCCGCGGCGTGGACCTACACCGGTGGCCCGATCCCCTACGGCTACCGGGCGCTGGGCGAGGTCTTCGTCTTCGTGTTCTTCGGCCTGGTCGCCACGGTGGGCACCACCTTCGTGCAGGCCCGCACCGTCGAGGGGCTGGCCTTCGCCGCGGCAGTGCCGGTCGGGCTGCTGATCACCGCGATCCTGGTGGTGAACAACCTGCGCGACGTGCACGGGGACGCCGCCGTCGGCAAGCGGACCCTCGCGGTGCTGCTCGGCGAGCGCTCCACCCGGTTCTTCTTCGTCGGGCTGCTGGCGGTGTCGTTCGCGGTGGTGCTGCTGGTCGGGCTGGGCCGACCCTGGGCGCTGCTGGGGCTGCTGGCCGCGCCGCTGGCCGTCCCACCGGCCCGCACGGTGCTCCGCGGCGGCACCGGACCGGCCCTGATCAGCGCCCTGCAGGGCACCGGGCAGGCGACCCTGGTGACCGGTGTGGTCTTCGGGCTGGGGCTGGCCCTCAGCTGATCGGGTCGTCGGTCCCGCGCAGTCGGGCCCGCAGGTCCTCCTTGCCGGCCTTGCGCACCGCGGAGCGGGCCGCCAGCGCCTCCGTGAGCCGCTCCCGGACGCCCTTGAGGAGCACGAACGACAGCGGCATGGACAGCAGCAGCCCGAACAGCAGGCCGGGGAAGCTGCCCAGCCCCAGCGCCCACAGCAGCGCGACGAGCGCCGCGGCCAGCGCGAGCCGGCCCAGCGTGTAGAGCGCGAGCAGCGGCCACGGCGAGGGCGGCGTGGCCGGTCCCCCGGTCGGGCTCACCGGACGGGCCGGCTCGGGACGGGTCTCACTCGGTTCCGGTGCGGCCATGACGGCCCTCCCACTTGGTCGACAGCACGACGGTCGTCCGGGTGCGCGCGACGCCCCGGATCCTGTTCAACGCGCTGATGGTGTGCTCCAGTGCCGGGATGTCGGTCACCCGGACCTTGAGCACGTAGCCCTCCGAGCCCGCGGTGCGCCAGCAGTCCTCCACCGACGGCAGTGCGGACATCGCCTCCTCGAGGCCGACGTCGTCGACCTCGTCGCTCTCGATCACCCCGACCAGCGCGGTCACCCCGAGCCCGACCGACGCCGGGTCGACGACCGCGGTGTAGCCGGTGACGACGCCGTTGCCCTCGAGCTTGCCGACCCGCTCGTGCACGGCCGGGGCGGAGAGCCCGACCTGCCGGGCGAGCTCGGCGTAGCTGGCCCGCCCGTTGGCGCGCAGCAGCGCGATCAGCTGCTCGTCGACGGCGTCGATGTCGTCCTCCGGTGTGGTGGTCCTGTGCAGTCGGGTGATCACCCACCCCCGAGTATCGCCGCGCACGTACGCTGGGGGCAGAGCGGGTCTGCACGTCAGCGCACGGCGGGGAAGAGGGTGGCCCAGTGGTCTTTCTGGTGATGCTGGTGATCGCGGTCGCGGTGGTGGTGCTCGTCATGCGGGCGGCAGCCACCCAGGGCGGCGGTCCCGGCGGGTCCGGCGGCGGGGGTTCCCGGCCGCCCCGGCCCACGCGCGGCCCCAAGCCGCCGCAGCGCTTCGTGGCCCCGGACGACGACCCGGACTTCCTCCGCGAGCTCGACCGGCGCAGCAAGCGCGACGACGCCTGAGCGTCCCACCCACCAGTCCCTGACGGGCCCCTCCGCACCGCGGAGGGGCCCGTCGGCGTCTCAGGCCGCACTGGTGGTGGAGCTGTGACCGCCGCCGAAGAAGCGCCGCCACCCGCTGCGCCGCGGGGTGGGCACCTCGGCCGGGGCGTCCTGCGATGCGTCCAGGGCCGCCAGCAGGGAGCCGTCGTCCCCGGTCGGCGCGGTGTCGGGCTCGCCGGGCCAGCCCAGGCCCTCGCCGCGACCGGGCGGGGCCGGCCAGCCCACCGAGGACGTCGACTGCGGGGCGGTCACGTTGGCCTCGCCCCGGTGGGTGCCGCGCGGCGCGGGCACCGTGCGGCGCCCGAGGGCGTCGGCCACCAGCGGGTGCGACCCGGCCCCGTCGATCGACGCGTGCCTACCCACGGTGGGCGCCTGAGAGCTCGTCCATGGGGGAAGAGTCCCACGGACAGGCGTCCGTGGCACCCCTCAGGCCGTCACGACCCCCCGGTCGGATGACGCAGCGTCACCGTCCGGGGAGTCAGACCCCGCCGTAGGAGTGCAGACCGGTCGAGACCATGTTCACGTAGAGCAGGTTGAAGACCATCACGGCCAGACCCACGACGTTGACCCAGGCCGAGGGCCGGCCACGCCAGCCGGCGGTGGTGCGGGCGTGCAGGTAGGCGGCGTAGACCACCCAGGCGATGAACGCCCAGGTCTCCTTGGGGTCCCAGCCCCAGAACCGGCCCCAGGCGCTCTCGGCCCAGATGGCGCCGGCGATGACCGCGAACGTCCAGATCGGGAAGCCGAAGACAGCGGTGCGGTGCGCGGTGCGGTCCAGCGAGGCCGCGCTGGGCAGCTTGTGCACGATGCGCGAGGCCGGGGCGTCACCGGCGGCCACGCGGGACTCGTACCGGGAGCGCACCAGGTACATGACGCTGGCGATGCCGGACACGAAGAAGATGCCGAAGCCGAGGATCGCGGTGGTGACGTGCACGGCGAGCCAGCTCGAGCGCAGCGCGGCGACCAGCGGGCCGGCCTCGGCGTAGAGGAACAGCCCGATGCCCACCATGGACAGCACGACCGGGGCCAGCACGAAGACCCCGATGTGGCGCAGCGCCGGGGTGCGCACGGCGAGGACCAGGTAGACGACGACGGCGACCAGCACGACGGCGGTGCCGAACTCGTACATGTTGCCCCAGGGCAGCCGGCCGGTGGCCGCACCGCGGGTGACGAGCACCCCGGCCTGGACCACGGCGCCGAGTGCGGTGAGCACCATCGCGGCGGTGCCGACCCGGCGGGCCCTGACCGGCTCGGCGGCGTCGGTGTCGGCACCGGTGACCGGGCCGCCACCGCCAGCGGCGACGAGCTCGCGGGACCGGGCCGGCGCGTGCTTGCCACCGAAGGCGAGCTCGGCGCAGAAGGCCACGACCGCCAGGGAGTACAGGGCCACGGCGATGGAGAAGAAGGTGTCCGACAACGCGGCGAGCGAGGGGTCTGTCACGAGCGCTGGTTCTCCTCAGGCGTGGTGCGGGGGTGGTCGGCGTCCCGGCGGGCCAACGCGGCCGCGACGTCGTCGGTGAGTGCGGTGAAGCGTGGCGCGGTGTCCGCGCTGCCGCGGGTCAACGAACCCACGGCGAGGACGGTACCCGCGCCGTCGGGCCCGGTGGTGGTGCGGGCGAACACCCGTTCCCGGCGCAGCAGCAGCATCCCGAGCAGGCCCACGAGCACCGCGATGGCGGCGCCGAGCACCCACACCTGACCGGGGTCGTGGTTGAGCTGCATGGCCGCGAACTGCTTGAGCCCGGAGAACGTGATGACCGTGCCGTCCTCCAGAGTGGTGGACTCCCCCACCGACAGGTTGGCCCGGCCGACCTCGCTGAGGGTGCCCCGGTCGATCTGGGTCTGGTCGACCGAGTAGACCGACTGCGGCAGCCCGGAGTCCAGTCCCAGGTAGCCGCGGTAGACGAACAGCGCGACCTGCGGGTCCAGCGGGCGCGGGTCGACCGAGGTGAGGACGCCGCCCTGCACCGAGCCGGTCGGGGCGAAGAACCCCTCCAGCGCCAGCTGGTCGTCGCTGCCCGGGACGTCGGGGAGCTTGAGCGCCCCCTGGCTGGCCATGGTCGTGGTGTCCGAGGGCAGGAACGGTGCCGAGACGTCGGTGAAGGCGTCCCCGTTGGGGAAGGTGACGGTGAAGACCGGGGAGAAGCCGTGCCCGGTGGTGTAGACCCGCACGCCGTCCTGGCGCAGCGGGCTGTTCACCCCGATGGTCGTGTTCCGGCTGGCCTGCCCGGCCAGGCCGTAGTCGATGTCGGCGGTGAAGGAGGCCGCGGTGAGGTTCTCCTCGTAGTCGGCCTTGAAGTCCTCCAGGCCCACGCAGAGCGGGGCCATGTCGGAGGCGTCGACCAACGGGCCCGCGGAGTAGGTGTCGTACTGCTGGAAGGTGTTGCAGAACCGGTCGCCCTCGGTGACCAGGATCGACCCCTCGTAGCCCCAGAGCTTCCCGCCGGCCAGCCCCAGGAGCAGGGCCAGCAGCGCGAAGTGGAAGACGACGTTGCCGGTCTCCTTGAGGAAGCCCTTCTCCGCCGAGAGCTCGGGGCCGTGCCTGCCCTCGCGCCGGACGACGCGGAACCGGCGGACCCGGAGCTCCTCCTCGACCACGTCGAGGGTGTCGGCGGCGGGCAGCGGGCTGTCCAGGGTGGTGGACTCCGGCAGCCGGTGCAGGTGCCGCGGGGCCGGCGGGGGCTTCGCGACGACCGCACGGGCGTGCTCGATCGCCCGCGGGACGACGCAGCCGATGAGCGACAGGAACAGCAGCAGGTAGATCGCGGCGAACCACGGCGAGGCGAAGACGTCGAACAGGAACAGCTTGTCCAGCACCGGGGCCAGCGTCGGGTGCTCGGCGAAGTAGCCGGTGACCTGCGACTGGGACAGCGAGCGCTGGGGCAGCAGCGACCCGGGGATGGCGGCCACGGCGAGCAGGAACAGCAGGATCAGCGCGGTGCGCATCGCGGTGAGCTGGCGCCACCAGCGCAGCAGCGTCGACCCCACGCGCGAGAGCGGGCCGGGCCGCGGCGGCGGTGCCGGGGACGGCGTCGGACGTTCGACCGTCGTGGTCACAGGAGTCCCTCCCCGAAGCCGGTGCTGGCGATCCAGGAGCGGAACCAGATCATCATCTCGGTCCAGGCGCCGGTGAGCAGGAGCAGTCCGACGACGATCAGCACCGCACCGCCGAAGCGGCTGACGGCGGCGGCGTGCCGGCGCAGGAAGGTCGTCGCGCCCACCGCCCAGCGGGCGCCGAGGGCGACGAGCACGAACGGCACGCCCAGACCCAGGCAGTAGGCGACGCCCAGGAAGGCGCCGCGGGCCGCGGTGGCCTCGGTGAAGGCCAGCGAGTTGACCGCCGAGAGCGTCGGGCCCAGGCAGGGGGTCCAGCCCAGGCCGAACACGACCCCGAGCAGGGGCGCCCCGGCCAGCCCGGTGGCCGGCTTGACCGACAGCTTCTTGGTGCGCTGCAGGAACGGCAGCCAGCCCAGGAAGCCCAGGCCGACGAGCACGGTGACCCCGCCCATGACCCGGGTGATGACGTCGGCGTGCACCAGCAGCAGCCGGCCCAGCCCGCCGAACGCGGCGCCGAAGGCGACGAACACGGCGGTGAACCCGAGCACGAAGAGAACCGCGCCCAGCACCATCCGCCCGCGCGGGGAGCGCTCGTCGACCGGGACGCGCACCGCGGTGGCCACCGCGCCGTCCCCGGCCGGAGCCGGCGTGGCCGGGGTCGCGGTGCGGACGCCGGTGCCGACCAGGCCGGTGACGTAGGACAGGTAGCCGGGCACCAGCGGCAGCACGCAGGGCGAGGCGAAGCTGATCAGCCCGACCAGCGCGGCCACGGCGGCGGCCACCAGCAGCGGGCCGTCGGTCACCAGTCCGGCGAAGGTCTCACCCACGGCTCAGCCCTCGTCCAGGACCCGGTCGAGGGCGGCGCGGAGGTCCTCCTGCGAGACGGCCGCGGTGTAGACGGCGGCCACCCGCCCCTCGCGGTCGAGCACGATCGTCGACGGGATGGCGGTGGCCGGGTAGTCCCGGAAGGCCAGCGCGACCTCACCGGCGGGGTCGAAGACCGAGGGGAAGGTGACGCCGACGTTCTCCACGAAGGCCTGGGCGAGCTGCTCCTGGTCCTTGACGTTCAGCCCGAGGAACTGCACGCCCTGGTCCTGGACCTCGGTGTAGACCTCCTGGAACTCGGGGGTCTCCACCCGGCAGGGCGGACACCAGGAGCCCCAGAAGTTGAGCACCGCGACGTCGCCGTCCAGCGAGGTGGACTCGAACTCCCCGCCGCCGAGCAGCGTGCCGGAGAACTCCGGACCGGAGGCCCGCTCGGCCTCGGGGATGACGTCACCGGACGGGGTGCCCTCGACGAACCGGAACTCCCCGCCGTTGTTGACGTCCACGGCGTTGGCCCCGGTGGTGCACCCGGTCAGCACGGCGCCGGCGAGTGCGAGACCCAGCAGCCTCCTCATGCGCCACCCACCGTGCCCTTCCCCGCGGGGCCGGCGGGCTCGGCGTAGTCGACCCGGGCCAGCCGGTCGTCCTCGAAGGTGAACGAGGTGACGCTGGCCAGCCCGCACTGCCGCTTGCGGGGGTCGTGCAGGTAGGAGCGGCCCTCGGCGTTCAGCCGCAGGGTCCAGATCGGCAGCTGGTGGCTGACGCAGACGGCGGCCGAGCCGCGGGCGGCGTCCCGGGCGGCGTGCACGGCACCGGTCATCCGCCCGGCGATCTCGGTGTACGGCTCGCCCCAGGAGGGCGTCCACGGGTTGCGCAGCCGCCACCAGTTGGCCGGGTGCTTGAGCGCGCCGTCGCCGACCCCGAAGGTCTGGCCCTCGAAGGAGTTGCCGGCCTCGATCAGCCGCTCGTCGGTGGCGATGGGCAGGTCCAGCGCGGTGGCGATCGGGGCCGCGGTCTCCTGCGCGCGCTGCAGCGGCGAGGCGACCAGGTGGGTGATCGGCGGCCGCTGGGCGAACCAGTCGGCGGCCGTGGCGGCCATCCCGTGGCCGGCGTCGGACAGGTGGAACCCGGGCAGCCGGCCGTAGAGCACGCCGGTCGGGTTGAACACCTCGCCGTGCCGCATCACGTGCACCACGGTGGTCGTCACGGCTGGAGCACCTGGGCGTCGTGGGAGACCGCGGGGGCGGTGCCCGGGGTGGCCACGGCGGCGGCGCGGGCCGCGGCCGGCAGCGCGTCGAGCACGTGGGAGACGGCCTCGTCGTCCATCGCGGCGTTGACGAACCACGACTCGAAGGCCGAGGGCGGCAGGTAGACGCCCTGGGCGAGCATCGAGTGGAAGAACGCGGTGTGCTGCGCGGTCTCCTGGGTGCGGGCGTCGTCGTAGTCGCGCACCACGCGCTCGTCGGGGACGAAGAAGACCGAGAACATCGAGCCGGCCTGCTGCACCCGGTGCGGCACCCCGGCCGCCGACAGTGCGGTCGACACCGCACCGCGCAGGGTGGCGGCGACCGCGTCGCAGCGCTCGTAGACCTCGGGGGTGCAGTGCTGCAGCGTGGTCAACCCCGCGGCGACCGCGACCGGGTTCCCGGCCAGCGTCCCTGCCTGGTAGACCGGCCCGAGCGGGGCCAGCTGCTCCATGAGGTGCTGCTTGCCGCCGAAGGCCGCGGCCGGCAGGCCACCGCCCATCACCTTGCCGAAGGTGAACAGGTCGGCGTCGACGGGGTCCAGGCCCTGCCAGCCGGCCCGGGTGACCCGGAAGCCGGTCATCACCTCGTCGACCACCAGCAGGGCACCGTGCGCGGCGGTGATCCGGCGCAGGTGCGCGTTGAACCCGTCCAGCGGGGGGACGACGCCCATGTTGCCGGCGGCGCCCTCGGTGATCACGCAGGCGATCTCGCTGCCGCGCTCGGCGAACACGGCCTCGACCGCGGCGACGTCGTTGTAGGGGAGCACCACGGTGTCCGCGGCCGCCCCGGTGGTGACACCGGGGGTGTCGGGCAGGCCCAGGGTCGCGACGCCGGAACCGGCCGAGGCCAGCAGCGCGTCGACGTGCCCGTGGTAGCACCCGGCGAACTTGACGACGACGGGACGACCGGTCGCACCGCGGGCCAGCCGGATCGCCGACAGCACCGCCTCGGTGCCGGAGTTGACCAGCCGGACCTGCTCGACGGCGTCCACCCGGTCGACGATCTCGGCCGCCAGGTCGATCTCCCCGGCGGTGGGGGTGCCGAAGGAGAACCCGCGCCCGGCGGCGGCCACCACGGCCTCGACGACGGCGGGGTGCGCGTGGCCCAGGATCATCGGGCCCCAGCTGCTGACCAGGTCGACGTAGCGGCGCCCGTCCACGTCGGTGATCCAGGGGCCGGACCCCGACGCCATGAAGCGCGGGGTGCCCCCCACGGCGCGGAACGCGCGCACGGGTGAGTTGACGCCACCGGGGGTCACCCGGGCGGCCCGGGCGAACAGCTCGGCCGATGCGGGGGCCTCGTACGGGAAGGTCACGTCCCCACTGTCCCAGGCGCGTCGGGCGGGGTGGTGGCCCCCGGGTGAGCTGTGAGCAGGGCCTCCGTCAGCTGTGCGGGGCGGCGCGTGGGGGCGAGCACGGTGGTGCCGTCGGTGCGCCGCAGCGGCAGGCCGACCCGGCCCTTGGGCACGGTGACCCCGCCGCCGAGCACCGGGGCGCCGACGTCGACCCCCGCACTGCCGGTGCGCAGCGCGTGCAGGTCGACCTCGGCCAGCGGCAGCCGCTCCCGGCCGACGACCAGGGTCGCGTCGGTGCCCCGGCCCTCGACCTGCACGGTCCAGACCCGGTCGGCCGACACGACGCCGGCGGCGATGATGCCCAGCACCACGACGATGGCCAGCACCCACAGCAGCGGCGGCACGTCGCCCCCGGGCAGCAGCACGTCGGCGACAGCGAGGACGAGGAACACCGCGGTGACGCCGTAGAAGGTCCGCCAGGACCCACCCGGCTCCCGGTAGCTGGGTTCCATCAGCGGTTCAGCACCGGGATCAGCGCAGCCAGCCGGCTGCCTCGACCGCCCAGTAGGTCAGCACGGTCCCCGCGCCGGCCCGGCGGATCGAGGTGAGGGTCTCCAGCACCGCGCGCTGCCGGTCGACCATGCCGCGGGCGGCGGCCGCCTCGACCATCGCGTACTCACCGCTCACCTGGTAGGCGCTGACCGGCACGTCGACGGCGTCGGCGACCTGCCGGACGATGTCCAGGTAGGGCAGCGCCGGCTTGACCATGACGGCGTCGGCGCCCTCGGCGAGGTCCTGGGCCACCTCGCGCAGCGCCTCGGCCGCGTTGGGCGGGTCCATCTGGTAGGTCGACCGGTCGCCGAACTGCGGGGCGCCTTCGGCGGCCTCGCGGAACGGACCGTAGAAGCCCGAGGCGTACTTGGCCGCGTAGGCCAGGATCGGCACCTCGGTGAAGGCCGCGGCGTCCAGGCCGGCGCGGATCGCCGCGACCTGCCCGTCCATCATCCCGCTGGGGGCGACCAGGTGGGCCCCGGCCTGCGCCTGGGCCACGGCGACGGCGGCATAGCGGTCCAGGGTGGGGTCGTTGTCGACCACGCCGGCCGGGGTCACCACGCCGCAGTGCCCGTGGTCGGTGTACTCGCACAGGCACAGGTCGGCCATCAGCACGAGCTCGTCGCCCAGGTCGGCCCGCAGCTGCTGCAGCGCCACGTTGACGATCCCGTCGGCGGCGTCGGCCTGGGAGCCCACGGCGTCCTTGTCGGCGGGGATGCCGAAGAGCATCAGCCCGCTGATCCCGGCCTTGGCCGCCTCGTGGGCGGCCTTCCGCAGCGAGTCCAGCGAGTGCTGGACGACGCCGGGCATCGAGCTGATCGGCACCGGGGCGGTGACGCCCTGCTTGACGAAGACCGGCAGCACGAGGTCGGCGGGGCTCACCCGGGTCTGCGCGGTCATCCGGCGCATCGCCGGGGTCGAGCGCAGCCGCCGTCCCCGCGCGAAGCCCGGGTGCGCCCCGCCGGTCACTCGGCGTCCTCGCTGGTGGCGGTCTCCCCGGCGGCCTCGGCGCGGCGGGCCTCGGCGAACGCGGCGAGGGCGTCCACCAGCGGGCCGACCGCGGCGGTCTCGGGCTGCACGTCGACCCGCAGGCCGAACTCGGTGGCGCTGGCCGCGGTGGCCGGGCCGATCACCGAGACGACGGTGCGGGCGTGCGGCTTGCCGGCGATGCCGACCAGGTTGCGCACGGTGGAGGAGGAGGTGAAGCAGACGGCGTCGAAGCCGCCGCCCTTGATCGCCTCGCGCACGGCGGCGGCGGGCGGCGCGGCGCGCACCGTCCGGTAGGCGGTGACGTCGTCGACCTCCCAGCCGCGGTCCTTCAGGCCCGCGGTGAGGGTCTCGGTGGCGATGTCGGCACGCGGCAGGAGGACCCGGTCGATCGGGTCGAACACGTCGTCGTAGGGCGGGAAGTCCACCAGCAGGCCCTCGGAGGACTGCTCCCCGGCCGGCAGCAGCTCGGGCACGATGCCGAACTCGCGGACGGCGTCGGCGGTCTGCTCACCGACGCAGGCGACCTTGACCCCGGCGAACGCGCGGGCGTCCAGGCCGAGCTCGGCGAACTTCTCCCGGACGGCGCGCACGGCGTTGGTGGAGGTGAACACGATCCAGCCGTAGCGGCCGGTGACCAGGCCCTTGACGGCGCGGTCCATCTGGGCCGGGCTGCGCGGGGGCTCCACGGCGATGGTGGGCACCTCGACCGGGACGGCGCCGTAGGCACGCAGCCGGTCGCTCATCTCCCCGGCCTGCTCACGGGTGCGCGGGACCAGCACGCGCCAGCCGAACAGCGGGCGGGACTCCCACCAGGAGAGCTTGGCGCGCTTGTCCACGACGGCGCCGACGGTGACGACGACGGAGCCGGTGAGGGCCTCGACCCCGGCGGTCTTCTCCGCGACCGCGGACAGCTTGGCGGTGACCGACTTCTGCGAGGTGCCGGTGCCCTCGGCGGTGACGACCACCGGGGTGGAACCCGACAGCCCGCCCTCGACGAGGCCCGCGGCGACGCTGGGCAGCTGGTCGGCAGCGACCTGGAGCACCAGCGGGCTGCCGGTGCCGGTGGACGCGGCGGCCAGCGCTGCGAGGTCGGTGGGGGTCTCCCCGCGCAGGTCGGCCTGCACCGAGCCGGCACCGATCGCGACACCGGCGTAGGCCGGCACCGCGGTGCCCACGGCCACGCCGGGGACGACGTCGAAGGGCACGCTGGTCCGGGTGACCGCGAGGGTCTCCTTGACCACCGCGTCGGTGGTGAACGGGTCACCGGCGACGAGCCGGACGACGACCGAGCCGTTCTTGGCCGCGGCCACCGCCGTCTTGGCGATGTCGGCGGGCTCGCCGGTGGCGACGGTCAGCTCGACGTCGGGGTGGGCCTCGCGGACCGCGTCGGTCAGCGGCGCCGGGACGTCGGCGTCGGTGATGACCAGGTCGGCGGCGGCCAGGGCGTCGGCGGCGCGGGTGGTCAGCAGTCCGGGGTCGCCGGGACCGGCGCCGACGAACACGACTCGGCCGGTCTGCTTGCGTGAGCGCGTCATCGCGTGCTCCTCATCTGATCCCCGGGGTGGGGTCGCTTGCGGGTGGATCGGGGGTCTGTGGGGTGCTGCTGGGTGGTGCGGTGGGTCATCGGCTGACGGCCATGAGGGCCGCCGCGCCGCGGTCGAGCAGCTCGGCGGCGAGCTCGCGGCCCAGCCGGGCCGGGTCGGCCGCGGGACCCGAGACCGACCCGCGGACGGCGTCGCTGCCGTCGATCGCGGTGACCGAGGCCCGCAGGTACAGCTCGTCGCCGCCGTCCTCGGCCTCGCCGATCTCCGCGTGCGCGGCGACCGGGGCACTGCAGCCGGCCTCCAGGGTGGCCAACACGGTGCGCTCGGCCACGACGCAGGCGCGGACGCCCGCGTCGTCGAGGGCGGCCAGCAACGACCGGGTGGTCGCGTCGTCGCTGCGGCACTCCACGGCGAGCGCCCCCTGCGCCGGCGCGGGGAGCACCTGCAGCGGGTCGAGCACCTCGGTGACCGCCTCGAGCCGGTCGAGCCGGGCCAAGCCTGCCCGGGCGAGGACCACCGCGTCCAGTTCGCCGCTGCTGACCTTGCCCATGCGGGTGTCCACGTTGCCGCGGATCGGCACGACCTCCAGGCCCAGACCGAGCGCGCGCAGCTGGGCCACCCGGCGCGGGGCGCCGGTGCCGACGGTGGAGCCGACGGGCAGCTCCCCCAGGGTCAGGCCGTCGCGGGCGACGAGGGCGTCGCGGGGGTCCTGCCGGGCCGGGACGGCGGCGATGGTCAGCCCCGGCTCCTCTGCGGTGGGCAGGTCCTTGTAGCTGTGCACGGCGAGGTCGACCGTGCCGGCGTGCAACGCGTCGCGCAGCGCGCTGACGAACACCCCGGTGCTGCCCAGCTGGGTGATCGCCGCGGCCGACCGGTCGCCCTCGGTGGTGATGTGCACCAGCTCGACGGGGACCCCGCTGGCCGCGGTGATCGCATCGGCGACGTGCTGGGACTGGGTGAGCGCCAGCCGGCTGCGCCGGGTGCCCAGCCGCAGCGGCGGGCGGGTCACGAGACCTCCCGGTCGACGCGGAGCCGGCCGGTGCCCGCCGCGGGCAGGTCGGCGTCCACGACGGCCTCGGCCAGGGTGGCCGAGCTCGTGTCGGCGTCCAGGCCCAGCCCGAACAGTGCACGCAGCGCGTCGGCGTAGTCGGTGCCGCCGGGGGCCCCGGCCAGCTCCTTGACCCGCACGGTCGGCTCGTGCAGCAGCTTGTCCACGACCCGGCGCACGGTGCGGGCGATCTCGCTGCGCGCCCGGGCGTCGAGGTCGGGCAACCGGGTCGACAGCCGCAGCAGCTCGGCGTCGACGACCCCGGCGGCCTGGCTGCGCAGCGCGGACACCGTGGGCGCCACGGCGGCGGCCTGCCGCTCGGCGCGCAGCAGCGAGGTCTCCAGCTCGACCAGGGCGTGCGCAGCGGCGATGTCGTCGCTGGCCACCGTCCCCGCCAACGAGCCGGCGTGCCGCTCGGCGCGCTCGCCCTGCAGCATCGCGAGGTCGACCACGTGCACCCCGGGCAGCGCGCCCACGGCCGGGTCGACGTCGCGCGGCAGGGCCAGGTCGACGACCACCAGCGGACGGTCGCGGCCGACCATCGCCGAGGTGACCACGTCGGTGCCGATCACGGTGCCGGTGGCACCGGTGCAGGTGACCAGCACGTCGGCGAGGGCCAGCTCCTCGGCGAGGGACTCCAGGTCGGCGGACCGGCCCTGCAGGGACTCGGCGAGCCGGGCGGCCGAGGCCGGCGTCCGGCTGGCGACGGTGAGGGCGGCGCCGCGGCGGGCCAGCGTGGTCGCGGCCAGTGCGCCCATCGAGCCCGCGCCGACGACGAGCACCGGGCGCCCGGCCAGGTCGCCGATCCGCTCGGTGACCCGCTCCAGGGCCACCGACACCAGCGAGGCGCCGGCCTTGTCGATGCCGGTCTCCGAGTGCACCCTCTTGCCCACCCGCAGCGCGCGCTGGGTGATCGGGTGCAGCTCGCGGCCGATCGTGCCCTCGGCCTGCGCGAGCGCGTACGCCGCCCGCAGCTGCCCGAGCACCTGGGTCTCCCCGACGACCATCGAGTCCAGACCGGCGGCGACGGTGCAGAGGTGGCCGATGGCCTGGTCCTCGTAGTGCACCGTGACGTAGGGCGACAGGTCCTCCACGGTGGCCCCGGCGTGCCGGGCGAGCACCCGGCTGACGTCGGTGACCCCGCCGTGGAAGCGGTCGACCTCGGCGAAGACCTCGACCCGGTTGCACGTCGCGAGCACCAGGGCCTCGGAGACGTGCTCGGAGTCCAGCAGCTCGTGCAGGGTCTTGGCCGTGTCGTCCCCGGTCATCGCGACCTGCTCGAGCAGGGCGACCGGCGCGGTCTGGTGGCTGATGCCGACGGCGAGCAGGCTCATCGGGCGACCCCCACGGCGGTGAGGTCGGTCGGGACGGTGTCGGGCACCAGCTGCACGCCCTTCTGCTGGTCGAGGAAGGCGAGCACCTGCAGCTCGACGGAGAGGTCCACCTGCCGGACGTCGACGCCGGCGGGGACGGTGAGCGCCTGGGGGGCGAAGTTCACGATGCTGCGCACGCCGGCGGCGACGAGCCGGTCGCAGACCGACTGGGCGACCTCGGCCGGGGTGGTGACCACGGCGATGGTCACGCCGTGCTCGGCCACCACGGCCTCCAGGTCCTCGACCGGGCGCACGGTGGTGTCCCCGACGAGGTCACCGACCCGGGCGGGGTCGGCGTCCAGCAGCCCGACGAAGGTGAAGCCGCGGCTGCCGAAGCCGGCGTACCCGGCCAGGGCCGAGCCCAGGTTGCCCATGCCGACCAGCACACAGGCGCGCTGCTGCTCGACCCCGAGGGCCCGGGCCAGCCGCTCGCGCAGCGCGGGCACCGCGTAACCGACCCCGCGGACCCCGCAGGGGCCCAGGTAGGAGAGGTCCTTGCGCAGGCCGGCCGGGTTGACCCCGGCGGCCGAGGCCAGCTCCTGGCTGGACACGTGGCTGCGGCCGCCGCCGGAGAGCCCGGCGAGCACACGCAGGTACACCGCCAACCGGGCGACGGTGGCCTCCGGGATCATCCGGGGCCGCGGCTGCATCACGGGCCAACTCCACAGCGGTCGGAGACCGCGCGACGGGCGGGAGCCCGGGCGATCTCGCAGACATCGGGGGTGCCGGGGCACGTCTCGCTCCGGCAACGCCACGGTAACCGCTTGTGAACGCAGGAACAAAGTCGCTGCGGGCGTCTGTGCAGGTCATGCGCGTCCGCTGTGGTGGAGAGCACCCTACGGCGGCCCGCCGGAGCCGTCTCAGGCGGTGCCGAGGTCCCGGCGCAGCCGCGGCACGTCGACGGTGAAGTAGGAGTGCTCCCGCCCGTCGAGCAGCACCACCGGCACCCGGTCGCCGAACTCGGCCTGCAGCTCGGGGTCGGCGTCCACGTCGACGGCGGTCACCGTGAGCGACGCCTCCTCGGCCAGCCGACCCAGGGTCTCGGCCGCCACCGCGCACAGGTGGCAGCCGTCCCGGGTCAGCAGCTGCAGCCGCGGGGTCTCCGGCTCAGTCACCCCGGGTCACCCCCTCGACCTCCTGGGTCTCCGCGGCCATCCGGTCCAGCCCCAGCTCGCGCAGCCGGGCGCGGCTCACCTTGCCGGTGAGGGAGTGCGGCAGCTGGTCCACGAAGCGCACCGAGGAGGGCACCTTGAACCGGGCCAGCGAGCGGGCCGCGAAGGTGCGCAGCGTCTGGACGTCGACCTGCGACCCGGGCGTGCGGACGACGACGGCGCGCACCGACTCCCCGGTCCGGTCGTCGGGGACCCCGATGACCGCGGCCTCCGCCACCTCCGGGTGGGCGTCGAGCACCCGCTCGACCTCGCCGGGGTAGACGTTGAACCCGCTCACCAGCACCAGGTCACGGCGGCGGTCGACCAGGTGCAGGTCGCCGACCGCGTCCCGGTAGGCGATGTCCCCGGTGACCAGCCAGCCCTCGTCGTCCGGGCCGTCGGCGCCGTCGGGCCAGTAGCCGGAGAACAGGTTGGCCCCGCGCACGCAGACCTCGCCGGCGCTGTCCGGGGGGTCGTCGCCCCACGGGTCGCCGAACACGTCCTCGCGCACCTTGCTGCCGGGGTCCGGCCCGGCGCCCGGGCCGCCGGCGGTGTCGCGCAGCACCAGCTCCACCCCGGGCACCGGGGCGCCGATGCAGCTGGGCTTGGCCCGGCCGGTGACCAGCGTGGTGGCCAGCACCGGGGCTGCCTCGGTGAGCCCGTAGCCCTCCCAGACCGTCACCGCGGCCCGGTCGCGCATCGCCGTCCAGACCCGGGCCGGCAGTGGGGCGGCCCCGCAGCTGGCGGTGTGCACGGCGGCGAACGCCCGGCGCAGCGCGGTGTCCGAGCCGGTGTGGTCGGCCGCGGCCAGCCAGGCCTGGTACATCGGCGGGGCGCCGGGGACGGCCGAGACGCCCTCGGCGGCCATCAGCTCCAGCGAGGACACCGGGTCGAAGGCGTCCACCAGCACCCCGCACGCCCCGGTCGCCGCGGTCAGCCCGAGCCCGCCGTTGAGCCCGTAGACGTGGAACAGGGGCAGCACCAGCAGCACGACGTCGCCCGGGCGCACCGGTGCCGGCTCGACGGCGAGCACCTGCCGCTGGTTGGTCAGCAGCGCCGCGTGGGTGAGCATCGCGCCGCGCGGGCGCCCGGTCGTGCCGCTGGTGTAGGCCAGCAGGGCCAGTGCGGAGGCGTCCGACGGCGGGGCCGGCGGGGCGTCGTCGGACTCCGGCGGGCCGGCCAGCACCGGCACCCCGGCCGGGCCGGTGCGCTCCTGCGTGGCCACCACCAGCCGGGCGCCGGAGTCGGTGAGCAGGTGCTCGAGCTCGGGGTCGGTGTAGGCCGGGTTGACCGGGACGACGACCAGGCCGGCCCGCAACGCGCCCACCACCGCCAGCACCCAGTCCACGCCGTTGGGCAGCTGGACGGCCACCCGGTCGCCGGCGGCGAGCCCGCGGGCGGCGTAGCCGGCGGCGGTCCGGTCCACCGCGGCGTCGACCTCGGACCAGCTGAGCCGCCGGTCGCCCTGCACCAGCGCCGGGGCGTCCGGGGTCGCCCGGGCCGCCCGGCGGAACAGCCCGTCGAAGCTCGCCACGGCGTCGGCGGTGTCGTCGGGCGTGCGGACGTCGGGTCCTGCCGGCACCGGGACCACTCCCTCGTCAGTCGGCTGCGTCGCTCGTCCCGGGGGGTCCCGCGTGGACGCAGGCCACGGATGTTGTCACCATGGGCCCCACCTGCGCAGGTCGCCCCGTGCGAGGTCCGCCGGTCCGGTGACGAGGAGGTGCACGAGGCAGTGGCCCGTCCGCACCCGACCGATGCCGCCCCGCTGTCCGGTCGCGCCGCCGCCCCCGACGCCGAGGACCTCCCCACGGTCCCCCGCCCCCGGCCCTCGCCCCGCCCGCGCACGACGGACCGGCCCACCCCGGCACCCCGCCGCCCGGTCGACGACGCCCCGCCGGTCGTCGCCGTCCCCGTGGAGCCGGAGCCGGAGGAGGACGTCGAGGACCTCGGCGACGACCTCACCCTCGAGCCCGAGGGCGAGGAGCAGATCGCCGTCTGGACCCTGGTCCAGCGCGCCCAGGAGGGCGAGGCCGAGGCGTTCGGCCTGCTCTACGACCGGTACGCCGACATGGTCTTCCGCTTCCTCTACCACCGGGTCTCCGACCGGCAGACCGCCGAGGACTTCACCAGCGAGACCTTCGTCCGCGCGCTGCGCCGGATCGACTCGCTGTCCTTCCAGGGCCGCGACGTCGGGGCCTGGCTGGTCACCATCGCCCGCAACATCGTCCGGGACCACGTGAAGAGCAGCCGGTTCCGGCTGGAGGTCAGCACCGCCGACATGCGCGACGCCGACCGGGCCACCGACGGCCCGGAGGACGCCGTGCTGCAGGGGCTCACCAACGCCGAGCTGCTCTCCTGCATCGGCCGGCTCGGCGACGAGCAGCGCGAGTGCATCGAGCTGCGGTTCCTGCAGGGCCTCTCGGTGGCCGAGACCGCTGCCGCGATGGGCAAGAAGGACGGCGCGATCAAGGCGCTGCAGCACCGGGCGGTCAAGCGGCTGGGCTCGCTGTTGCCGGAGGGTCTGCGATGAGCCCGACGGGTGTGACAAGTTACCCATCGGTACCCCGTACCGGTACCCGGCGACCGTCGTTGCGCCTGGTGACGGCCCCCTCGGGGCTGCACGGGGCAGACGGAGGACGGCAGTGAGGCACGGCGCGCAGGAGGGACCCACGGTCGAGGCCGGGGACGGCCCGGTCACGCCCGCCGACGCCCTGCTGACGCGGCTGGCGCTGCTCTCCCGGGACGCCCCCGACCTCGAGGCCGACGTCCGGTCGGCCCAGCGGGCCCGGCTCGTGGCCATGGCCGCCGTCCGCACGCCGGAGCCCGCACCGACCCTGGCGCAGCGGGTCCTGGCCCGCCGCGCCGTCGACGCACCCGCGTCGCCGTGGCGGACCCGCCTCACCGCGGGGCTGGCCGGTGCCTCGCTGACCGTCGCCGCACTGGGCGGTGTGGTGGCCCTGGCGCAGGGCGCCGAGCCCGGCGACCTGCTCTACGACCTCAAGCGGGGCACCGAGCAGACCCAGCTCGCGCTCGCCTCGGACTCCGAGCGCGGGCTCACCCTGCTGGGCTTCGCCTCGACCCGGCTCCAGGAGCTCGGCGAGCTGGCCGCCGGCGAGGCCGGTGCCCTGCCCGCGGCCGCCCCGACGGCCGACGGTCCCGACGTCGTGCTGGCCGCCGGCGGCCTGGACGCGGCCACCGTGACCAGCGTGCTCGACACCATGGACGACCAGACCCGGGAGGGCGCCTCGGCGCTCACCACCTACGCCCTGCAGGCCCAGGACCGGGCCTCCTTCGGCGTGCTGTCGGACTGGGCGGACGGCCAGCGCAGCGGGCTCGACGCGCTCCAGCCCTCGGTGCCCGAGGCCGCGGTGACCGAGGTCAGCGAATCCCGGCAGATCGTCTCCCAGGTGGCCGCCCGGGCCACCGCCCTCCTGGCCGCCCTGGACTGCCCCGGCGGCCCGGTCACCGCCGGCAGCGATGCCCTGGGTCCCGTCCCCAGCGCCTGCGTCAGCGCCACCGGGCCGGCCACCTCGACCACCACGGCCCCGGTGCCCGGCTCGGTCGCCCCGAGCACCGCGGCCCCCGCGCCCGGGACGGCGGCCCCGACCGCGGCCCCCACCTCCGGGGGCGCTGCGAGCACCGGGGGCGGTCAGGGCGGCGGCGCCGGCGGGACCGGTGGCGCCGGCTCACCGGCACCCACCACGGCTGCTCCCGCCGCCCCGACGTCGTCCGCGCCGACGGCCGGGCTGCCCCTCCCGGTCCCGGTCCCCACCGCGGTCCCCACGACCTCGGGTGGCGCGCTGGTCGAGCTGCCCCCGGTGGGCCCGATCGAGGCCTGCCTGCCCCCGCTGGTGACGGTCGGCTGCCGCTAGGGTCGTCCCCGGTCGACCGTCCGTCCGTCCCGACAGTCCCAGGGGGTCCACCGGTGGCTCGAGTCCCCTTCCGCGGAACCCGCGCCCGCACGCCGGCGCTGATCGAGGACGAGGAGACCCGCGCCCTCGTCGCCGGGGCCGCCGCGGCGGCGGCCACGGAGGTCGAGCCCCCCGCGGCCGCCGAGCCCGACCCCACCGCGGCGGCGTTCTTCGACTGCGACAACACGATGATGATGGGCGCCTCGCTGTTCTGGTTCGCCCGTGGCCTGGCCGCCCGCAAGTACTTCACCGGCCGCGACGTGGCCTCCTTCGTCTGGCAGCAGGCCAAGTTCCGGGTGGCCGGCAGCGAGCAGGCCATCGACCTGCACACCGTGCGCGACAACGCACTGGCCTTCATCGCCGGGAAGACGGTGGTCGAGATCGTCGACGCCGGCGAGGAGATCTACGACGAGCTGATGGCCGACCGCATCTGGGCCGGCACCCGGCTGCTGGCCCAGCAACACCTCGACGCCGGTCAGCGGGTCTGGCTGGTCACCGCGACCCCGATCGAGCTGGCCTCGATCATCGCCCACCGGCTGGGCCTGACCGGCGCCCTGGGCACGGTCTCCGAGGTGGTGGACGGCGCCTACACCGGCCGGCTGGTCGGTGAGCTGATGCACCACGAGGCCAAGGCGCAGGCGGTGCGGGCGCTGGCCGAGCGGGAGGGCCTGGACCTGCGTCGCTGCACCGCCTACAGCGACTCCTCCAACGACCTGCCCATGCTGTCCCTGGTGGGCACCGCGGTCGCGGTGAACCCCGACGCCGAGCTCAAGGCGGTCGCCCGGTCCCGCGGCTGGGTGGTCAAGGACTTCCGCACCGGCCGCAAGGCGGCGCGCATCGGCGTCCCCACCCTGGGTGCGGCGGCCCTCGGCGGCGGCGCGGTCAGCGGCCTGCTGGCGCTGCGCCGGCGCAACGTCTGGCCGTTCTAGCTGAAGACCGACCGGCGCTTGAGGAGCAGCTGGTAGAGCGAGTGCTGGATGGTCTCGCGCACCTGGTCGGTGAGGTTGAAGACCAGCATCGGGTCCTCGGCGGCGTTCGGGCCGAAGTGCGCGGTCTCGATCGGCTCGCCGAAGGCGATGAACCACTTCGACGGCAACGGCACCAGCCCGGCGGGGCCCAGCAGCGGGAACGTCGGGGTGACCGGGAAGTAGGGGAGGCCGAGCACCCGGGCGACGGTCTTGGCGTTGCCGATCATCGGGTAGATCTCCTCGGCCCCGACGATGGCGCACGGCACGATCGGCGCCCCGGTGCGCAGGGCGGCGGTGACGAACCCGCCGCGGCCGAAGCGCTGCAGGGTGTACCGCTCGCTGAAGGGCTTGCCCACGCCCTTGAACCCCTCGGGGAAGACCCCGACGAGCTCGCCCTCCGAGAGCAGCCGTTCGGCGTCCTCGTTGCAGGCCAGCGTCGCGCCGAGCTTGCGGGCCATCGCACCGATGAAGGGCACCTGGAACACCAGGTCGGCACCCAGCAGCCGGAAGCGGCGCTCGGCGGGGTGCTCGTCGTGCAGCGCGACGGTGGTCATCAGCGCGTCGACCGGGATGGTGCCGGAGTGGTTGGCGACGACCAGGGCGCCCCCGACGTCGGGCACGTTCTCCAGGCCGAGCACCTCGACCCGGAACCACTTCTCGAACAGCGGGCGCAGCACCGGCATGAGCAGGTGGTCGGCGAGGTCGGGGTCGAACCCGAACTCGTCGGTGGCGTACTCCCCGGTGAGCCGGCGGCGGAGGAACTCCAGCCCGCCGGCGACGTGGGCGTCCCAGCCCTTGCCGGGCGGGGCCGGCTCGGGCGGGGGCTCCGGGCCGTCGGGGTGCAACCGGATGACGCGGGCCTCAGGCATCGCGCACCGCCCGGAGCCCGGCGGCGACCGGGGTGCCGGGGCGACGACGCCCGCCGGCGAGCGAGCCGACGTCGTCGAGGAGGGTGGCCACCTGCCCGACCACGTGCTCGGCCGCGGCCGCGACGCCGCCGACCAGCTCGGGCCGCACGACGGGGGCGACGGTGCGGGCGTAGTCGGCCAGGGCCTGCTCGGTGGTGAAGCGCGGGGTGTAGCCGAACTCCTCGCGCAGCACCCGGGTGTCGACGACCCGGCCGAAGTTGAGGAAGCGCATCTGCTCCGGGGAGTAGTCGGTGATCCCGGCCTGGCGGGTGAGCCGGCCCAGCGGCCCCATCGCCGCACTGGGCAGCGGCAACGCGACCCGGCCCAGCCGGCGGATCGCCTGGGAGAGCAGCACGGTGCCGGGGGCGCCGACGTTGACCGTCCCGGCGAAGTCCCCGGTGGTGGCCCGCACCAGCACGGCCACGGCGTCGTCCTCGTGGAGCAGTTGGACGCGGGCGTCGAAGCCCAGCGCGGTCGGCACCACGGGCATCCGCAGGAAGCCGGTGAGCAGCGAGTCGATCCGCGGGCCGATGAAGTTGGTGAACCGCAGCACGGCGACGTCGACCTCGGGCCGCCGGCGGGTGAAGGACCGGACGTAGCCCTCGATGTCCAGGCTGTCCTTGGCGAAGCCACCACCGGGCACCCGGCGGGCCTGCATGGACTCGGTGAACACCGCGGGGTCGCGGGGGCTGGCGCCGTAGACCGCACTGGTGGACTTGAGCACCAGGCGCCGGACGGAGGGCGCGCGCTGGCAGGCGGCCAGCAGCTGCATCGTGCCGATGACGTTGAGCTCCTTCATCGACGTGCGCCCGCCGGAGCCGCCCGGGGTGGAGCTGATGTTCATGTGCACGACGGTGTCGACCGACGCCGAGGCGATGACCTTGCCGATCAGCGGGTTGCGGATGTCGGCACGCACGAACTCGGTGCGCCCGAGGCGACGGAGCGCCTCGGGGCCGGGGGGCACGGAGTCCACCCCGATGACCCGCTCGATCGAGGGGTCGGCCGCCAGCTCGGCCGCCAGCGCCCCGCCCAGCCACCGGCTCACACCGGTGACGAGCACGACCGCGGGCGGCACGAGCGTCAGCTCACTTCTTGTTGCGACGCTGGACGCGCGTCTTCTTCAGCAGCTTGCGGTGCTTCTTCTTCGCCATCCGCTTGCGGCGCTTCTTGATGACCGAACCCATGTGATGCTCCCGACGTCGTGGTCGCCGGCACCCGACGAGCGACCCGGAGGTCACGCCGGGCACCGCGCGAGGGTGTTCCGCTCGTGACGCCGCCCCCGGTGGGGGCACGGCGTTCAGCGACCGAGCCTACCTGGGGCCCTCGGCCCCGGCCCCTCCGCAGGGTCCCGGCCGGCACGGAGCCTCGGTCGGGGGGCGGAGGGGTCCTTCCTCAGGCGATGTCGGTGTACGCGTCGCGCAGGTAGTCCTGCACGGCGCGCTCGGGCACGCGGAAGGACCGGCCGACGCGGACGGCCGAGAGCTCGCCACCGTGCACCAGGCGGTACACCGTCATCTTGGAGACCCGCATCATCGCGGCGACCTCGGCGACGGTGAGGAACGTGACGGCCGACCGCTGCGGGGCCGCAGGGGCCTGGCGGTTGACCGGGCCGGCGGCCGGGTGGGCTGCAGGCACGGGACGGGCGACCGACGCAGCCGAGACCGGGCGGGCGACGGGTCGCGGGCCGGGCTGAGCGGGACGGGCGTTGTAGCCGGTGCTGCGCTGGGGCATGGTCATCTGTTCATCTCCGCTACCTGGCACGAATCGGGCCGCCGGCTTCCCCACCGGCGGACGGGACACGTACGTGCTGGAAGAGACGTTAGGGGGCGGTTGGGACAGATGCGATGGGTGAAGCGGACAAGCGGACCGGTCCGTCCTGGGCACATGTCGACACGACAGAGCGTGGTCACCCCCTGACGGCGCGTCGTTGCCGGGTCGACACGTCGTCATGACGCTCGGTGGCGACAGGATTGTGCCGGTCTGGACGGACTGCTGTCACATGTTCACCACGGGTGAGGACGGAGCGGTTCGCTCGAAAACAACCGCACCACGTGCCACTCGGGCGTGTCGCAGCCCCACGGACGGGTGTCGAGGGGCGTAGAGACCGACGGCCGTCCCCGTCACCCCCTCGGACGACCCCCGATCGGGCTCAGCGACCGAGCTCGACCGAGCGGTCGTGGGCGGCCTCGATGGCGGCGATCAGGGCGGCCCGCACCCCGTGCCGCTCGAGCTCGCGGATGGCCGCGATCGTGGTCCCGCCGGGGCTCGTGACCGCCTCGCGCAGCTGCACCGGGTGCTCCCCGGAGTCCCGCAGCATGGTCGCCGCGCCCAGGGCGGTCTGCACGATCAGGTCCGCGGCCAGCGTGCGCGGCAGGCCGAGCAGGATCCCGGCGTCGATCATCGCCTCGACGAGGAAGAAGAAGTAGGCCGGGCCGCTGCCCGACAGCGCGGTGACCGCGTCCTGCTGGGACTCCGGCACCCGGCGCACCTGGCCGACTGCCGACAGCAGCGCCTCGGCCTCGTCCAGGTGGGTCTCGTCGGCGTGCGCCCCGGCCGACAGCACGCTCATGCCCTCGTCGACCAGCGCCGGGGTGTTGGGCATGACGCGCACGACCGGCGTGCCCGGGGGCAGGGCGGCCTCGATCCGGGCGGTCGGGACGCCGGCGGCGACGGAGACGACGAGGTGGTCGCCGTCCACGTGCGGGGCCAGCAGGCCCAGCAGGGTGTCGACGTCCTGCGGCTTGACCGCCAGCAGCAGCACCCTGCTGGCCGCGGCGGCCGCGGCGAGGTCCATCGCGCGGATGCCGTGCCGCTCGACGAGCTCGGCGGCCCGCTGGGGGCTGCGCTCGACGACGACGATGCCCGCGGCGGCGCCGGGACGCCGGACCAGGCCGGACACGAGGGCCTCGCCGATCTTCCCGCCGCCGACGACGGCGAGTCCGGTGCGGCCGGGTGCGGGGGTGGGTGCGCTGGTCACGCGCAGACGCTAGCGGGGGCCGGTCAGGTGCCCGAGAGCAACCCGGCCGCGGGCACCACCGCCAGCAGGGTGCCGGCGAACAGCAGCACGAGCAGCACCCGGGTCTCCAGCGGCGGCTGCTTCTGCCTCGCCCGCCAGGTGGCGACCCCACCGACCAGCCCGGTGACGACCACCGGGGCGGCGACCGCCGCCAGGTAGGGCAGGAGCTCCCAGAGCACGGTGAACAGGTAGTAGACGCCGATGCCGACCCCGACGGCCACCAGCAGCTCCGCGGCGAAGCGGGCCCAGGCCAGCGCCGACTGCCTCCCCGTGAGCGGTTCGCGCTCCTCCTCGGCCGCCGGCAGCACGACCTTGGGGATCGGACCGGTCGAGGCCAGGTCGGGCGCACCGGACCGCGACCCCACGCCACCGGGCACCCCGGGGGTGCGGGAGGGGCGCAGGCCGGGGATGGCGGCCGTGGTGGGCCCGCTCTCGAAGAGCACGCCCTGTCCGGGGGCGACCGGCTCGGGGAGGTCGACGTCGGTCTTGCGTCGACCGACACGGGGTGGCGCGGGCTCGGCTGCCGGGCCCGCGGGGGTGGCCTCGTCGTCCGCCCGGCGGCCGCCGCCGCGGCGGTCGCCCGTGCGCCGGTCCCCGCCGGAGACCGGGGGCCTGGCCGACCCCTCACCCGGGCGGCGGCGCCGTCCCGCGGGTGGGCCCGACGTACCCGGCCGGGTGCCCGCCTCGGACTCCAGGCCGTGCTCACGCAGGATCTCGGCCAGGGAGCGGACCGAGTGGTCCACGGGATCGCTCACGCGCCCTCCAGTGCGTCCAGTCGGCGCAGGATGATGCCCTCGCGCAACGCCCAGGGGCAGATTGCCACGAACGGGACGTCGACCGCCCGCAGCGCCGCCCGGGCCACGACCGCCCCGGCCGCGACCTGGTGGGCCCGGTCGACCGAGACGCCCTGCAGCTGCGACAGGGCCCCGGCGTCGATCCGGGAGACGAACCCGACCAGCTGCCCGAGGCTCACCGCGCTCATCTGGCGGGGCACCCGGAGGCCGGCCGAGTAGGGCGCGGCCCCGGTCAGCCGGGCCAGCGTGCGGAAGGTCTTCGAGGTGGCGACCACGAGATCGGGGGGCCCGGCCGCGGCCAGCCGCCGGGCCGCCGGGGCGAGCAGGCGGGAGGCGTGCGCGTCGAGCTCGGCGAGGGCCTCCAAGCTCGGGGTGCCGCCGCCGTGCGCCGAGGGCAGGAACCGGCGGGTCATCCGGCCGGCGCCCAGGGGCAGCGACAGGGCGACGTCGGGGTCCTCGTCGATGCCGGTGGCCAGCTCCAGCGAGCCGCCGCCGATGTCCAGGGCCAGCAGCCGGCCCGCGCTCCACCCGAACCAGCGGCGGACGGCGAGGAAGGTCAGCCGCGCCTCGTCCTCCCCGGTGAGCACCTGCAGGTCGACGCCGGTGGCCTCGCGCACCCGCTCGAGCACCCGCGGGCCGTTGGAGGCCTCCCGGATGGCCGAGGTGACGAAGGCCAGCAGCTCCTCGCAGCCCTGCTCGTCGGCGACCTGCCGGGCCCGGCGGACGGCGGCCAGCAGCGCCTTCTCCCCCGCCTTGGACAGCACTCCGTCGTCCCCGACGTGCTCGGAGAGCCGCAGCACCGACTTGTCGTCGTGCGCCGGGGTCGGGTGGGCGCCGCGGTGGGCGTCCACCACGAGGAGGTGCACCGTGTTCGAACCGACGTCGAGCACTCCCAGCCGCATGGTCGGACAGTCTGCCGGGTGGCCGGGCGCCGGCCCGCACGTGGTGGACTGGACCGGTGCCCGAGGACGACGTGAGCGGTGAGGTCGGGCCGGACTTCGCCCGGGAGTGGGTGGAGTTCACCGACCCGGCCGACCCCGACCACCGGGTGCGTGCCGACCTGACCTGGCTGACCTCGGCGTGGACCTGCGTCTACGGCCGGGGCTGCGCAGGGGTGGTCGCCGGGCGGGCCGAGGACGGGTGCTGCAACCACGGCGCGTTCTTCACCGACACCGACGACCTGGAGCGGGTCACCGCGGCCGTCGCCGAGCTGACCGACGCCGACTGGCAGCGTCGCCCGGAGTGGGGCGCGGACTGGACCGAGCCCGACGAGCTCGAGGACGACGGGGAGCAGGCGCTGCGCACCCGGGTGGTGGACGGCGCCTGCGTGTTCCTCAACCGGGCCGACCACCCCGGCGGCGGGGGCTGCGCGCTGCACGGGCTGGCCGAGCGCACCGGCCGGCACCCGCTGGAGACCAAGCCCGACGTGTGCTGGCAGCTGCCGGTGCGCCGCGAGCAGGAGTGGGTGGACCGCCCCGACGACACCCGGGTGCTGGTGAGCAGCATCGGGGAGTTCGACCGTCGCGGCTGGGGCCCCGGCGGCGCCGACCTGCACTGGTGGTGCACCGGGTCACCGCTGGCCCACGTCGCGCCCGAGCCGCTGGTGCTGACCTACGCCGCCGAGCTCACCGAGCTCCTGGGCAGGCCCGCCTACGCCGAGCTACGCCGGCTGACCGAGGCCCGCCTGGACCTCGGCCTGATCGCCCCGCACCCCGCCAGCCCCCGCCCGGTGCCGGTCCAGGTCCACCGGCGCCGACCCACCACCTGAGCCCAGCCGGGTGCGGAAGGCCTGCCGGTAGGCCCGCGGGCTGATCCCCCGGCGGCGGGCGAACTGCTCGCGCAACCCGGCCGCGGTGCCGAAGCCGACCAGCCGGGCCACCTCCTCCACCGGTGCGTCGGAGTCGGTCAGCAGCGTCTCGGCCGCGCCCAGCCGCTGGTCCAGCAACCAGGCGTGCGGCGTCGTCCCGGTGGTGGCCTTGAAGCGGCGGGCGAAGGTGCGCGGGCTCATCAGCGCCCGGCGGGCCAGGCCGTCGACGGTGATCTCCTCGGCCAGGTGCGCCTGGGCCCACCCCAGGACGACGCCCAGCAGGTCGTCCTCGCACCGGGCCACCGGGGTGTCGACGTACTGGGCCTGCCCGCCGTCCCGGTGCGGGGGCACGACCATCTCCCGGGCCAGCGCGTTGGCCGGTCCCGGCCCGTACTCGCGGCGCACCCAGTGCAGCAGGGCGTCGACCCCGGCGGCCGTGCCGGCCCCGGTGATGACCGACCCCTCGTCGACGTAGAGCACCCGGGGGTCGACGTCGACGGCGGGGAACCGGGCAGCCAGGTCACCGGCCATCCGCCAGTGCGTGGTGGCCCGCAGGCCGTCCAGCAGGCCGGCCTCGGCCAGCACGAAGGCGCCGCTGCAGTGGCTGATCAGCTGGCCGCCGCGGGCGTGGACCGCGCGCAACGCGTCGAGCACCGCGGGCGGGCAGGGCGCCTCCTCGTCGTGCCGGGCGGTCACCACCACGACGTCGGAGACTGCCAGGCGGTCCAGCCCGTGCTCGACGACCACGGTCAGGCCGGTGTCGGTGCGGACCAGGCCCGGCACCTCGGCCACCAGCGCGTAGTCGAAGCGCGGCAGGCCGAAGCGGGTGTGGTCGTAGCCGAACACCTCGCTGGCCGAGCCCAGCCCGAAGGCCCCGAGCGTGCCGTTGCCGGCCAGGACGCTCACCACCAGGGGACGCGGGTCGCTCATGCGGCAGAGCATGGCAGGAAATCGACGATCGTGGTCGTTCCTGCCACTTCTGGTCCCGGCCGGACCGCGCCAGGCTGCTCCCATGCTGCTGATCACCTGCCCCGTGACCCACTCCGACCAGCTGGTCGCCGACCGTCGGGTGCGCCCGGTCGCCGACCCCCGGACCCGTCCCGGCGTGGTCGCCGTGGCGGTCGCGTGCCCGTGCGGGCAGAGCCACGTCTACCTCACCGGACGGCGCATCGAGGAGGCCCGGGCGCGGCTGTCCTGCACCGCCCGGGGCCGGGCCCCGCAGCCCGCGGGCGCTCACCGCGCGGACTCCCCGGTACCCGCCTAGCCTCGAACACATGAGCGAATCAGAGTCGAAGGTCAACACCGGCCAGCCCGGTGACCCCACCGCCGAGAAGGACCCCAACGACTGGGTGACCGGCGATGAGCCCGCCACCGGTGCGCAGAAGAGCTACCTGTCGACGCTGGCCCAGCAGGCCGGTGAGGACGTCCCCACCGACATCAGCAAGGCCGACGCCTCGATCAAGATCGACGAGCTCCAGGAAGAGACCGGCCGCGGCAAGTAACCGCAGCCCGATGGAACGGCCCCCTCGCAGGGACCCGCGGCGTGCGGAGCACGTCGTGGGGGGCGAGGGGGTCCTTCACGCCTCGAACTTGTAGCCGAGCCCCCGCACCGTCACCAGCCACTTCGGGGTGGCGGGGTCGGGCTCGATCTTGGCGCGCAACCGCTTGACGTGGACGTCGAGGGTCTTGGTGTCGCCCACGTAGTCCGAGCCCCAGACCCGGTCGATGAGCTGCCCGCGGGTGAGCACCCGGCCCGCGTTGCGGAGCAGCAGCTCCAGGAGGTCGAACTCCTTGAGCGGCAGGGAGACCGGCTCGCCGTCCACGGCCACGGTGTGACGTTCGACGTCCATCCGCACGGGGCCGGCGCCCAGCGTGGCCTCACCGACCTGCTCGGTGTCGGTGCCCCGGCGCAGCACCGCGCGGATGCGGGCCAGCAGCTCCCGCGCGGAGTAGGGCTTGGTGACGTAGTCGTCGGCCCCGAGCTCCAGGCCCACGACCTTGTCGATCTCGGTGTCCTTGGCGGTCAGCATGATGATCGGCACCGCGCTCTTGGAGCGCATGGTGCGGCACACCTCGGTGCCCGACAGCCCGGGCAGCATGAGGTCCAGCAGCACGATGTCGGCGCCGTTGCGGTCGAACTCGGCCAGGGCGTCGATGCCGTTGGCGGCGACGACCGCCTCGTACCCCTCACGGCGCAGCATGTAGGACAACGCGTCGGAGAAGGACTCCTCGTCCTCCACGACCAGCACTCGGGTCATGACCGTCCTCTCGGGGAACTCGGTTCGGCGTCGGCGTGACCCACGGGGGTCGCTCCGACGGCAGCTCGCAGGGCGGCGACCCGGTCGACCGACCGGCCCGCCTGGTCGTCGGTGGGTGCGGTGGTCGTCTCGGCGGGCTCCACGGGGGCCAGCGGGATGCGCAGGGTGAACGTCGACCCCAGGCCCTCCTCGCTCCACACCGTCACCGAGCCACCGTGGTTGGTGGCCACGTGCTTGACGATCGCCAGCCCGAGCCCGGTGCCGCCGGTGGCGCTGGCCCGCGACTGGTCGACCCGGTAGAAGCGCTCGAACACCCGGGCGCGGTCCGCGCGCGGGATCCCGATGCCGGAGTCGGTCACCGCGATCTCGGCGAACCCGGAGCGGGCCCGGGTGCCCACGGCGATCTTCGTGGCGTCCGGGGAGTAGGCCACCGCGTTGGCCAGCATGTTGGTCACCGCGGTGGCCAGCTGGGCCTCCACCCCGCGCACGACCAGGCCCTCCTGCTCCCCGACGGCCAGGTCGATGCCCTTGGCGGCCGCGGCCAGCCGGGTGCGGTCCACGGCCTCGGCGACGACGGTGGAGACCTCGACGGGGGCCAGGTCGGGCAGCGGCTCGGCGCCCTGGAGCCGGGACAGGTCGATCAGCTCGCGGACCAGCCGGGCCAGCCGGTCGGCCTCGTGGGTCATCCGGGCGGCGAAGCGCTGCACCGTCTCCGGATCGTCGGCGGCACCCTGGGTGGCCTCGGCCAGCAGCGCGAGCGCCCCGACCGGCGTCTTCAGCTCGTGCCCGACGTTCGCGACGAAGTCGCGGCGGACCGCCTCGACCCGGCGGGCCTCGGTGACGTCCTGCAGCACCAGGGCGACCGGGCCGGGCTCCAGCGCAGGGCCTCCGCCCAGCCGGACGCCGTGCACGCCCACCATCCGAGGGCCGGAGCCCACGAGGTCACCGGGCAGCTGGACGTCGGCCCGGCAGCTGCTGCCCCCGCGCACGTCCTGGGCGATGGTCAGCAGACCCGGGACCAGGAGCCGGGTGCCCCGGACGATGCCCAGCGCGCGGGCCGACGGGTTGGCCAGGACCACCTCGTCGGCGGCGTCGAGCAGCACGACCGCGGGGTCCATCAGGTCCACCAGCCGGCGGCTCAGGACGGCGACCGGGGGCGCCGGGTCGGGCTCGTCGACCGGCGACGTGGGCGGCCCGGCACCCACGGGACGGGAGCGGGCGACGAGGAGGCCGACGGTCACCCCGCCCAGCAGCAGGCCGAGCGCCAGCCACAGCAGCGGGTGCACGGGATCGATGCTAGGCCGCTCCGGGCCCCGTCCTGCCCCGGATCCGGCCCGCGCACCCCCACCGGGGGGAGGTGTTCACGGGCGCGTGTCCGGTCGTTCACCTGCGAGGCCCGACAGCGGTGCCCCGCCCTCCCTATCCTGGCCCCAGGCGCGACGGAGGCACCCAGACCGGGGTGCGCCGCGCCGGTGACGACGCGGCGAACGGGCCGCGTGCTGGAGGGGACCATGCGGGACAGCTACCGCGAAGAGCTCGACGACATCAACGCCCAGCTGGTCGAGATGACCAACTCGGTGGGCTCGGCGATGAGCAAGGCCACCACCGCCCTGCTCGACGCCGACGTGGCCCTGGCCGACCTCGTGATCGCCGGCGACGCGCACATCGACGCCGTGCGGGAGAACGTCGACGACCGGTGCTTCACCCTGCTGGCCCGCCAGCAGCCGGTGGCCACCGACCTGCGCGCCATCACCACCGCGATGGCCACCGTGCAGGACCTGGAGCGGATGGGCGACCTCGCCCAGCACATCGCCAAGGTCGCCCGGATGCGCTTCCCCGACCACGCGGTGCCGCAGGAGGTCCGCCCGGTCTTCCTGGACATGGGCCACATCGCCGAGAGCCTCGTCGCCCAGGCCGGCACGATCATCGCCAAGCGCGACGTCGAGGCCGCCGTCCGCCTCGAGGCCGACGACGACCTGATGGACCGCAACCACCAGCAGCTCTTCCGCGAGCTGCTCAGCGACGACTGGCCGCACGGCATCGAGTCGGCCATCGACATCACCCTGCTGGGCCGCTACTACGAGCGCTTCGCCGACCACGCCGTCAGCGTCGCCCGCCGGGTCGTCTACCTCGTGACCGGCGAGCGCCCCCTCCCCATCGCGAGCTGACTGAAGGACCCCCGCGCCCCCCACGCTTCGCAAGCTCAGCGCGGGCCCCTGCGCGGGGGCCGGGGGGGTCCTCTACTTCTTCCCCTGGTTCGCGACGGCCTCGATGGCGGCAGCAGCGGCGTCGGGGTCGAGGTAGCGGCCGCCGGGGGTGGTCGGCCTCAGGTCGGCGTCCAGGTCGTAGCGCAGCGGCACACCGGTAGGGATGTTCAGCCCCACGACCTCGTCGTCGCCCATGCCGTCGAGGTGCTTGACCAGCGCCCGCAGGCTGTTGCCGTGCGCGGTGACCAGCACGGTCTTCCCCGCCCGCAGGTCCGGGACGATCGCGTCGTACCAGTACGGCAGCATCCGGACGACGACGTCGGCCAGGCACTCGGTGGCCGGCCGGGCCTCCGGGGGCAGGAAGGCGTAGCGCGGGTCGGCGTCCTGGCTGTACTCGTCGCCGGCGTCGATGGGCGGCGGCGGGGTGGCGTAGCTGCGCCGCCAGGTCATGAACTGCTCCTCGCCGTACTCGGCGAGGGTGGCGGCCTTGTCCTTGCCCTGCAGCGCGCCGTAGTGCCGCTCGTTGAGCCGCCAGGAGCGGGTCACCGGGATCCACTGCCGGTCGGCGGCGGCCAGCGCCAGCTCGGCGGTGGTGATCGCCCGCTTCAGCAGCGAGGTGTGCAGCACGTCGGGCAGCAGGCCCTCGGCGGCCAGCAGCTCGCCCCCGCGGGCGGCCTCGGCGCGGCCCTTCTCCGACAGCTCGACGTCCACCCAGCCGGTGAACAGGTTGGCCTTGTTCCACTCGCTCTCGCCGTGGCGGAGCAACACGAGAGTCCCGGTATCGGTCACGGGACCATCCTGCCCGACGCTCAGCCGGTCAGGAGCGGCCAGGCCAGCCAGAGCTCCAGCAGCGCCGGAGGCACCAGCCCGACCAGCAGCCAGACGCTGCGCACCCGCCGCCCGGTGCTCCAGCGGACGACGCCGACGACCGCCACGCACAGCGCCACGGTCAGCACGCCGTAGACCACGGCCGCGCCGTCGTCACCGGTGGCGAACTGGGCGAAGGCCGAGCGCACCGCGCACCACAGCAGCGGGTAGGCCAGCGCGGAGGCCAGCACCACGCCGGTCAGCGCCCGGGTGCGCTCCCGGGCGGCCTGCTGGCGCGGATCCACCGGACTCAGCCCAGGGTGCCGGCCCGCCAGCGGCGGGCCGTGGCGGCGAGCTGCTCGGCGGTGCGCCCCAGCGCGTGCCCGCCGCGGGTCACCCGGTCGGCGGCCGCGGAGTCGGTGTCGTCGAGCTCGTCGGCCAGCGCGGCCCGCCCACCGGCGACCACCCAGCAGAACGCCGCGGCCCGGTCCAGGGCGACGTCGAGGTCACCCTCGAACACCCCGGTGAGCACCGCGTCGGCGAGGTCGCGCACGCCGTCGGGACCCGGCGGGTCGGCCAGCCCGGCGACGACCTCGCGGGGCAGCACCCGGCCCCGGCCGGCCTCGAACTGGCGGGCCGCGGCGACCGGGTCGCGCTGCACCCAGGCACGCAGCAGGTACAGCCGCCACAGCGCACCGGGCAGCGACACCGGCGGGCTGTCGGCCCACAGCTCGGCGAGCTCGTCGAGGCCCTCGTCGTCGGCCAGGGTGACCAGCCGGCGGGTGACCTCGGGGTCGTCGGTGTCGCGGGCCCGGTCGACCAGGGCGAAGGCGACCCCGCGGGCGGCCTCGACCGCGGCGATCGGGTCGACCTCCCCGGCGAGGTGGTCGCCGAGGGTGGCGCGCAGCAGCGGTCGGCGGGATCGGGCGGCCATCGGTCCTCCTCGGTGGTGACGGCCGCGGGTGGGACGACCTCCTCCGTTGTACGTGGCCGAGCGCCGGGAGGCCAGCCGGTCAGCCCCGGTCCCCCGCCGGTTCGACCCGACGGCCCGGCAGCCAGACCAGGCAGATGACCGCGGCCACGACGGCCGAGGCCGCCGTCCCCACGGCCGTGACGTGCATGGCCTCCACGAACGCCTGGCGCGCCGGGGCGAGCAGCCCCTCGGCGTCCGGCCCGGCGACCCGCACCGCCTCGATGGTGGCCACCACCGACTGCCGGGCCTGCTCCCGGGCACCCTCGGGCAGCAGCTCGACGGCGTCCCCGAGCCGGGCGGCGTAGACCCCGGCCACCAGCGACCCCAGGATCGCGACGCCCAGGGCGCCACCGACCTGGCGGACGGTGTTGTTCACCGCTCCCCCGGCGCCGGCCTTCTCCCGGGGCACCACGCTCATGATCGACTCGGTGGCCGGGGCGAGGACGGTGCCCAGGCCGAGGCCCTGCACGAACAGCACGACGAGCACCAGCCAGACCGGTGGGTCGACGTCGAGCAGCTGGTTGGCCGCGAACGCCGAGGCCATCAGCCCGAACCCGGCCGCGCAGACCAGCTTGGCGCCGAACCGGTCGGCCAGCCGGGACGCCCGCGGGGAGGCGATGGCGATGGCCACCGCCATCGGCACCAGGGCGGCGCCGGACTGCAGCGGCGAGTAGCCCAGGGCGCCCTGCAGGTAGTAGACGAGGTAGAACGTCGCGCCCTGGAGGGCGAAGAAGTTCAGCGCGAGCGCGGCCGCGGCGGCCGAGAAGGCCGGCAGCCGGAACAGCGACACGTCCAGGGCCGGGTGCTCCGTGCGGCGCTGCCACCACACGAACACCCCGAGCACGAGCAGCCCGCCCAGCAGCGGTGCGAGCACCCCCGGGGTGCCCCAGCCGACGCCCTCGCCACCCCGGATGATGCCGAACACCAGAGCGCCCAGCCCGGCCACCGACATCAGCACACCGGGGACGTCGAGCCGGCCGGGAGCCGGGTCGCGGGACTCCGGCACCAGGAACAGCACCCCGAGTGCGCCCAGCGCCGCCACCGGGATGCCGAGCAGGAAGACCGCGCCCCACCAGTAGTGCTCCAGGACGAGGCCCCCGGCCAGCGGCCCGCCGGCGATGCCGATGCCGGCGGCCCCGGCCCAGACCCCGATCGCCCGACTGCGCTCGGCGGCGGGGAAGACGTTGCTGATCACGGCCAGCGTGGCCGGTTGCACGGCGGCCCCGCCGACGCCCATCAGGGCCCGCCAGGCGATCAGCTCGCCGGCCGAGCCGGAGAAGGCGGCCAGCAGGGAGCCCACGGAGAACACCGCGAGGCCGATGAACAGCACCCGCCGCCGGCCGATCCGGTCGCCGATGACACCCCAGCTGAACAGCAGCCCGGCGAACACCAGGATGTAGGAGTCGATGGCCCACTGCAGCTGGCTCTGCGTGGCGCCGAGGTCGCGCTGCAGGGTCGGCAGCGCCACGTTCAGCACCGAGTTCCCCATGATCACGACCAGGACGCAGACGATCATGGTGACCAGCACCCACCAGCGGCGCCCGTGGGCCTCCCCCGTCGTCGCGGTGGGCGGCTGCTCCGTGCGGGTCACGACTCCGGCGCGGGGTCCGGACGGCGCTGCGCGAAGTCGGCGAAGGCCTCCAGGTTGCGCAGGGACTCCCCGCGCTTGACCCGCCAGTCCCACTCGCGCCGGATGGAGCTGCCGAAGCCGATCTCCAGCATGGTGTTGAAGTGGTCGTCGGCGTAGCTGAGGACCGCACCCAGCAGCCGGTCCAGCTCCTCGGCGCTCACCGCGGCGTGGCTGAGCCGACCGGTCAGGTACACGTCCCCGACGCTGTCGACGGAGTAGCTGACGCCGTACATCCGGGCGTTGTGCTGCAGCAGCCAGGTCCACAGCTGCTCGCGGTTCTCGTCGGGCTGACGGCAGACGAACGCCTCGACGCGCAACCCGTGGTCGCCCAGGATCAGCCCGCAGACGGTCGTGAGCTTGTTGTGCCCGGGCAGGTCGACCAGGAAGCGGCCGGCCGCCGGGTGCTCGTAGACCAGCTCGGCGTCGCGCAGCGCGGCGTCCACGACGGCCTCGAGCTCGTCCAGCGACCTCACCGGGAGCCCCCGGTGCCCGAGAGCGCCCGGACGGCGTCGCGCACCCGGTCCCGCGGCGAGCGGACCTGCTGGGCGGCGTCGAGCTCGACGATCGCGGCGGAGTACGCGCCCAGCAGGGAGTCCGCGGTGCGGTCCCAGCTGAACCGGGCGGCGTGCCGGCGGGCGCCCGGTGCCAGCACGTCACGCTGCTCGACGACCTTGCGGATCGCCGCGGCGTAGTCGGCCGGGTCGTGCCCGTCGACCAGGACGCCGGAGACGCCGTCCTCGACCGCGGTGGGCAGCCCGCCGACCGCGGCCGCCACCACCGGGGTGGCGCAGGCCTGGGACTCCAGCGCGACCAGCCCGAAGGACTCGTTGTGGCTGGGCACCACGGTGACGTCGGCGGCCCGGTAGTGCTCGGCGAGGGAGTCCGGGGCCTGCGGCGGGACGAACCGGACGACGTCGGCGATGCCCAGGGAGACCGCCAGCTCCTGCAGCTGGCGCGGCTCGGCCAGGCCGCTCCCGCTGGGGGCCCCGACCACCAGCACCTGCAGCCGGTCGCGCAGCGCGGGCTCGTCGGCGAGCATCCGGGCCGCGGCGTACAGCAGCACGTCGGGGGCCTTCAGCGGCTGGATGCGGCCGACGAACAGCAGCACCAGGGCGTCGTCGGCGACCCCGACGGCGCGTCGGGCGGCCCCCCGGTCACCCGGGGAGAACCGCTCCAGGTCCACACCCGGCGGGACGACGAGGGTGCGCGCCGGGTCGGCGTCGTACCAGCGCACGAGCTGGCGGGCCTCCTCGGCGGTGTTGGCGATGAGCCGGTCGGCCTCGGCGACCACCTGCTCCTCGCCGATCACCCGGGCGCGGGGCTCGGGGGCGTCCCCGTCGGCGAGCGCTGCGTTCTTGACCTTGGCCAGCGTGTGCGCCGAGTGCACCAGCGGCACGCCCCAGCGGTCCCGGGCCAGCCAGCCGACCTGCCCGGAGAGCCAGTAGTGGCTGTGCAGGACGTCGAAGTGCCCCGGTTCGTGCCGGGCCTCCTCGCGCAGCACCGCGGCGGTGAAGGCGCACAGCTGGGCCGGCAGGTCGTCCTTGCCCAGGCCCTCGAAGGGCCCGGCCGACACGTGCCGCACGGTCACCCCCGGCACCATCTCCACGACCGGCGGCAGGTCGGAGCTGGTGGCCCGGGTGAACACCTCGACGGCCACGCCGCGGGCGGCCAGCCGCCGGGAGACCTCGACGATGTAGACGTTCATGCCCCCGGCGTCACCGGCCCCGGGCTGGTCCAGCGGGCTGGTGTGCACGCTGAGCGTGGCGACCCGGCGGGGCAGCAGCGGCTCGCCGGAGCGGAGCACGCCCGGGCGCAGCGGACGGCGAGCGGGCACGTGGCTCCTCCCGCCGGTTCGTGTCCAGCGCTCGGACGGGCACCGGTGTCGACTCACCATCCTGCACCAGCAGACTGGGGGCATGCCTGCCGAGCACCCCACAGCGCGCCCCTCCGCCCACCCGTTCCCCGGCGACGGCCGGGTCGCCGTCGTCACCGGGGCCTCCAGCGGCATCGGTGCCGCCACCGCCCGCCGCCTGGCCGCCGACGGGTTCACCGTCGTCCTGGGCGCCCGCCGGATGGACCGGCTGATGCCGCTGGCCCAGGAGATCGGCGGCACGGCCGTCGAGCTGGACGTGACCGACGACGCGTCGGTCGCGTCCTTCGCGGCCGGTCTGGAGCGCGTCGACGTCCTGGTCAACAACGCCGGTGGCGCCTTCGACGCCGCCCCCGTCGCCGAGGCCGACCTGGACTCCTGGTCGCGCAGCTTCGAGGTCAACGTGCTGGGCACCGTGCGGGTGACCAAGGCGCTGCTGCCGGCGCTGCGGGCCTCGGGCGCCGGGGACGTGGTGTTCGTCGGCTCCACCGCCGGGCTGGTCAGCTACGAGGGCGGGGCGTCCTACACCGCGGCCAAGCACGGCGTGCACACGCTGGCCGGGACGATGCGGCTGGAGCTCGTCGCCGAGCCCGTGCGCATCGTGGAGATCGCCCCCGGCATGGTGAAGACCGAGGAGTTCGCGCTCAACCGCACCGGCGACCCGGCGAAGGCCGCCGCGGTCTACCAGGGCGTGCGCGAGCCGCTGGTCGCCGACGACGTCGCCGACTGCATCGCCTGGGCCGTCACCCGCCCGCACCACGTGAACATCGACCTGATGGTCGTCCGCCCGCGCGCCCAGGCCGCGCAGCACAAGGTGCACCGCGAGGGCTAGGGACGGACCGCCGTCGGCTCCGGGACGAGGGTCACGCCGAAGCGGTCCCGGACGGCCTCGACGACGCGGCCGGCGAAGGCGAGCAGCTCGTCGGCCGTGGCGCCCGGTTCGGTGGTGAGCGCCAACGAGTGCCGGGACGACGTCCCCACGTGGCCGTCGCGGGTGCCGCGGCCGAAACCGGCGTGCTGCACCAGCCAGGCCGCCGACAGCTTCACGTCGTCCCCGGCCGGCCAGCTCGGGCAGCCCTCGACCGCCATCGACGCGGGCACCACGGGGTTGGTGAAGAACGAGCCCGCGCTGCGGGAGTCGGGGTCGCCCGGGTCGAGCACCATGCCCTTGCCGCGGCGGAGCTCGACGACGGCGGCCCGGACGTCGGCCAGCGGGGCCCGGTCGCCGGGAGCCACCCCCAGCCGCTTCGCCAGTTCCGCGTAGCCGACCGGCATCGACAGCGGCGAGGCCTGGAGCCCGAACGTCACGGTGAGGACGACGAAGACGCCGGGGTGCTGCTTGAGCGCGGAGTCCCGGTAGCCGAACCCGCAGTCGGCCGGGGTCAGCGTGCGCACCGACCCGTCGCGCCGGTCCAGCACCTGCACGGCGGTGATCGTCTGGGCGACCTCCTGGCCGTAGGCGCCGACGTTCTGCACCGGGGTCGCGCCGGTGCTGCCCGGGATCCCCGACAGCGCCTCGATGCCGGCCAGCCCCTCGGCGACGGTGTGCGCGACCAGGTCGTCCCAGGGCTCGCCGGCCTGCACCTCGAGCGCGTCGCCGGTGCGGACGACCCCCCGCGACCGGACCGCGACGACGTCCCCCGGCCAGCCGGCGTCGGGGGCGACCACGTTGGAGCCACCGCCGAGCACCAGCAGCGGACGGCCGGCGTCGTCGGCCTCGCGGACGGCGGCGACCAGCTCGTCGGCGGTGGTCACCTCGACGAGCCGGTCGACCGGCCCCCCGACCCGCAGCGTGGTGAGCTCGGACAGCGGGACCCCGGTCAGCAGCTGCACGGCACCACGGTAGCCACCGCGCGACTACCCTCCGGCCCGGTGAGCGACTCCGGCAGTGACCACACCGCCAAGGCGGTCCTGCCCCCCACGCGCAAGCGGCCCCGGCTGGCCGCCGGACGGGCCCGGGCGATGGGCCTGCCCACCCGCGGGACGACGAACGCCAACCGGCTGCGCCGGGTGGACCGCTGGCTGGTGGCCACGCAGGTGCCCCGGCTGCGCGACGCGGCCCGCCCGCTGGTGGTCGACCTGGGGTACGGCGCGTCGGCGGTGACGACGCTGGAGCTGGTCTCCCGGCTGGGCGACGAGGTCGACGGCCTGGAGGTGGTGGGCCTGGAGATCGACCCGGAACGGGTGGCGTCGGTCGAGGCCGACCGGGACCCGCCGCGGGTGGACTTCCGGGTGGGCGGCTTCGAGCTGGCCGGGTTGCAGCCGGTGGTGGTGCGGGCGTTCAACGTGCTCCGCCAGTACGACGAGGAGTCCGCCGCCCGGGCCTGGCAGACGATGTGCGCGGCGCTGGGCGCCGGCGGCCTCCTCGTGGAGGGCACCTGCGACGAGTGGGGACGCCGGGCGACCTGGGTGGCGCTGGACGAGTCCGGGCCGCTGACCCTGACGCTGAGCGCGCGGGCCTCGGACCTGGAGCGGCCCTCCGACCTGGCCGAGCGGCTGCCCAAGGCACTGATCCACCACAACGTGCCCGGGCAGCCGGTACATGCGTTCCTGCAGGCCTTCGACGCCGCGTGGGCCGCGGCCGCGGGCTTCTCCACGTTCGGCCCGCGGCAGCGCTGGACGGCCTCGGTCGAGGCGCTGGCCGAGCAGGGCTGGCCGCTGGTGGGCTCCAGCCGGCGCTGGCGGCACGGCGAGACGACCGTCCGCTGGGAGGCCGTCGCACCGGTCTGACCGGCGGCTGCGCGAGGATGGCCGGGTGCACCTGCCCGTGGATCGTCTGGTCGACGCCGTCGTCTCCGACGGCGAGCGCTTCGGGGTGGTCGCCGAGCTGCTGGCCACCGGCCGCACCCCGGTGCAGGGCGGGCTCGCCGCCCCCGTGCCCTGGGTGCCGGAGTGGACCGCCCGCGACCTCGTCGTCCACCTGGGCACCGTGCACCGCTGGGTCACCGGCATCCTCCGGGCCGGCGCCGCGGGAGACACCTCGCCGCCCCCGTCGCCGCACCACCCGCCGCACGACGACCTGCACGGCTGGTTCGCCCTCGGCCTCACCGAGCTGGTGGCCACGCTGCGCACCACCGACCCCGACCAGCCGACCTGGCACATGAGTCCGGCCGCCGACACCGCGCGCGACTGGGCGCACCGGCAGGCCAGCGAGCACCTGGTGCACCGGCTGGACCTCGAGGCCGCCGCGGGGGTCGAGCAGGCACCGGTCGACCCGGAGCTCGCCGCCGACGGGGTGGGCGAGCTGCTGCACGTCGTCGTCCCCCGCTGGGCGCACACCGCCCCGCTGGCCGACGCCCGGGCGACGGTGCAGGTCCGGGCCACCGACACCGGGGCCACCTGGTCGGTGTCGGTGCGCGACGGCGTGGTCGGCGCGGACCCCGACAGCGAGCCCGACGCCGTCCTCACCGGTACCGCCGAACACCTGCTGCGCCGGCTCTGGGGCCGCCCGGCCGAGGTCGACGTGACCGGCGACCCCGCCGCCGAGCGCCTGCTGCGCGGCCGCTGATGGCCCGCCGCGAGAAGCGCACCGCACCGCCGCCGGAGCACCCCGAGCTGCCCGGTCCGGTGGCCACCGCCGGGGGCACCGCGGAGATCCTGGGCGACGCCGACCGGGAGCGCTCCTACGTGCTGATGCTCGACGGGGTGCCGCAGTCCCACGTCGACCTCGACGACCCCGCGCACCTGGAGTTCGAGTACGTCCGGCGGATGGGCCACGTGCTCGACCTGCACGGGGACGACGACAGCAGCCCGTTGGACGTCGTCCACCTCGGCGGCGGGGCGCTCACCCTGGCCCGGTACGTCGCGGTGACCCGCCCCGGGTCCCGCCAGCGGGTGGTCGAGCTCGACGAGCCGCTCACCGACCTGGTGCGCGCCCACCTGCCGCTCCCCCGCGCCGCCCGGGTGCGGGTGCGCGCCGCCGACGCCCGGGCCGGTCTGGAGGCGTTGCACGACGCGAGCGCCGACGTCGTCCTCGTCGACGTGTTCGCCGGCGCCCGCACGCCCGCGCACCTGACCAGCACGCAGTTCGCCGCGCAGGTCGCCCGGGTGCTCAAGCCGGGCGGGGTGACCGCCTGGAACGTCTCCGACGGCCCGCCGCTGACCTTCCTGCGCACCCAGGCCGCGACGCTGGCCGGGGTCTTCGCCCACGTGCTGCTGGTCGCCGAGCCCGGCACGCTGCGCGGGCGGCGCTACGGCAACACCGTCGCCGTCGCCTCGGACGCCGAGCTGCCCGTCGCGGGCCTGACCCGGCGCACCGCGGGTGACCCGATGCCGGCCCGGGTGGTCGCCGGCCGCGACCTGACCACGTTCATCGGCACCGCGGTGCCGGTCGACGACGCGACCGCGGTGCCCTCCCCCGAGCCGCCCGCCGGCGTCTTCGGCTGACAGGCGGCCCCCAGCCGCCACCCCTAGGGTCGGGTCATGACCGCTCCCAGCCGCCGCTTCGCCCGCGACACGAACAACAAGGTCATCGCCGGGGTGTGCTCCGGCCTGGCCCGCCAGTTCGGGATCTCCCGCAACGGCCTGCGCATCGCCGCCGTCGTGTCCTGCATCCTGCCGGGCCCGCAGTTCATCGCCTACGTCGTGCTCTGGGTGGTCATGCCCAAGGGCTGATCAGCCCACCGGTTCCACCGGCGGGGTCGGCGGCGGCGCGACGGCCATCATGGTCGCCTGCATCGCCGCCACCAGCTTCTCCCCGCCGGCGCCGTCCAGGGCGTGCACGTCGCCCCGGGTGACCACGATCGTCCGGCCGGCGCGCAGCACGGTGGCCGTCGCCCGGAAGCGGGCACCCGCCGCGGGGGCGACGAAGTTGGCCGTGAAGTCCACCGTCAGCACCTCCCGGTCCGCGCCCATCGTGGACAGCGCCGCGTACCCGCAGGCGGTGTCGACCAGCGTGGTGACCGCGCCCGCGTGGGTGTAGCCGAACTGCTGGGAGAAGCGTGTATCGCTGGGCATCTCCAGCACCGCCCGGCCGTGGCTGATCTCGACCAGCTCGGCGCCCAGGGTGGCGAGCATGGCCTGGCGGTCGAAGCTGGCCCGCAGCCGCTGCTCCTCGGACTCCGGCAGCGGCTCGGTCACCAGCTGGTGTTGCCCTGCTGCAGGCCCTTGAGCGCCGGCCGCACGTCGACCAGGTACACGATGATCGCGATGATCGCCGGCAGGCCGAGGAAGCTCATCGGCGAGAAGGCGAAGACGATCAGCGTCGCGACGGCGGTGATGCCCACCCAGGCCGGCTTGGACAGCTTCCCGGCCGCGACGTACCCGGGCGCCGGTCGGATGATCGCGTCGACCGTCGCCCACGCGCCCAACGCCAGCACGGCGTAGGTGATGACGGCGAACAGTGCGCTGTCGAAGCCCGGCATGGCCCGAGGGTAGCCGCCGCCGACCGCCCCCGGGCCGATCCGGTCAGCTCTGGGAGGACGGCGCCGAGCTGGAGGACGACGGCGCCTGCGAGGAGGCCGACGGCGCGTTGCTGGAGGCCGAGGGGGCCGTGGACTTCGCCGGGACGGCGGTGGCGCGGGGCAACGGGGCCTTGGTGGTGGCCTTCGCGGGGGTCCGCTTGGCGGCGGCCCGCTTCGCGGGGGCCTTCTTCGCCGGCGTCTCCTTGGCCTCGTCGACGGCCTTGCTGGTGCGTGCCTTGGTCTTCTGGGCGGCCGAGGTCACCTCGTTCGCCGCCTTCGAGGCCTTCGACGCGCTCTTCTGGGCCACCGAGGTCACCTCGTCGGAGGCCTTCGCGACGACCTCGTCGGTGGTGTCCAGGACGTCCTCGAGGGCGTCCTCGACCGTGTCCACGGCGCGCTCGGCGCGGCCGACGACCGAGCGGAAGCCGGGCTGGCGACGCAGGTCCTCCACGACCTCCTCGCCGCGGGCGGCCAGGCCGGACAGCGTGCTGGCGGCCTGCTCCCGGACGGTCCCGACGAGACCGCCGGCGTTGCCGGCCTTGCTGCGCGCGGCCTCGGCCCGGGTGCGGACCTCCTTGGCGGCGAGATCGGCCTGGACCTGGGCCTCGCCGGGCAGCGCCTCGGCCTTGGACCGCAGCGAACCGACCACGGATCGGGCGTGGTCGACGACGACGTCGGTGGCGCCGATGGCGGCCAGCACGCCGGTCTTGCCGGTCTCGACGAGCGCGTCGGCGACCTTGCGGCCCTCGGTCACGGCGGCCTCGCCGTAGCTCTTGATGGTCTCGGTGGGCTTGCTCATGCCGACTCCTCCTGGGGGTCCGGTGCGGGGTTGGTCAGTGCGTGCTCGCGGGCGTACGTCTCGTACAGCTCCAGGAGCACCTGCTTGTGGCGCTCGGAGAGGGACAGGTCGGCGCGGATGGCCGCGACGGTGTCCGGGTTGCCTGACCGGCGGTCGAGGATCCCGGCCTGCTCGTAGAGCGTCTCGGCGGAGATCTTCAGGCCCCGGGCGATCTGGGCCAGGATCTCCGCCGACGGCTTGCGCAGTCCCCGCTCCACCTGCGAGAGGTAGGGGTTGCTGACCCCGGCGGTGCGGGCCAGCTCGCGCAGCGACACCTGGGCGGTGTTGCGCTGGCTGCGGATGAAGTCACCCACCTGGGAGCTGACCGCCGTCGACACCGTGGTCGCCTCGGCCGCCGCGGAGGCGGCAGCATGGGTCACGCTGTCGCGGACGGTGCTGACGATCTCCGACGGGTTCTGCACACCGGCGACGCTAACCGTGGGTGCTAGCTCCAGCAAGCGGGGCAGTCGGCGGAGTGACCGATCCCTCAGCCGAGCACGGGGGCGGGGCGCACCTCGCCGACGGTACCGTCCCCGCCGCTCACCGGGGTCACCGCGAACGGGGCGAGCTCGGCCTCGGAGACCCCGAGGAGACGCAGCCCGGCGCTCAGCGCGGGCATCCGGCCACGGTCGCCGCCGTCCTCCAGCTTGAGCGCGACCGCGCCGCGACCGGGCAGCGCGGCGACGTGCACGCCGTCGGCACCGCCCTTGACCAGCAGGTCGGGCACGGCACCCATCAGCAGGGTGTCGTCCCGGCCGGTGCCGGCCACCAGCCACGGGTGGGCGCGCATCGCGTCGGCGACCGAGCGGTCCCGGCTGCCCTCGGGCGCCTGGACCAGGGAGAGCACGCCGCGGGCCAGCGCGGTCACCGACAGCGCGTGCTGGGGTGCCCCGCACCCGTCGACGACGACGGCGCTGACCGGCTCGCGACCGGCCTCGCCCAGCCGGGCCTCGACGGCCTGCTGCAGCGGGTGTGCCGGGTCCAGGTAGCCCTGGGTGGGCCAGCCGGCGGCGACGCAGGCCGACAGCATCGCGGCGTGCTTGCCCGAGCAGTTCATCGCCGCGCGCCGGGGCGCCCGGCCCTCGACCAGCCAGGTGGCCCGTTCGTGTTCGTCCGAGGGCAGCGCGGGCGGGCAGCCCAGGTCGTCCTCGGTGAGCCCGACGGCGGCCAGCATGGCCAGGGCCAGCTCGACGTGCCCGGGCTCGCCGGTGTGCGACCCGGCGCCGATCGCCAGCTCCTCCGTCGTCCGCGGCGTCCAGCCGGCGGCCAGCAGCGCGGTGGCCTGCACCGGCTTGTTCGACGACCGCGGCAGGGTGGGCCGGTCGACGGCGCCGACGGCGTGCGTCACGGCCCCGTCGGCGTCCAGCACGACCAGCGAGCCGCGGTGCGCGGACTCGGGGAACCCCGACCGCCACACCTCGACCAGGACGGGCTGGTCCGGGAAGTCCATCAGTGGCGACCTTCTGCGGCGAGGAGCTGGGCGACGTCGGCCTCGCCGTCCCGGTACCGGCGGCCGAGCTCGCCGGCCAGGGCGTCCATCACCTGCTGCACACCGCGGCGGCGCTCGGACAGCCCACGCTCACCGGCGGCCAGCGAGCGGGCGGCGTGCTCCAGCTGGTCGTCGGGCAGCTCGCCCACGTCGGACAGGTCGACCCCGGGCGCCAGGGAGTTCACCCAGTGCTCGTGGTCGGCGGGGTTGCTGGGCTGCACGGTCTGGTGCCGGCCCAGGCCGTGCGCGGGGCCGCGTCCCTTCTCGGACAGGATCTCGGGCAGCAGGTCGACCAGCGATCGGCCGTCGTGCTCGGCCCGGCGCTGGAGCTCGCGGCGGACGATGTCGAGCCGGCCCTGCAGCAGCCGACGGGTGTAGGAGAGGTCGACCTCGGACTGCTCGGCCTGCCGGCGCAACGCGCGGACGTCGGTCATCGTGCGCTGCTCGACCCCCTCGAGGAACTGCGGCGCCAGCAGGGTGTCCACGGCGGGCCCGCCGGCGGTGGACGCGACGGGGGTGGGCTCGGTCATCGGGGTGCCTCCTGCAGGGAACGGATGCCCAGCAGCTCGCGCGCCTGGGTGGTGGTCAGGGCCGGCCGCTGGGCGATCCGGGCGAGGCCGGCCGCGCGGGCGACCAGCTGGACGTTGTCGCGCACGGGTTCGCCGGGCGCGTAGGTGAGCGTGTCCTCCATGCCGACCCGCAGGTGACCGCCGGCCGAGAGCGCGGCCAGCATCACCGGCAGCGACGTCCGGCCGACGCCGGTGGCGGCGAAGGTCCAGCTCGGGTCCAGGACGGGCAGGCACGCCGCGAGCGCACCGGTCGTGCCGGGCATCCCGCCGGGCACGCCCATCACCAGGTCGACGTGCACGTGCCCGCCGTGCGGCAACCCGTGCCTGTCCAGCAGCCGGCGCAGCGTGGTCAGGTGCCCGAGGTCGAAGGCCTCGTACTCCGGCACGATGCCGCGCTGCTGCATCTGGGTGTGCAGCTCGACGATGAGGTCCCACGGGTTGCTGAAGACGTCCCGGCCGAAGTTGACCGTGCCCAGCGACAGGGACGCAGCGTCGGGCTCGGCGTCGAGCACCGCGACCCGGTCGGGCAGCGGGTCGGTGACCGCGCCTCCGGAGGACAGCTGCACGACCAGGTCGGTGGACTCCCGGACGGCGGCGACGACCTCGCGCACCCGGACCAGGTCCAGCGTCGGCCGGGTGTCCAGGTCACGGACGTGCAGGTGGACGACGGCGGCACCGACGGCCTCGCAGTCCCGGGCGGTGGACACGACCTCCTCCACCGTCACCGGCAGGGCGGGGACGTCGGCCTTGGCCGACTCCGCTCCCGTGGGGGCGAGGGTGATGAGGGTGCCCGGCTGGCTCACCGGCCGATCGTCGCAGACCGGACCGCGCGCACCCGCTCCCGGGCGGCGACCAGGGTGTCGTCGAGGGTGACCACCAGGTCGTCGGGGTCGACGACGGCGACGCTGCCGCCCACCCGCAGCTCCACCGGGGCCGCGGCGGACTTCTCCAGCACCGAGGACTTCACCAGCGCCAGGCCGACGACGCCGAGCTCGTGGTGCCGGACGACGGTGCCGACCCGGCCCACCTCCTTGGTGCCCGAGAGCAGCGGGGTGCCCGCCTCGGGGAGGTGCTCCTCCATGCCGTCCAGGTGCACCAGCACCAGGCGGCGCGGCGGACGGCCCAGGTTGTGCACCCGGGCGACGGTCTCCTGGCCCCGGTAGCAGCCCTTCTCCAGGTGCACCGCGGTGCGCAGCCAGGGCGTCTCGTTGGGGATGGTGCGGTGGTCGGTGTCCACGCCCAGCCGGGGGCGGTGGGCCTCCACGGCCAGCGCGGTCAGGGCGTCGACCCCGGCGAGGGTGGCGCCGGCGTCCAGCAGGACCTGCGCCCGGGCGTCGAGCTCCGCGCGCGGCACGAGCAGGTCGACGACCTCGGCGGTGCCGTCACCGACGGCCGGGGAGCGGCGGGCCCAGCCGCCGCCGTCCAGCGCGACGACCGACCACGGACCGACCGGCACGGGCAGCCCGGCGGCGGTGAGGACGTCGTCCCCGCGCGGGCCGACGAGGCTCAGCAGCGCCCACTCGGGCGTCACCAGGGCGGGCTCGACGCGCAGCATGAAGCGCATCCGGTCCAGCCAGCCGACCAGCTCGGCGCCCCGGCCGGGCTCGGTGTCGCCCCAGGTGGTGCCGCCGAGCTCGGCGAGGACGACGTGGTGCTCGACGTGGCCCTGCGGGCTCAGCACGAGCGCCTCGGTGCCCGCGCCGTCGGTGAGCTGGTCCAGGTGCTGGCTGAGCAGGCTGTGCAGCCAGGTCAGCCGGTCGACGCCGGGGACGACGAGGACGTCGCGGTCGCTGCGGTCGACGAGCACGGCGGCCTCGGCGCCACGGCGCTGCTCGGACAGCGGTGAGCCGTAGTGCGCGGCGACCGCGCCGGACTCGGTGGCCACAGCAGCCGGTCGGTGCAGCAGGGGCGAGCTCATGGGGACTCCGTTCCGGCCGCGGCGCTGCAGTCCCGGCAGGTGCCGGACAGCGCCACATGACCCACGTCCACCCTGAAACCCAGGTCGGCGCCCAGACGTTCCGCGACGCCGTCCATCAGGCCCGGGTCGACGGACTCGATCTTCCCGCAGGTGGCGCAGACGACGTGCAGGTGCGGGTGCTCGGCGGCGTGGTAGACCGGCGCGCCCTTGCCCAGGTGGGTGTGCCAGACCAGGCCGAGCCGGTCCAGCAGCTCCAGCGTCCGGTAGACCGTCGAGGTGTCCGGGGCGGCTCCCCCGGGCCCGGCGTCGGCGCGCAGCCGGGCGCCGATCTCCTCGGGCGTGCCGTGCTCGAGGTCGGCGACCGCGGCCAGCACGCGCTGCCGCTGGTTGGTCAGCCGCAGACCGCGCGAGCGCAGCTGGTCGGCCAGCGGGGGCGCCTGCTGCGGGTCGTGGCTGTGGTCGGGCACGCCCGCGAGCCTAGGACCGCCCCTCCCACCACGACAGCACCCGCATCGCACCGAGGGTCACCCACCGGGAGGGCTCGCCGGTGGGGACGTCGACGTCGAACCAGACGGCCCCCGCCTCGACCGGCCCCTGCAGCCAGCGGCCGTCGGGCTGCCGGCCGGCCCGGAGCAGGTCGACGGCGTCGGCGGCCCGCGGGTCGGGCGGGGTGCCGTCGACCTGGCTCGCCGACCGGAGGTGCTCCAGCGCGCGGAGGACGTCGTAGCGCCAGCGCGAGGGGTGCGTCGGCGGGGTCAGGCACGCGTCGAGCAGTTCGTCGGTGGAGAGCCGACGGGTCAGCCGACGCTCCAGCAGGTACCGCTCCCCGCGTTGGCGGGCCGCGCGCAGGTCGGCGTCCCCACCGGTGGCGAGCTCGTGGGCCAGCAGGCCGCGGACGGCGTTGAGCGTGGAGTGCACCGAGGAGCGGGTGGAGCCCTCGACCCACTCGCAGTTCCAGCCGCCGTCGGCGAGCTGGTGCTCGGGGAACCAGTGCGCCAGGGCCTCGACGTCGGCGCCGAGCCAGCCACCGGTCGCCAGGGTGGTGGCGTTGATGCAGACGTCGACCTCGCCACCCCAGAACGGGAGCCGCTCGTCGTACTCCCAGCGGCTGTTCGCGGCGAGCAGCTCGGCGGTGTCGGCCAGCCGGGCGGCGCCCAGACCCCACTCGCGCAGCGTGGCCAGCGACCAGGTGGTCGCCGTCCAGGGCTGGCCCTCGCCCTCGGGGACGTGCACCTGCCCGTCGACCTTGGGGAAGAAGGCGCCGCCGGCCCACTGGCCGTCGGGGTCCTGGTGGGCGAGCAGCCGGGCGCCGAACCCCTCGGTGGCCACCCGCGCACGCGTCGCCTGCCAGACGTCGTCGGGGGCGCCCGCCAGGTCGCGCTCGACCTGCCAGCGCAACGCGGGGTCGCTGTCGAGCAGCCAGCCGAGGACGTCGTCGTCCGCCATGCCGGAGACCGTAGGGCCTCCTAGGCTCTCCCGGTGTTCTTCCTCTTCGGGTTCGGCGACAAGCAGAAGGACCTCGGTCCGGGCCAGACCCGCACCTGTCCCCGCTGCAGCAACACGACGACCTGGGGCCGGGTGAAGCGGTACCGGCAGTTCACCGTCTTCTTCGTGCCGCTGCTGCGCTGGAAGCGCCAGGAGCTCGAGGTCTGCGGGATCTGCGGCACGACGCTGGCGGTCTGACCGGTGGGCGACGTGCGCGCGGTGGCCGTCTGGCGGGACGGGACGGCGGTGCGGGTGCCCGCCGACGAGCCGGTGGTGACCGCCTTCGACACCGGCCTGGCCCGTGGGGACGGCGTCTTCGAGTCCGTCTGGGTCGTCGGGGGCCGTACCCCGCACCTGGCCGACCACCTGGCCCGGCTGCACCGCTCGGCGGCGCTGCTCGACCTGCCGCCGGTGGACGACGAGGTGTGGACCGCCCTGGTGGCCGCCGCGATCGACGGCTGGCCGGCCGACGTCGAGGGCGCGTGCCGGCTGTTCCTCACCCGCGGTCTGGGCGAGGGCCACCCGCCGACCGCCCTGGCCCTGCTGGCCCCGGTGCCGCCGGAGACCGTCACCCAGCGCACGGCGGGCATCTCCGTGGTCGCGCTGACCCTGGGCGTCGCGGCCGACGTCCGCGCGGTGTCGCCGTGGCTGCTGGGCGGGGCGAAGACGTTGTCCTACGCGGTGAACATGGCCGCGCAGCGGCACGCCCACACCGTCGGTGCCGACGACGTCGTCTTCACCTCGATCGAGGGCCGCCTGCTGGAGGGCCCCACCTCGACGGTGGTCTGGGCCGCCGGCGGCACGCTGCACACCCCGCCCCTGGACACCGGGATCCTGGCCGGCACCACCCAGGCCCGGCTGTTCGCCGCCGCGGAGGCCACCGGCTGGCCCACCGCCGTCACCCCCGGCACCCTCGCCGACCTGCACGCCGCCGACGCCGTCTGGCTGCTCTCCGGCATCCGCGGCGCCGCCCCGGTCACCTCCCTGGACGGCGCAGCGCGTGGCGATGCCGGCTTGACCGCTCGCGTGCAGGGACTGCTCGCCGGCTGATCCAGGTGGCCTGCTGGGACGGTGGGCGATCGCGCTGTTGGTGTCCCGGCCCGAGCTGGAGCTGGTGGGGGTCGGCAGCGTCTCGGGGAACCTCGACGCCGCCCGCGCCGCCCAGAACACCCTCCAGGTCCTGGACCTGTTCGGGGCGCCGTCCGTGCCCGTGGCGGTCGGCCCCCGGGACTTCTCGACCCGGGCGTACACCGGCGGGGCTCCCGACGTGCACGGCGCCAACGGCATCGGCCACGACGTCCTCCCCGACACCGCGCGGACGCTCGACCCCCGCGGGTCGGTGCAGCTGCTCGTCGACCTCGTGCGTCGTCACCGGGGCGCCCTGCGCGTGCTCGCGATCGGTCCGCTCACCAACCTCGCTGCCGCACTGGAGCACGAACCGGAGGCTGCAGACGTCGTGTTCGCAGCCCCGTGGGCCGTCACCGTCCTGCCCGTCGACGCTGCCCGGCGGCAACGGCTCGAGGACGAGGACCTGGCGGCGCTGCTGGAGGACACGTCCCCGGTCGTGCGCACCGTCGGCAGGATGCTCGGGGTGTACGGCGACTTCTACCGGGGCGTCTACGGCCGGCGGCTCGCGGTGCTCTACGACCCGCTCGCCGCTGCGCTGCTGACCGACCTCGTGCAGGTCACCCGTGAGCTCGAGCAGCCGGTGGTCGTCGTGACCGGGGACGGCGGAGAACGGGGCAGGACCATCGCCGGGGCGGCCGGGGACCACGACGTGCGCGACCGGCGGCCCTGTCGGATCGTCCTGGCCACCGAGCCTGCCTTCGCGCCGGCCCTCGTCGACGCGTTGCGGTCGCTCGGGTGATCTGACGCCCGCCGACAGGCAAGCCGTGCGAGCTCGGACGGGCGTGGCGGGCATGCTGCAGCCGTGCTCGTGGCCATCGGTGGACTCCCCGGCGTCGGCAAGACCACCGTGGCCCGGGCGGTGGCCGGCGCGCTGCCCGCGGCCCACGTGCGGATCGACGCGCTCGAGGTGGCGCTGGTGCGGCAGGGCGTGGTCGCCGAGGGCGAGGTCGGACCACACGGGTACGGCCTGGCGCTCGCCGTGGCCGACACCTGCCTGGCTGCGGGTGGGCACGTCGTCGTCGACGCGGTGTTCGACGTGGAGGAGGCCAGGGAGCCCTGGGACGAGCTCGCCGCCCGGCACGGGACCGACCTGCACTGGACCCGGCTGGTCTGCAGTGACGGGGCCGAGCACCGACGCCGGGTGGTGGAACGCAGCGCGGACATCGCGGGCCACCAGCTGCCGAGCTGGGACGACGTGACCGGGCGCGACGTGGACACCTGGGAGCAGCCGCACAGCGTCGTGGACACCGCAGCCGGCGATCCCGTTGCAACCGTTCTCGCAGCTCTACGGGGTGTTCAGGACCCCGGCGATGGCCCTACGGTCCGCTCATGACGACGTTCTGGATCGTGGTGGGCGTGCTGGTGGTGGCCGCGCTGGCGGCGATGCTGGTGCACGACCGCCGCGCCGCGGCCCGTGGCTCCCGGTTCGACGCCGACGGCATCGGCGGAGGGGCGACGGGCAGCCCGGAGGCCTACCGCAGCTCGCCCGGCAGCCACCCGACCGGCTGGGGTCGGGGAACAGGCGGCGGCGGCGCAGGCTGACGAGCCCGCACCGGTCAGACGCGCAGGCGGTCGAGCACGATCTCGGTGCCGTCGGGGCGGAACGTGCGCCAGCGACGCCCGGGCGGCGCCCCGTCGTCACGCTCGACGCGGAACCCGTGGTGGACCTTCGTGTGGTGCCGTTCGCAGAGGAGTGCCGAGTTCTCGAGGCTGGTGTCGCCCTGGTCGCGGAGCCACTCGAGCAGGTGGTGGACGTCGCACCAGTGGGTGGGGGCGTGGCAGCCGGCGAACACGCAGTGCCCGTCCCTGGCTTCGACGGCCTTGCGGATGTGCGGGGGGACGACCCGCTTGGTGCGCCCGACGTCGAGGGGGAGCCCGTCGGGGCCCATGACGATGCGGGTGACCGCGGAGTCGCAGGCGATCCAGCGGGCACGGGCGGCGGAGATGGTGGCGCCGAAGCCGGTGGTGGCGGTGTCGTGGCCGGTGGCGGGGTCGACCAGGTCCTCGAGGTCGATGGTGACCACGACCTGCGGCTTGACCGTGCGCAGGAACGGCAGGTCGCTGGCGGCCAGGGCGTTGTCGCAGAGCTGGACCAGCGCATCACCCTGCTGCTGGGCGCGGGTGCGCAGATCGCCCAGCGGACGGTCGGCCTGCACGATCGACTCGATCGCGGCCAGGGCCTTCTCGAACCCGACCGGGTCCAGGTCGAACCGTCCCGAGCCCGAGCCGTCGGCGCGGCGGCTGAACGTCAACGACCGCCCCTCGGTGGGGTCTGGCTCGGGCCCGTCGGGGTCCAGCGCGGTGCGGAACGCGTTCACCGCGGTCGCGAGCTTCGCGTGCGGCAGGGTGCGGGCGACCTCGGTCCACGCCTCGTCGAAGGCGTCGAGGTCGACGTCCTGCTCGGCGGCCGCCGCGATGTCGCACGGCCGCAGCGCGTCAGCCACGACACCCACCTGGGCCGCGGTCACCGCACCCTCGGCGAACGCGGCCTGCAACCGTGGCAGGTGCTCCAGCACCCGGCCGGCCCGCACCACGGCAGCGGCTGCTCCGCTCGAGAAGTGGTGGTGACCGCGCAGCAGCGACTGCATCGACTTGAGCCCGTCGTGCTCGGCAGCACCGACCACGTCGGCGTGCCGGACCGTACGGGTCAACTCGGCGGAGGCCCGGTTGACGAACTCGACCAGATCGGCCGTCCGCTCCAGCAACGCACCGTCAGGCAGCGCATGGAGGTCGTCGACAGCAAAGGCATCCAGCGCGGACCGCAGTTCGCTCACGACACCTCCCAGCTGTTCGATCAGGTGTTCGAAGTCTACCGCAGCAGAGGGCCCCGGAACGGCTGAATCCCCAGCTCAGCGGCCTGTCCACAGATGCGTGAACGGGCTTGACACAGGTCAGAACTCCGGGTGCCCGAACAGCCCGGGCAGCCCCCCGGTGTGCAGGAAGACCACCCGCCCCGGCGGCAACGACCCGGCGGTCGCCGCGGCGACGAGGCCCGCCATCGCCCGGCCGGTGTACGTGGGGTCCAGCAGGACGCCCTCGGTCCGGGCCACGAGGGTGAGGGCGTCCCGCGTCGCCGGGGTCAGGTGCTCGTAGCCCTCCCCGATCTGCCCGTCGTCGACCCGCAGACCCGCAGCGGAGACCCCCATCTCGGCGAGCAGCGTCGCCACCGTGTCGTGGGCATCGACGACGGCACCGGTGGCCACCCCGAGCACCCGCGAGGTGCCCAGCGCTGCCACGAGGCCCGCCATCGTCCCGCCCGACCCGACCGCGACCACGACCAGACCGACGTCCGGCACCTGCTCCAGCAGCTCCTCCCCCGCCCGCCGGTAGGCCTCGGCGCTGCGGGCGCTGGTGCCACCGAACGGGATGAGGTGGGCGTAGCGCTGCTGGGCGAGTCCGGCGGCGACGGCTGCGGGGTCGTCGTCCCCGGCGAACACGACCTCGGCACCGAGGAGGTCGTCCAGCAGGAGGTTCCCCCGCCGCTGCTCGGGCTCGTGCCCCGACAGCACCAGGACGCAGCCCAGCCCGCACCGGGCGGCCGCGGCGGCGGTGAGCCGGGCGTGGTTGCTCTGCGGCGCCCCGGTGGTGACGACGACGTCGGCGCCGGCCTCGAGGGCGTCGCCGATCGTGACCTCCAGCTTGCGGACCTTGTTGCCGCCCCCGCCCAGACCGATGAGGTCGTCGCGCTTCACCAGCAGCCGGTCGACGGGCAGCCCCAGGGCGTCCGCCAGGCGTGGTGCGGCGTCGATCGGCGTGGGCCCGCCGACGAACGGGGGTGCGCCGGTCATCGCCCGTCCACCACCGTGTCCACCGTCCACTCCCCACGGGGCTGGGCGTGCAGCTCCCAGTACGCGTCGGCGAGCCGGTCGGGGTCGAGGACCGTGCCCGGGGCGATGACCCCGACGACGGTCACGCTCGCGACGTGCACGCCGTCCTCGGCCAGCTGCTCGTGCAGCACCGCCACCGCGTTGCGCAGCGCCGCCTTGCCCAGCGTGAGCGAGGCGTGCTCCGGGTCGGGGTACAGCGCCGGTCCGCCGCCGGTCACCAGCAGCGTCCCGGCACCGGCCGCGCGCATCGCCGGGGTGAACACCTGCGCTGCGACCACGGCGCCGACCACGTCGACGGTCAGCGCGTGCTGCAGGTGCTCGGCGTCCGCGGTGAGCAGGTCGTCGCTGACCACGAGGCCGACGTTGTAGACCACCACGTCCGGGGAGCCGACGGTCTCCAGGGCGGCGCGGAAGGCGGTCGGGTCACCGGCGTCGGCGGTCACGGTGGAGACGGCCACCCCGGCCGCTCGCAGGTCGGCCGCCAGCGGGGACAGCGTCGAGGCGGTGCGGGCCACCAGGGTGACGGCGGAGCCCTCCCGGCCGAAGCGGCGGGCGATGCCGGCCCCGAGGCCGGGGCCGGCGCCGATGACGACGACGTGGCGGGGGGCGGTGGAGTCAGTGGTCACAGAGACCGTCGTTGCCCCGGCCGGGCCGCTCCGACACCGGTAACCTGGACGACGGTGCGCCGGGAAGTCTGGTCGGCAACTCCTCAGTCGACCCCTGCACCCGGAGCCGCCCCGTGACCACCCCCGCCCGGCTCTTCTCCCGCGGCACGTACTCCGAAGCCACCCGGATCGCCGCCCTCCTGCGCAAGGAGACCGTCGGCGGCGTCCTGCTGATCCTCGGCGCCGCCATCGCCCTGGTCTGGGCCAACACCCCCTGGGCCGCGGCCTACGAGGGGCTGCGCGACACCGTCGTCGGGCCGTCCGCGCTGCACCTGGACCTCAGCCTCGGCACGTGGGCCGCCGACGGGCTGCTGGCGGTCTTCTTCTTCGTCGCCGGCCTGGAGCTCAAGCGCGAGTTCGTCGCCGGCGACCTGCGCGACCCCAAGAAGGCCGCCCTCCCGGTCGCCGCGGCCGTCGGCGGCATGGCCGTCCCGGCGCTCATCTACACCGCGATCAACCTCGGCAGCGACGACGGGCTGACCGGCTGGGCCATCCCCACCGCGACCGACATCGCCTTCGCCCTGGCCGTCCTGGCCGTGATCAGCACCCACCTGCCGGCCGCGCTGCGCACCTTCCTGCTGACCCTCGCGATCGTCGACGACCTGCTGGCCATCACGATCATCGCGGTCTTCTACACGTCGTCGCTGGCCTTCGGGCCGCTCGCCCTGGCGCTCGTCCCGCTGGCGCTGTTCGGGTTCCTGGTCCAGAAGCGGATCCGGCACTGGTGGCTGTTGATCCCGCTCGCCGTCCTCACCTGGGGCCTGGTGCACGAGTCCGGGGTGCACGCCACGGTCGCCGCCGTCCTGCTGGCCTTCACGGTCCCGGTCGTGCGGCAGGCCCCCGGCGAGGGCCCCGGCCTCGCCGAGCACTTCGAGCACCGCATCCGGCCGATCTCGGCGGGCATCGCCGTCCCGGTCTTCGCGTTCTTCTCCGCCGGCGTGACCGTCGGCGGGTTGTCCGGTCTGGGCGCCTCGCTCACCGACTCCGTGGCCATCGGGATCATCGCCGGCCTGGTGCTCGGCAAGGCCGTCGGCATCACCGGGGCCACCTGGCTGGTCAGCCGGTTCACCAAGGCCGAGCTGGACACCGACCTGCGCTGGCCCGACGTCGTCGGCCTCTCGCTGCTGGCCGGCATCGGGTTCACCGTCTCGCTGCTGATCGGGGAGCTGGCCTTCGGAGCCGGGTCGCTGCGCGACGAGCACGTCAAGGTCGGGGTGCTCACCGGCACGCTGCTGGCGGCGCTGCTGGCCACCGCGGTGCTCAAGCCGCGCGACCGGGTCTACCGCCGGCTGGCCGAGGCCGAGGCCCGGGACGACGACGGCGACGGCATCCCCGACGTCTACCAGGAGCACGGTCGCGCCGTGGAGCAGACGCCTCCCCGGGAGACCGTCGACGAGGCCTCCGAGCGCCGCCGCCAGCCGTTCACGGACAGCTGAAAAAGGGTGTTGCGCGGGTGCGAAAACCGGTCGTACGGTGACTGCACACGAGAGAGGAGGTGGTCCGAACAATTGATGTCGTTCAGGACGCGTGAGGTGGCTGTCCGCTAGCCGCCGTCCAGATGGGCCGCCCGCTCGGCACCGGATCAACCCGGTCTGAGCGCGTGCATCGCCCGTCCGCCGATGGCGGCGAGCGAATACCGGACAGTCACCCGACCCCCGGGCCGCCGACCCAGTCCAGTCGGCCCGCGAGCCGCTCCCCCGCCCCAGGGCAGGGTCCAGCGCCGCGGAGCAGCCCGGGGGTTGTCCACGTCCAGGGCCGGTCAGAACCCCCGCGCGGCCGCCACCCCTGCTGCCAGGTCGGCGTCCAGCGGACCCAGCACCGCCGCCAGGTCGGCCTCGGTGAGCCCCGCTCCCGCCCGGCCCAGCGCCTGCACCGCCGCCCGCGGCGTCGGCCAGTTCTGGCCCTGCTCGTCGGCGACCCCGTCCAGGTAGGAGTCCACGAACCCGACCAACGCCGCGTCGCCGCCCGCCGGCAGCTGCAGCTCGGCGAAGCCGTCGGGCAGGTCGTAGGTCGCGCGCTGCCACCGGGCGCCGTCCCAGCCGTAGACGAACCCGACCTCTCCCTCGCGTGGCACCCCGGCCGCCCACCACTCGGGGACGTCGACCAGCAGCTCCCCGGCCGGCTCGCCGTCGCCGGATCGGGTCAGCGCCGTGCGGGAACCCTCGTGGTCCCAGCCGCTGAGCACCGCGAACCCGGGCGCGGGCTGCACCAGCTGCGCGGTGTTCCCGCCGCCGTCGTCGTGCCACCAGAGCCGACCCGCGGCGTCGTCCCGGGCGTGCGAGGTGCCCGGGAAGCCGAGGGCGGCGACGACGGCCGAGCAGGCCGCCCACCGTCCCCGCAGCACGTCGAGCGGGTCGAGGTCCACGGTCTCCAGCGGCACGGCTCGACACTAGGCACGATGGCCCGCATGGACTCATCGACGGTCGAGACCCGACTCACCCAGGTGCTCGCCGGCTGGGCGGCGGCCTCGGTGGTCGTCGGAGCCGCGTTGTCGATCGACCCGTGCACCCGCGGGTTCGGCCGGCAGACCGCTGCCTGGGGCGCGGTCGACGGCCTCATCGCCGGCGTGGGCGCGCGCAACCGGACCCGCCGCGGGCCCACCGACCCGGCCCGCCTGCGGAAGGTCCTGCTGGTCAACGCCGGTCTCGACGTCGGCTACCTCGCGCTCGGGGCGGCCCTGCTGCGCACGACGCGTTGGCGTGGGGACGGCGCGGCGGTGGTCGTCCAGGGCGCGTTCCTGCTCGTCCTGGACGCCACCGCCGCCTCAGCCCTCAGAGGCGACTGAGCTCGTCGGCGAGGTCGTCCAGGCCGAGCGACCCCTGCGACAGCGCCGCCATGTGCCAGGCCTTGAGGTCGAAGTCGGCCCCGCGGGCGGCCTGCGCGGCGGCCCGGCCCTCGAGCCAGGCCCGCTCCCCCAGCTTGTAGCTGATCGCCTGCCCGGGCATGCCCAGGTAGCGCACGAGCTCGCTGTCCAGGAAGGCTGCGTCCCGGCCACAGTACTCACCGAAGAACGCCCGTGCCAGCTCCGGGGTCCAGGGCTGGCCGCGGTGCTCGGTGAGCGCGCCGTCGGCGTCCTCGGGGATCGGCAGCTCCAGGTGCATGCCGATGTCCACGACCACCCGGACCGCGCGCATCTGCTGGGCGTCCAGGTAGCCCAGCCGGGCGCCGGGGTCGGTGAGGAAGCCGAGCTCGTCCATCAGGCGCTCGGCGTAGAGGGCCCAGCCCTCGAGGTTGGCGCTCACCCCGCCGACCGCGGTCTGGTAGGTCGAGAGGTCCTTGGCGACGTACGTCCACTGCGCCAGCTGGAGGTGGTGGCCGGGGACGCCCTCGTGGTACCAGGTCGAGACCAGGTCCCAGAGCGGGAAACGGTCCTTGCCCAGCGTGGGGAGCCAGGTGCGGCCGGGCCGGGAGAAGTCCAGCGAGGGCCGGCTGTAGTACGGCGCGGCGGCGCTGCCCGGCGGGGCGATCATCGCCTCGACCCGCTTGATCGGCTCGGCGATGTCGAAGTGCGTGCCGTCCAGGGCGACCATCGCCTCGTCCATCATCTGCTGCAGCCGCTCGCGGATGGCCTCGACGCCCTCCACGGCCTCCCCGTGCTCGCCCAGCCAGCGCATCGCCTCCATGGGCGTGGACCCGGGCAGCACCTGCTCGGCCGCGGCCCGCTGCTCCTCACGGATCCGCAGGTGCTCGGCCCAACCCCAGGCGTAGGCGTCCTCCAGGCCGGTGCCGGCACCCAGGTCGCTGCCGTTCCACCGGCGGGCGAAGCGGGCGTACCGCTCCCGGCCGACGGCGTCCGGGGTGCCCTGGGCCTGGGGCAGGTAGACGTCCCGCAGGAAGTCGCGGACGTCGGCCACCGCACCGTCCGCCGCGGCGGCAGCGGCGTCCAGCTCGGCGCGCAGCTCGGCCGGACCGTCGGCGACGAGCCCGGCGAAGTACGGCCCGGACAGCCACTCGCCCAGCTGGCCGACGACGGTCTCCACCTGCCGCGGGGCGGCGAACAGGCCGCGGGAGGCGCCCTCGGTGAGGGCCTCGAGGTAGCCGCGGTACGCCCCGGGCACCCGGGCCATCCGGCGGCCCAGCACGGCCCAGTCCTCGGTGCTCGCCAGCGGCATCATCGAGAACACCTGGCGGACCGAGTGCACCGGGGAGAACAGGTTGGACAGGTCCCGCAGACCCTCGTCCGCCTCGTGCACGTCGAGGGCGGCGCCCAAGCGCTCACGCAGCAGGCGGGCGCAGCGGAACTCGACCGGGTCGTCGGCCAGCGCGGGGTCGGCGGCCAGCACCCGGTCCAGCTCGGCGAGGGTGTCCCGGACCAGCTGGGCCTCGGCCTCGAGACCGGCCGGGGAGTACGTGGGCAGCCGGTCGTCACCGGGGCGGGTGCCCAGCGCGGTGGCGGTGATCGGGTCGAGGTCGCAGAGGGCGTCGACGTAGGCGTCGGCGACCTGTCGGGGGGTCGTGTTCATCGGATCCTCTCCAGGCGTGCCGACATCACCGGGCGCAGCTGGCCGTCGTCCCCGGCGCGGTCGACGGCGTACATCAGCGCGCCCTCGACGATGCCGTAGAGCCGGGCCGCCTTGGTGACGTCGGGGTGGTCGGGGGTGCGGGCCAGCACGTCGCTGGCCAGCTCCCAGCTGGTGGTGGTGCGGGCGGTGCCGACGTAGATCTCGACGAGGCCCTCGGGGTGGGCCACGAGCAGCTCGACCTCGTCGTCCCCGCGGGGCCGCCAGAACCCGGACTCCCGGACGTCGGGGCCGGCGACGGTGCCGTCCTCGGCGATCCGCCAGGTGCGGGACTCGTAGGACAGGAAGTCCCGGCCGTCGTGGGCGAAGCGCACCCACTGGCCGAACCGGTGGTCGCCCTGCGTGCCGGCCGCCTGGCCCTCGCCGTGCCACTCCCCCAGCAGCGGCAGCACCGACAGCAGCTCGTGGGCCACCTCGGGGCCGGTGCGCACGTCGGTGGTGTCCACGACGGGCAGCTCGGTGGGACCGGAGACGGGCTGCTCGGGCAGCCCGGCCGGGGTCGGGTTCGTCATCGGGGGCGTTCCGTCCTCTCGTGGCGGGTGAGTCGCAGGGCACCGGCGGCGCACGCCAGCGCGGCCAGCACGGTGAGGGCGACGAGCACCCAGGCAGTGACCAGACCCATGCCCGCCACGGTAACGAGCCCTCAGGCCGCGCCCACCCGGGCCGTCGCGACCGTCACCCGGCAGACCTCGTCCCAGGGGGTCGGCTCGATCCCGAGCACCGTGGTGGTCTCCGCGCCGTCGACGGTGAAGTCGGCGTCCCACTGGTGTCGGATCGCGGTGATCTCCCGCATCTGGGGGACGACGAGGCCCATCGCGGTGAGCACCGGCCACGGGATGCCCGAGACCCGGGCCGGCCGTGCGCCCATCGCGGCAGCCAGGTCGGTGAGCGCCCGCCGCTGGCTGCGGGCCGGGGTGGACGGCACGATCCACGGCCGTCCCCAGGCCCGCTCGTCGGTGCCCAGCACCGCCATCGAGGCACCGACGTCGGGCAGGTACGCCCAGCTGTGCAGCACGTCCGGGTCACCGACCACCCAGGCCCGCCTCCCGGCCCGCAGCCCGGCCAGCTGACGCACCAGGTGCGAGTGCGCCGGGGGCACCGTCGGCCCGACGAAGTCCGACGCCCGCGCCTCGGTGACCCGCACCCGGCCGGCCTCGTGCGCGGCTGCCATGTCGGTCCACACCCGGGTTCGCACCCGGCCCTTCACGTCGGTGGCGGCCAGCGGGCTGTGCGCGGTCATCGGCCCGGTCGGGCGGCCGTGCACGTAGAGGTTGCCCATCGCGACGAGCACGGCTCCGGTCTGCTCGGCCGCACCCAGCAACGCCGCCGCCAGCGGGGGCCAGTCGGTGGCCCAGCGGTGGTACTCCGGGTTCACCGCGTTGTAGAGCGCGTCGGCACCCCGGGCGGCTGCGGCGATCGCGGCGGCGTCGGTCGCGTCGACGGCGACGTGCTCGACGTCGGCCGTCGACGTCCCGCCGCTGCGGGAGAGCACCCGCACCTCGTGCCCGGCCCGCAGCAGCGCCTCCGCCGTCGCCGTCCCGACCGGTCCCTTGCCCACGATCACGTGTCGTCCCACGACTGCTCCTCAGCTCGGTGCGAGAGCACTGCTCTCGCTGCATGGGGAGCCTGGTCCGCTGCACGTCCCTTGTCAAGAGCGGTGCTCTCGTCGCAGATCGCTGCTAACGTCCGCTGCATGGTGAGCACCGCCCGGGAACGCGCCCGCGTCGCGTTGACCGAGGAGATCCTCGAGGCGGCGCGCGGCCAACTGGGCACCGTCGGCGCCGCCGCGCTGTCGCTGCGCGCGGTCGCCCGGGAGCTGGGGATGGCCTCCTCGGCGGTCTACCGGTACTTCCCCAGCCGGGACGACCTGCTCACCCGGCTCATCACCGAGTCCTACGACGCGCTGGGCGCAGCTGCCGAGGAGGCCGACGACCCCGCGGCGTCCCCCCGGGCCCGCTGGCACGCCGTCTGCGCCGCCGTCCGCACCTGGGCCGTGGCCCACCCGCACGAGTACGCCTTGCTCTACGGCTCGCCGGTCCCCGGGTACGTCGCCCCGCAGGACACGGTGCCGGCCGCGGTGCGGGTGGGCGTCGTCCTGGGCCGGGTGCTGGGCGACGCCGCCCGGGCCGGCCTGCTGCCTCCCGCGGCGGGGGCGCCGCCGCACCTGGTCACCGCCGACGCGGCCACCGTGCTGGGCGGCGAGCACCCATCCCTGGACGACGCCGTCCGCGCTCGGGCCCTGCTCACCTGGAGTTCGCTCTACGGGCTGGTCGGCTTCGAGCTGTTCGGCCACTTCGTCAACTCGGTCGCCGACGCCGATGCCTTCTTCACCGCCCAGGTCGACGTCCTCGCCGACCTCCTGGGGCTCTGACCCGGACGCACGAGAGCCCGCCCCCACCACGTGGGGACGGGCTCAGGTGAGGTGCTTCAGGCGATGGCGAGGGTGGTCTCGTTCAGGCCGACCTCGGCCGACAGCACCCGCTCGGCCTTGCCGACGCGGGCCAGCGAGCGGAGCTTCCAGTCACCGGGGGCGGCGAAGAAGCGGAACTCGCCCTCGGGGCTGGTGACGACCTCGGCGGTGAACTCGTCGGTCGAGTCCAGCAGCCGGACGTAGGCGCCGGCGACGGGGTTGCCGTCGTGCCAGACCTGGCCCTGGATGACCGTCTGGGTGGTGAGGTCGACCCCGGCCAGGGAGCCGCCCTGCTTCGGCGCGGAGCACATCGTCAGGCGCCCTTGGCGATCGGGACGCCGACGAGGGAGCCGTACTCGGTCCACGAGCCGTCGTAGTTCTTCACGTCGCTGTGGCCCAGCAGCTCGCGCAGCACGAACCAGGTGTGGCTCGAGCGCTCGCCGATGCGGCAGTAGGCGATGGTCGACTTGCCGTCGTCGAGGCCGGCGTCGGCGTAGAGCTTCGCGAGCTCCTCGTCGCTCTTGAAGGTGCCGTCCTCGTTCGCGGCCTTGCTCCACGGCACGTTGACCGCCGAGGGGATGTGGCCGGGACGCTGGGCGCCCTCCTGCGGCAGGTGCGCGGGGGCCACGAGCTTGCCGGCGAACTCGTCGGGGCTGCGCACGTCGACCAGGTTCTTGGTGTCGATCGCGGCCACGACCTCGTCGCGGAAGGCACGGATGGAGGTGTCGGGCTCGGCGGCCTGGTACTGGGTGGCCGGACGGCTCACGGTGTCCGAGGAGAGCGGACGGCCGTCGAGCTCCCACTTCTTGCGACCGCCGTCGACCAGCTTGACGTCGCGGTGGCCGTAGACCTTGAAGTACCAGTACGCGTAGGCGGCGAACCAGTTGTTGTTGCCGCCGTAGAGGACGACGGTGTCCTCGTTGCTGATGCCCTTGGCGCTCAGCAGCGCGGAGAAGCCCTCGCGGTCGACGAAGTCACGGGACTCGGCGTCCTGCAGGTCGGTCTTCCAGTCGAGCTTGACGGCGCCCTTGAGGTGGCCCCCGTCGTAGGCGGCGGTGTCCTCGTCGACCTCGACGAAGACGAGGCCGGCGTCGCCCAGGTGCTCCTGGGCCCAGTCGGTGCTGACGAGCACGTCGGTGCGGCTCATGGGTGTTCCTCCTGTGTGTGCGGTCTGGGGGGGGTGCGGATCGAGCGGTGCAGGTCAGGCGGTGCGCGCGCGACGGGCGAGCAGGTACAGCTCGCAGCCGAGACAGAACCCGACGGCGGCGTTGAGGAGGGCGGCCACGAGGGCCAGCCCGGTGGCGACGAACCCGACGAGGGGGGCGCCGGCGAGGAGGCCGACGGTGCCCACGAGGGCGAAGCCGAAGCCGACGAGCTGGGCGAACCGCGGCGGGGCCTCGGCCTCCCGCTCGCGGACCGGCCCCAGTCGCGGGGCGACCAGGGTGCGGAAGAGCACGCCGTACGGGGCGTACCGCAGCCCGGCGAACGCGCCGACGGCGAAGACGACGGCCTGGACGGCGAGGAGCCAGCCGCTGCCGGTCAGCAGTACGACGGCGAGCACGACGGTGGTGACCCAGGCGCCGAAGCGCGGGCCGCGGACGTCGACCACCGGCGTCCGGGTGGCGGACGCAGGGGGGTGCAGCGGGGGTGTCACGGTGTGGGGCCTTCCGACGGCGGTCAGGGCGCGTCGAGGCGGGGTGTGCGCCTCAGGAGGCGCGACACAGGCAGCTGCCCAGGCGGCACAGGTCCACTGTGCGTCGCCGAGTCAGCAGGGTGCCCACGGCGCGAGGGTAGCAACACCCGGGGCGGGGCGTGATCACGAGGCCGGAGTGGCCGGGGCGTGCGCGTCCACCAGGGCGCGCAGCTCGTCGGGCCGGGGGGCGCCGCTGCTGCGGCCCAGGACCGTGCCGGCGCGGTCGAGGTAGAACAGCGTCGGGGTGCGCCGGACGTCCAGGGCGCGGACCGCCTCGAGCTGGCTCTCGGCGTCCACGTGGACGGCGGCCAGGCCCGGGTGGGTGGTCTGCAGCTGGGTCAGCCGGGCCTTCGTGGCCCGGCAGGGTGCGCAGAACGCGGTGGCGAACTGGACGACGGTGAGGTCGGCGTCCTCCGGGCGGACGCCCAGCGAGCGGAGCACGTCGGTCGTCGTGGTCACGTCGTCCTCCCCGGTCGCGCGGACGGCACCGCTGCGGCTGCGCAGCCACCAGGCTGCGACACCGGCCACCACGAGGGCGACCAGCAGCACGACTGCACCGGTCCCGTCCACGCACCGCCCAACACGACCGAGCCGGTGGGGATTCCCGTCACTGCAGGACGACGTCGGTGGCCTCGACGGTGACGTCGACGCCGGTGTCGGTGGTCTCCAGCCCGGTGAGCTGCAGGCCGAAGGGCAGCGTGGGGATCGTGTAGCGGAAGTCGAGCAGGTCCTGGGCGGCGTCGACCAGGAAGTCCGGGACGTCGATGCCGGCCCCGGACGCCTGCTGCACGTCGATGACGAGGTCCTGCCCGTCGAGGGCGACCGTCCCGGCCGCGGTGAGCCGGATCGACTGGCCGAGCACCTCGACGGTGCGGGTCACCCGCACACCGTCGCCCTCGCGGGTCAGCTCGACGTCCCCGTCGATCTGGGAGGCGACCAGGGCGTAGGTCAGGGACGCGCGCCCGTCGACCCGTTCGACCGGGATGGCCGACACCTCGCCGCCGACCACGTCGGACAGCGGCACCTGGACGCCCTGGAGGGACACCTCGGCGCTGCCGCCCTCGGGCAGGCCCAGGTCGGCCGCGGTCAACCCCAGCCGGACGTCGGAGTACCGGCCCTCGACGGCCTGGGTGAGGAACGGGAACCCGGTGATGTCGACGTCGGGCTCGCCGGCCAGCTGGCCCTGCCGGGCGACCTGGGCGGCCACCTGGTCCTCGGCGACGACCACCCCGACCCGGTCGGCGGCCACGAGCAGGCCGAGCAGGACGAGGACGGTGATCAGCAGGCCCTTCACCGGGCCGATCCTCCCCGAGCCCCCGCCCGGGCGCTCAGAGGCTGGTCTGGGCCAGCGCGTACGCCACCGGGGCGGCGGCGGCGAACGGCACCACCGCCTGGACCACGGGCAGCGCCCACCCGCGCTGCGGGCGTTCGGCGACCACGTAGCTGGCCCCCACGGCCACCAGCGCGGCGACCCCGGCCACCGCAGCGCCCGTGGTGGCCGCCGACAGGCTGTCCACCAGCTCCCCCGGGGTGCGCCGCAGCACCGACACGGCGACGCCGGCGAGCACCGCGAGCAGCAGCGCCAGCAGGCCGCGGGGCACGCCGAGGGCGATCTGCGGGCGGGGCAGCAGCAGGTCGACGAGGTGGCCGACCAGCAGGGCGGCCCCGACGACGAGAACCGTGGTGTCGACGGCCCGGTCGGCGTCGGTGTCCCCGGCGGAGGTGAGCAGGACCGCCAGCGCGGAGACGACGCACAGCAGCATCACCACCCCGGCCAGCGAGGCGACGAGGTAGCGGCGGGGGGCCGGGCGGGCCATCTGGTGCAGCACCGCCACGAGCAGCCCGGGCCCGAGCACGACCAGCAGCATCCCCGGCTGAGGCCGGTCCGGCAGCGCCATGAGGAGGTCCGCGCCTATCGCGGCGGCCGCCCCGATGGCCAGCGACCCGACGAACCCGCGGATGCCGGTGGCGGTCACCCACGCCGCGACCAGGGCCATCTGCACCACGAGCAGGGCGGCCAGCCGGCCGGGGTCGCCGGCGACGGCGGGCACCCCGACCAGCAGGGCGGTGACCACGACGACGACGCCGGCCGCGGGCAGGTGGTGGGCCGCGCGGGGGAGCTCGGTCTCCAGCGCCGAGTGGCTCACGGGTGGCTCGGGTCGCTGGGCACCGGCGCATCGTCGCAGAGCCCGACGCGGCCCACGGTCTCCCGCGCCCAACGGCCGATCCGCTCGGCCAGCGGCACCGTCATCCCGGACTCGGCGTGCCCCATCCCGGGCACCTCCCACACCGTCGTCCCCGGCCCGGCCGCCCGCGCCAGCGCCCGCACGTGCTCCAGGGGGAAGTAGTGATCGCGGTCGCCGTGCACCAGCAGCAGCGGGGTGGGCGCGATCAGGCTGACCAGCTGGACCGGGGCAGCGGGCAGCTCGGCCCAGGGCGCCCCGAGCCGGATGCCGGTCACCCGGGGGCCCAGCCGCCGGCCCAGCCCGGTCTCCAGCATCCCGTTCACCCGGCGCATCGGGACGGTGTCCCGGACGTACCAGCGGCTGACCGCGCTCACCCCCACGACGGCGTCGGGCCGGTGCTCCCCGACCGCGGCCTGGCGCAGTGCCACACCCGCGCCCATGGACAGGCCCACGGTCACCACGGTCCCGGCGCCGTCGGCCCGGGCCGCCCGCACGGCGGCGTCGACGTCGAGCACCTCGTCGTCCCCGCCGACGCCGGTGGCACCCCCGGACCGGCCGTGGCCGCGGAAGTCCAGGCCGCGCACCTCGCCGAAGGCCGCGAGCACGTGGGCCAGGCGGCGGAACGGGGCGCGGGCGGTGGAGTTGGTGAACCCGTGGGCCAGCACGAACGTGAGCGGCCGCTCGTCACCACCCAGGGGCCGCGGCAGGGCGGCGGGGACGACGATCCCGCGCAGGTCCACCCCGTCGGCCGTGCGCACCGTCACCGCACGGACGTCGCTCGAGGTCGGTACGGCAGGGCCCACGTCGGCTATCCTGCCCTCTCACCTCGACACCGGCGTCGACGCCGAGGCAGTGCAGTGCGTGTGAGGAGACGACATGCGGCTCGTGCTCATGACATCCGCCCGTCAGGCGACGACCGAGGTGCTCCCCGCCCTGGGTCTGCTGGCCCACCAGGTCCGCGTGGTCGCCCCGGAGCTGTCCAGCCTGCTCGACGGGGACGCCGGCGACGTCGTCCTGGTCGACGCCCGGCACGACCTGGTCTCGGCCCGCACGCTGTGCGCGCTGCTGTCCTCGACCGGCGTCGCGGCCTCGGTGGTCGCCGTGCTCAGCGAGGGCGGCCTGGTCGCGCTGTCGGCCGACTGGGGGGTCGACGACGTCGTCCTGGACACCGCCGGCCCGGCCGAGGTCGACGCCCGGCTCAAGTGGGCCTCGGCCCGCCGGCTGGCCGCCTCCACCCCGACCGCCGCCGACGACGGCGGGGTCACCAAGGCCGGTGAGCTCGTCATCGACGAGCACAGTTACTCCGCCAAGCTCCGCGGCCGCCCGCTGGACCTCACGTACAAGGAGTTCGAGCTCCTCAAGTACCTGGCCCAGCACCCGGGCCGGGTCTTCTCCCGCGCCCAGCTCCTCCAGGAGATCTGGGGCTACGACTACTTCGGGGGCACCCGCACCGTCGACGTCCACGTGCGTCGGCTGCGCGCCAAGCTCGGCACCGAGCACGAGCAGCTGATCGGCACCGTGCGCAACGTCGGCTACAAGCTCGACCAGCAGGTCGCCGATGCGACCGCGGCGGCCAACATCGCGGCCGAGACCACCGACAGCGGCGCCCCGCTGCGCTGATCGGCAGACCCTGACCCCCACCCCGCACCCGACCGTCACCGACGTCGACCGGCTCCCCGCCGGCGACGTCGCGGACGTGCTCGCCCTGCTCGCCGCGGCCACGGCCGCCGACCGGGTGCGTCCGGTGTCGGAGGAGGCCGAGCTCCGGCTGCAGCACGGCGGTCCCGCGGGCGGCCACGACGTGCTCGCCCGGGACGACGTCGGGGCCCTGGTGGGCTACGCCCGGCTGGAGACCGAGGGCGAGGAGGCCGAGGCCGAACTCGTCGTCGCCCCCGCCGCCCGGCGCACCGGGGTGGGCGGCCTGCTGCTCACCCGGCTCGAGGCGCTCGCCGCCGAGAGCCCGCTGCGGGTGTGGGCGCACGGGGAGCTGCCCGGCTCCACCGAGCTGGCCACCGGCCGCGGGTACGCCCGGGCCCGCACGCTGCTGCAGATGCGCCGCCCGCTGGACACCGTGGACCCCGAGCCGCGCCCGGAGCTGCCCGCCGACGTGGTGGTGCGCGCCTTCCGCCCGGGCCAGGACGAGGACGCCTGGCTGCACGTCAACGCCCGCGCCTTCGTCCACCACCCCGAGCAGGGCGGGATGACCGCGCAGGACGTCGCCCTGCGCGAGGACGAGGCGTGGTTCGACCCGGCCGGGTTCCTGCTCGCCTGGCGGGTGGCCCCCGACGGCACGGAGACCCTGCTGGGCTCGCACTGGACCAAGACCCACCCGGCCGGCGAGGTCGGCGACGAGGCGGTCGGCGAGGTCTACGTGCTCGGCGTGGACCCCGACGCCCAGGGCCTGCGGCTGGGCCGGGCGCTGACCGACCTGGGCCTGGCGCACCTGCGCGGCCGCGGCCTGGCCGAGGTGCTGCTGTACGTGGAGGAGGACAACACCCCGGCGGTGTCCCTCTACGAGAAGACCGGGTTCACCCGGTTCGCCGTGGACGTCTCCTGGCGGCGGGACCCCGCTCCCTCCTGACCGACGGTCACCGCAGTACCACTCCCCACCCCGATGACGTGAGCCATCCCTCACCCCGTCGGGCGATCCTCGGGCCTCGTTCACCTCCCGTTCACCGACGCACCCGGATCCGTCCACCTCGCACTCCTAGGTTCCAGGAGGTCGGGCTGCCGCTCGGCCGTGCACGGGCACCGCCGAGGCGAGAAGGGCACCGAGATGACGCAGGTCCGCCCCTCCGCTCCCCCGCCGGGACGTCCCGGCTCCGACGCCGCCGTCGCCGTCGAGTCCCCCACCCGCAGCGCACGAGCTCATGGAGCCCAGCGGTGACCACCACCGAGACCCCACCCCTCCCCACGACCGGCCCCCGCCAGGTCGGTGACTCCGTCTTCGCCGGCACCGCCCGCGCCGCCGGCATCCTGATCCTGGTCGTCCTGGCCGGGGTCGCCCTCTTCCTGGTCACCGAGGCCACCCCGGCGATCACCGCGGCCCCCGAGGACGTCCCGGGCGGCGAGGGGCTCGCCGCCTACATCGGCCCGCTGATCTTCGGCACGCTGCTCGCGGCGGTCATCGCGCTGGTCGTGGCCACCCCGCTCGCGGTCGGCATCGCCCTGTTCATCACGTACTTCGCCCCGCGCAAGCTGGCCCAGACGCTGGGCTACGTGGTCGACCTGCTCGCCGCCATCCCCAGCGTCGTGTTCGGCTTCTGGGGCATCTTCGCCCTGGCCCCGGCGCTGGTCCCGCTGTTCGGCTGGCTGGAGGAGCACCTCGGCTTCATCCCGCTGTTCGCCGGGCCCGCCTCGAGCACCGGTCGCACGATGCTCACCGCCGGTCTCGTCCTCGCGGTGATGATCCTGCCGATCATCTCGGCCATCTCGCGCGAGGTGTTCCGCCAGGCCCCGACGCTGCACCAGGAGGCCGCCCTGGCCCTGGGCGCCACGCGCTGGGAGATGATCAAGATGGCGGTGCTGCCCTACGGCCGCTCCGGCGTCATCGGCGGCGCGATGCTCGGTCTGGGCCGCGCACTGGGCGAGACCCTCGCGATCGCCCTGGTGCTCTCGGTCTCCGGTGGCATCACCTTCAACCTCATCTCCTCGAGCAACCCCTCGACCATCGCGGCGAACATCGCGCTGAACTTCCCGGAGTCCACCGGGCTCGACGTGAACGCGCTGATCGCCAGCGGTCTGGCCCTGTTCGTCATCACCCTCGCCGTCAACATGGCCGCCCGGTACGTCGTCAACCGGCGCGCCGACTTCACGGAGTGACCCCGATGAGCACCCAGACCCCCACCGCCCCCAGCCGCCCCGAGTCCACCCCCGAGTTCGACCTCGCCGCCGAGTCCGGCAACCGGCTCACCCGGTTCGCCGGCTGGGGCCTGTTCGTCCTCGGCGCCCTGCTCGCCGCCGCCCCGACCGCCCTGCTGGGCTGGTCCACCGGCCTGTTCGTCGTCCTCGCCGTGGTGCTGGGCACCCTGGTCACCTGGGGCGTCTCGCGCGCCGTCGAGGGCCGCCGCAAGTCCACCGACCGGCTGGTGACCTGCCTGGTCAGCTCCGCCTTCGCGATCGCCATGGTCCCGCTGTTCTCGCTGGTCTACACCGTGGTGAGCAACGGCGTGGGCCGGCTGGACGCCGAGTTCTTCACCAGCTCGATGGTCGGTGTCGTCGGCGAGGGCGGTGGTGCCTACCACGCGATCATGGGCACGCTGATCGTCACCGCACTCGCCACCCTGATCTCGGTGCCGATCGGCGTGATGGCCGCGATCTACCTGGTCGAGTACGGCAACCGCGGCAAGCTGTCGAAGTGGATCACCTTCCTGGTCGACGTGATGACCGGCATCCCCTCGATCGTCGCCGGCCTGTTCGCCTACGCCCTCTTCGCGCTGCTCTTCGGCCCGGGCGTGCGGCTGGGCGTCGCCGGTGCGGTCGCCCTGTCGGTGCTGATGATCCCGGTCGTCGTCCGCTCGGTGGAGGAGGTCCTCAAGCTCGTCCCCAACGAGCTGCGGGAGGCCGCCTACGCCCTGGGCGTGCCCAAGTGGCGCACGATCATCAAGGTCGTGCTGCCCACCGCGGCCGCGGGCCTGGGCACCGGCATCACCCTGGCGATCGCCCGCGTGGTCGGCGAGACCGCCCCGCTGCTGATCACCGTGGGCATCACGACCGCGCTGAACTTCAACCCGTTCGACGGCCGGATGGCGACGCTGCCGGTCTACGCCTACTACCAGCTGACCCAGCCGGGTGTGCCGCCGGAGTTCGGCATCAGCCGGGCCTGGACGGCAGCCCTCCTGCTGATCATCCTGGTCATGGCGCTCAACCTCATCGCCCGCCTGATCAGCCGGGTGTTCGCACCCAAGACCAACCGCTGACCCCGAACCCGACCCGCAGAGAGACGAGAGCAGACACCATGGCCAAGCGCATCGAGGTCTCCGACCTCGACATCTTCTACGGCAACTTCAAGGCCGTGGAGGGGGTCAACGTCTCGATCGAACCGCGCAGCGTCACCGCGCTGATCGGTCCCTCGGGGTGTGGCAAGTCGACCTTCCTGCGGTCGCTCAACCGGATGCACGAGGTCATCCCGGGCGCCCGCGTCGAGGGCAAGGTCGTCATGGACGGCCAGAACCTCTACGACCCGGACACCGACCCGGTCGCCGTCCGCCGGCAGATCGGCATGGTCTTCCAGCGCCCGAACCCGTTCCCCACGATGTCGATCTACGACAACGTGGTCGCCGGGGTGCGGCTCAACGGCGGCCGGATGAAGAAGTCCGACACCGACGCCATCGTCGAGCGCTCCCTGCAGAGCGCGAACCTGTGGAACGAGGTCAAGGACCGCCTCGACCGCCCCGGCGCCGGCCTGTCCGGTGGCCAGCAGCAGCGGCTCTGCATCGCCCGCGCGATCGCCGTCGAGCCCCAGGTGCTGCTCATGGACGAGCCCTGCTCGGCCCTGGACCCGATCTCCACGCTGGCCATCGAGGACCTGATGACCGAGCTCAAGGACCGGTTCACCATCGTCATCGTCACCCACAACATGCAGCAGGCCGCCCGCGTGAGCGAGCAGACCGGCTTCTTCAACCTCAACGGCGTGGGTCAGCCGGGTCGGCTCATCGAGTTCAACCCGACCGAGAAGATCTTCAGCAACCCCGACGTCAAGGCCACCGAGGACTACATCTCCGGCCGCTTCGGCTGAGGCAGCCAGTCCCGCACGTGGGCCCCGTCGACCACCGGTCGGCGGGGCCCTCGTGGTCTCAGCCGCAGGTGGCGGTGGCTTCGGGGGTGGGGGTCGCGGTGGGGACGGCGCTCTCCGGGAGCGCGGCGCCCACGGTGACCGGCTGGACGGCGACGTCGGGGCTGGCGACCACCAGCTGCACCGCTCCGCCGACCGCGTCGCTGGGCTGCAGGACCGAGCCGGGGACGGCGGCGGCCACCGTGCTGGCCTGCGCCGCCGCGTCGGGTCCGAAGCGCACCAGCGTCTGGGACACCGCCCCGGACTCGGTGCCCACGGTGCCGGTGCGGAAGCCCTGCGCGGCCAGCGCGGACGCCGTCGAGGTGGCCACCTCCCCGGTCGCGCCGTCGTCCCCACGGGTGCCGGTGGCGTCCAGGACGTCGACGGTGACGTCGGCGGGGGCCACCGAGACCGTGGCCGGAGCCGCCACCGGGGCCGCCTCGGCGGTGGCCGGCTCGGTCGGGGCGGGCAGCGCGCCGGTGCGGATGACCGCGTCGAACAGGCTCCGGGTGGCGTCGCCGTCGAGCAGCACGTGCGCGGCGGTGCCGCCGGTGGGCACGTAGCCGACCCGCTCGACCGGCAGCGTGGTGCGCTCCACGGCGTCCCCGGACACCTCCCGCAGCGTCGAGGCCAGCGCCCGGACGTCGCCCAGCGTCGTGCCGTCGTCGACGGTGAACGCATCGGCGGCCCGGGTGAGGAAGGACGTCGTCCCGATCGGGTCGACGAGCGACCCGGGGCTCAGCGCCTCGCGCAGGGTGGAGGTCAGCAGCAGCTGCTCGCGTTCGGCCACCTCGGTGCCGGTGACGTCGGAGCCGCTGCTGCCCGGGCGCAGCACCCCGGCGACCTGATCGCCGTCGAGCTCGCTGGTGCCCGCGTCCAGGGTCACCGCGGCGCTGCCGGCCGGCAGGGGCGCCGCGAGGCAGACCGAGATGCCCCCGACGGCGTCGACCATCCCGGGCAGCCCCCCGAGGTCGACCCCCAGGTAGTGGTCCACCCGCAGGCCGGACAGCTGCTGGACCGCGCGGACCAGGCACGAGGGTCCACCGTCGAGCAGCGCGTCGGCGAAGGACTCCGAGGTGGGCTCCCGCCGGCCACCCTCGGCCGTGCGGCACTCGGGGGTGTCCACCAGGGCGGTCGGCGGGACGGTGACCAGCACGGCACGACCGCCCTCGGCGGGCACGTGCGCGATGAGCGTGGTCACCGACGCCGGCCCGGTCTGCCCCGGCAGGTCGGTGCCGACGACGAGGTAGGTCTGCGCGCCGGCCTGCAGCTGGGGCGCGAGCACCTCGGGGGCGTCGGTGGCCAGCGCCGCGACCCGCTGCACCGACCGGTCGACGTAGAAGTACAGCCCCACGTAGTAGCTGCCGACCAACCCGAGCAGCACCGCGAGGACGACGACGGCGCGCACCAGGCGGCGCCGCAGCGGGCTCATCGCGGCCCGGCGCTCCGCACGGGTCGGCGGCCGCTGGACGATCGGCACGTCCCGGCCCGGGATCGGCGGGACGGGTGCCCCGGCCCGGGCGGTGCCGGGCAGCGGCGGCACCGGGGTGGACATCCGGACGCCGTCGCCCTGGGCTGCCGCCCGCGGGGTGCCGGGCAGTGGTGGCACCGGCGCCGAGGGCCGAGCTGCGGGCGCGCGGGGCGGGGTGGGCGGCGGGACGGGCGGGGCGACCGGCGGGGTGGCGGCCTGCGCCGGGAGCTCGCTGGTGACCGGCGGCTGCGGGTCCACCGGACGCCGGTCCGCGCGGCGTCGACCGGCGGCCCGCCCGCCGGTGTCCTGGGCCTCGCGGGAGCGGGCGAGCAGGGCCTCCACGGTCAGCGCCGCGTCGGCGGCGCGCCCCCCACGCCGCGAGGCACGGCTCCCGCGGGGGGTGCTGGGGTCGGTGGGGCTGGTGGGGTCGGGGTGTCCGTCGCCGGGGCCGTCGTCCCGCCTCGGCTGGTCAGCCACCAGGTCTCGACACCCCATCGTCTGTGCTCCGCGGCGCCCTCGGCCCCGGCCGCCGGTCCCCGCCACGAGGTCGGCCGACGCCGCCGTCGGGGACCCGGCCACGATACGGGGAGGTCGGCAGCACCCGGTCGCCCCACGCCGGGTCCGTTCCCTGCGTAGCGTCGGGGCTGTGAAGCTGCCTCCGCTGCCCGGCCCGGCCGACCTGTTCTCCGCCGCGGAGGGCCTGCGCGACCTCGTCACGCAGTCACTCGCCCTCGTCCCCCGGGTCGTCACCGCGGTCGGGCAGGGTGAACTGCTGCTGGACCGGGTGGCCGTGCTGCTGGCCCGGGTGGAGGCCGTCGTCGACCGCGCCGAGGACGCCGTGGCCGGGGTGGAGGGCACCAAGGCCCGCGCCGACCTGGCCATCGCCGGGGTCGCGGCGACCCGGGCCGCCGCGGACGAGGCGATCGCCGGGGTGGAGGCCACCAAGCGGACCGCCGACGAGGCCATCGCGGGAGTGGCCGGCACCCGCACCGACGCGGACTCGGCGATCGCCGGGATCGAGACGACCCGGGCCGCCGCCGACGCGTTGCTCCTCGAGGCGACCGCCCTGCTCGGCCGCACCAGCCCGCTGCTGGACGCCTACCAGCCCGCCCTGGAGCAGCTGGCCCCGCTGTTGCGGACCTTCGCCGACGACCTGGACCCCGCGGAGATCGCCGCCCTGGTCACCCTGGTCGACCGGTTGCCGGTGCTGGTGAAGCACCTGGACGAGGACGTGCTGCCGGTGGTGGCCTCGATGGGCGACCTGGCCCCCGACGTGCACCAGCTGCTGGACACCGTGCAGGACCTGCGCGAACTGGCCAAGGGGTTCCCGGGCTCCAAGCTGTTCCGCCGCCGGGGTGCCGAGGAGATCGCCGAGGAGGAGGCCGGCCAGCGCGGACGCTGACCGACCTCGGCCACTCAGTCCTCCGTGGGGTGGCCCAGGGCGCGGACCACCTCGCCGATCCGGGTGTAGGTCTCCCCTCCGGGCAGCCGGGACAGCTCGTCGGCCACCGCGTCCGGCGCCCGGTGGTCCCGGGCGGCCTCGACCAGGTCGGCGCCGGTGCTCGGGAAGTCCGCCCGGTCCAGCCAGCGCGCCAGCTCGCTCCGCAGCTGCACGGTCGCGGCGTCCGTCCCGGCCGGCACCCCACCGGTCAGGGTGCCGTCGGGAGCGGCGTCGACATCGGGCTGGTCCTCGCCGCTGGGCTCGGCCTCCCGGGACTCCTCCACCCGGCCGTCGTGCCCGGTGCGGGTGACCGCCTCGGACTCCGCGGCGAGCACGTCGTCGCGCATCGCGCCGTGCGTGCCGCCGGTCTGCACGTCCTCCGCCGGACCGGTCACTGCTTGTCCAGCGCCTCGGGCTTGTGCACCGCGGTCTTGCCGGACTTGTCGCTCTCCACCTCGTACTGCGGCTCGTCCTCGCTGGCCTTGACCGTCCGACCACCGGCCTCGGTCTCCTCGGTGATCTTCCGTGTCACGGTGCCCTCGGTCTTGGTGCCGTGGGTCTTCCAGGTGACGTCGTCACCCTTCTTGAGGTCGTCGCTCACGTCGTGCTCCTCGCGTCGTCGGGCCCGACTGCTGCCCGCCCCGCCCCTCGTCCACACATCCCGGGCCAGCGGGAGGGCTCGTCGACCAGCGGAAGCCCGGTTGGTCACCCGTCCGGGTGGCTCGGACCGCTCGAGCCGCCCCTGGGCCCCGGCGCTCACGTAGCGTGGTGTCCAGGACGACGCGACCGGCGAGAGACCCGGTCAGAGCACCGCGGCAGTCACTCTCTGTGATCAGTCGTCCTCGTGATCGCCGGCCCGGTCGGCCCCATTCCCCCGGGGCCGGCCGGGTCGGCCCCGCCGGCCGCCCTAGGCTGGCCGGTCGTGAGCACCCTCGACGTGAGCAGCCCGGAGGGGACCCGCCCGGTCGACGTGCTGACCGTGGTGTCCACCACCGACGTCACGCCCGCCGTGCGCCGGGTCTCGCTGTCGGCGTCTCCCGAGGTGGTCGCCGCAGCCGGACCCACCCTGGCCCTGCTCGTGCCCCGCGTCGGGGACCGCGCGCCCCGCTGGCCCGACGTGGCGCGGGACGGCCGGATCGTGTGGCCGCAGGGCAGCCACGGCGTCGCGCTGCGCAGCTACACCGCGCGCCGGCAGGACCCCGGTGCCGGTCTCGTCGACATCGACTTCGTGCTGCACGGCGACGGCCCCGCCGCCACCTGGGCCGCCGCTGCCACCCCGGGAGACGTGCTGGCCGTGGCCAGCGTGGCCCCCCTCGGGCACACCCCCGCCGGGTGGGTGCTGCTGGTCGGCGACGAGACCGCACTGCCGGCGATCAGCCGGATCCTCGCCGCGGCCGACCCCGGCACCCGGGGCGTGGCCCTGCTGGAGGTCGCCGGCGCCGCCGAGGAGCAGCCCCTGGCGCACCCCGCCGGGGTCGAGGTCCGCTGGCTGCACCGCGGGGACGCCGACCCGGGGGCACCCGACCTGCTGGTCGCCGCCGTCGCCGCCCTGGAGACGCCGGCCGACCCCGACGTCTTCGCCTGGGTCGCCGCGGAGTCCGCGACCGTCCGCGCCGTCCGGGCCGACCTCCGGGGACGGTGGGGCCTGGGCCGGGCCCAGCACCACGCGATCGGCTACTGGCGGCGTGGACGGGCGATGTCCCCCGCCGGGTGACACGGACGGCTTCGCAGACTCCTCACAGGTAGCGTCCAGTCCGGGCCCAGTCGCTGCGAACAACCTGTGGCCCATGACGACGACGGCACCGGAGCGCGGAGGGCACGTGAGCAGCAGCGCGGGACCCCGGACCCCCGAGGCGCGGCTCCTCGTGGTGGACGACGAGCCGAACATCCGCGAGCTGCTCTCGGCCAGCCTGCGGTACGCCGGCTTCGAGGTGGCGACCGCCGCCGACGGCCAGCAGGCCCTCGCCGTCGCCGCGCAGTTCCGCCCCGACCTGCTGGTGCTCGACGTGATGATGCCCGGCCTCGACGGCTTCGGCGTCGTCCGCCGACTGCGGCAGAACGGCACCCAGACCCCGGTGCTGTTCCTCACCGCCCGGGACGCCGCCGAGGACAAGGTGTCGGGCCTGACGCTGGGCGGCGACGACTACGTCACCAAGCCCTTCAGCCTCGACGAGGTCCTGGCCCGCATCCGCGCCGTGCTGCGCCGCAGCCTCAGCGCCCGGCCGGTCGGTGAGGCCCCGCGGCTGGTGTTCGCCGACATCGAGCTGGACGAGGAGTCCCACGAGGTCCTCAAGGCCGGCGAGCTGATCAGCCTGTCGCCCACGGAGTTCAAGCTGCTGCGCTACCTGATGAGCAACCCGGGCCGGGTGCTCTCCAAGGCGCAGATCCTCGACCACGTGTGGAACTACGACTTCAACGGCGAGGCCAACGTCGTGGAGTCCTACATCTCCTACCTGCGCCGCAAGATCGACACCACCGAGCCCCGGTTGCTGCACACCCTGCGCGGCGTCGGCTACTCGTTGCGCCTGCCCCGCGGGAGCTGAGCCGCCCCCGTGTCCGGCAGCGCCACCGATCTCCTGGAGGCCGACCAGCCGCCGCTGCACCCGCAACGGGTGCCGCTGCGGATCACCCTGGTCGGCCTCCTCGTCGTGCTGGTCGCCCTGGCGCTGGCGGCCACCGGCTTCGCGGCGACCAACCTCCTGCGCGAGTACCTCGTCGACCAGCAGGACGCCCAGCTCAGCGGCTACGCCCGCGACCTGGAGGGCGACCCGGCGACGACCCAGACCAACTGCAGCTCACCGGGGTTCCCCTTCGGCGCCAGCTACTTCGCCTGCGTGCCCACCGACGGCCAGACCCGGGTCTTCTACGGTCCGCGGACGAGCGTCTCCTCCCTGCCCGACGTCTCGGCCATCGACGTGGACAGCATCGCCGCCTACGACGACGCACCGCTCACCGTCCGCGGGGCCGACGGCAGCACCTCCTGGCGGCTGGTGGCCGCCCAGGTCTCGGACGGGCTCGTCGTGGTGGTGGGCATCGACCTGTCCGACGACGAGAAGATCCTCGGCCGGCTGATCGCCATCCAGGTCGTCGTCGGCCTGCTGGTGCTGGTGCTGCTGGGCGTCGCCGGGTACCTGCTGGTGCGCAACTCGTTGCGCCCGCTGGTCGAGGTCGAGCACACGGCGGCCGCGATCGCCGGCGGCGACCTGTCCCGCCGGGTGCCCGCCGGCGACGACCGCACCGAGGTCGGGCGGCTGTCCACGGCGCTCAACGGGATGCTCAGCCGGATCGAGGGCGCGTTCCGGGCGCAGGCGACGTCGGAGGAGCAGGCCCGGGCCTCGGAGGCCCGGATGCGCCGGTTCGTCGCCGACGCCAGCCACGAGCTGCGCACCCCGCTGACCTCGATCCGCGGCTTCGCCGAGCTGCACCGGCACGGCGCGGCCAGCGACCCGGAGAGCACCGCCCGGATGATGGGCCGGATCGAGGCCGAGGCCACCCGGATGGGCCTGCTCGTGGAGGACCTGCTGCAGCTGGCCCGGCTGGACCAGCAGCGCACCCTGGCTCTGCTCCCGGTCGACCTGGCCGAGGTCGCCGGGGACGCCGTCCACGACGCCGGCGCGGTCCAACCCGACCGGCCGGTGTCCCTGGTGCTCGAGCCATCCCTGACCGACGTCCCCGTGGTGCTGGGCGACGAGTCCCGGCTGCGCCAGGTGGTGGGCAACCTGGTCACCAACGCCCTCACCCACACCCCGGTCGACGCCGCGGTCACCGTGTCGCTGTCCGAGGACCCCGCGGACCCCGACGTGGTCACCCTGACCGTGGCCGACCGGGGCCCGGGCATGGACCCGGCCGACGCCGAGCGGGTCTTCGAGCGCTTCTACCGGGCCGATGCCTCGCGCACCCGGGCCGCCGGGGGCACCGGGCTGGGCCTGTCCATCGTGTCCTCGCTGGTGCAGGCGCACGGTGGCACCGTCACCGTGCGGACGGCGCCCGGTGAGGGGGCAGCCTTCGTCGTCCGGCTGCCCCGGTCCGGCCCCCCGGACAGCGGCCAGCTGGTGCCCGGGGAGGACCCCGACCCCGCCACCGACGCCCCCGGCTAGCCTCCCCCGGTGCCCGCCCCGCAGACCCCTCGCCGCGACGCCGTGGACCGGCTCGGTGCCGCCACCCGCCGGCTGCGCAGCGCCGTCGTCGGCACCGAGGCCCCCGACGACGTGCTGGACGACGTCGTCGCGCAGCTGGACGCACTGACCGACCTGCTGGCCGCGCACCCCCGGGCCGCCGGTGAGCCGCCCTCGGCCGACCGACGGGCCGACGGCGGCCTCGCCCCCACCGGCGCCTCGGCGTTCGACCCGGCCACCGGCAGCGGCAGCCCGGTCGCCCCCGCCGCTCACCGTCACCCGCGCCCACCACGCCGCCACCGGCACCTGCCGGCTGGGCGCCGTGCAGCAGGGGGCACCCGGTGCGGTGCACGGCGGGGTGCTGGCCCTGCTCCTGGAGACGATGACCGGCCAGGCGGTGCTGGGCGACGACCAGCCGCGGCTGGTCAGCAAGCTGGCGATCGCCTACCGCGGGCCCGTGCCCCAGGACGCCGACCTGGTGCTCGAGGCCCGGGTCACCTCGGCCGAGGACACCCGGTGGCGGGTGACCACCACGCTGGCCACCGCGGCCGACCCGGCGACGGTGCTGACCGAGTGCCAGGGCACCGTCCTGCAGCTGCGCCCCGACCAGCTGGCCCGGCACCGCGCCCTGCAGGCCTGACCGGGCGGGATACGGTCCGGCGGTGACCACCGAGAGCCCCTACGACCCCGAGCTGATGGCCGCGGTCACCGACCTGGGCGACGCCGTCCGCGAGCTGGTGCAGGCCTCGGTGCGCACCACGGTCGGCCCCAGCCAGCTCGCCGCCGCCGCTGCCCGGGCGCGGGAGATCAGCCGGGGGCTGCTCACCAGCACCCGGGACCGGCACGAGCTCCCGGCCCTGGACGACCCGGTCGCCTTCCGCCGGGTGTTCTCCCCGGTCACCGGGGTGGGCAGCGCGATCGCCCCGCCGCTGCGCATCCGCCGGGACGGGGCCGGCGTGGTCGCCGAGGCCACCCTGGGCCTGCAGTACGAGGGCCCGCCCGGCTTCCTGCACGGCGGCATGAGCGGTCTGCTGATGGACCAGCTGCTGGGCTCCGCCGCAGTCGCCGCGGACCGCTGGGGCATGACGGCGCACCTGGAGCTGGACTACCGCGGCCCGGTGCCGCTGCAGACGCCGCTGGTGTTCCGCGCCTGGGTGGCCGAGGAGGACGGCCGCAAGACCACGGTCCACGGCAGCGTCGCCCTGGCCGCCGACCCCGACCGGGTGCTCGTCTCCGTGCGCGGGCTCTTCGTCACCCCCCGGGACGAGCAGATGGCCGCCTACTTCGGCGAGATCACCGACGCCTCCGGCAAGCACGCCCCGCCCGGTCGGGCCACCGACGCCACCGCCCTGCACCCCGGGGACGACGCGTGAGCCGCAGCGACGTCGAGGTCGCCGCCCTCGCCGCCCGGGCCGCCGCCGACGTCCTGCTGCCGCTGCTGCAGGCCGGTGAGCTGCACGACGAGGCCCTCGGCGACGCCGGGGACGCCGCCGCCCAGGCCGCGATCGCCGCCGTCCTCGCTGAGCACCGGCCCGACGACGCGGTGTTCAGCGAGGAGGCCGTCGACGACCCGGCCCGGCTCACCGCGGACCGGCTGTGGATCGTCGACCCGCTGGACGGCACCCGGGAGTACCGCTCCGGGGACCGGCACGACTGGGCGGTGCACGTGGCGTTGTGGGAACGCTCCGCGGGCGACCTGACGGCAGCGGCCGTGGGGCTGCCCGCACTCGGCGAGGTGGTCACCACCGACCCGGCCCCGGTCGTCCCCCCGGTGCCCGACGGTCCGCTGCGCGTCGCGGTGTCCCGCAGCCGACCGCCGGCGCAGGCCCGGGCCGCCGCGGACGCCCTGGGCGCCGTCCTCGTGCCGTTGGGGTCGGCCGGCTACAAGACGCTGGCCGTGGTGCGTGGGGAGGCCGACGCCTACGTGCACGCCGGCGGGATGTACCAGTGGGACTCCGCCGCCCCGGTCGCCGTCGCCCGCGCAGCGGGGCTGTTCGCCTCCCGGCTGGACGGCTCGCCGCTGCAGTACGCGGTGGCCGAGGCGTGGCTGCCCGACCTGGTCGTGTGTCGGCCCGAGCTGGCCGACCGGGTGCTGGCCGCGGTGCGCGCCGGGGCATGAGCGAGACTGATCGGGCAATCCCCACCTGACTGGTGGGGATGACCCGTCCGTCGCCCTCGAGCACCCGGAGCACCTGCGCGTGAGCACCCCTGAGCACCGGCTGACCCAGCTGCAGACCCTCGAGGCCGAGTCGATCCACGTGATCCGCGAGGTCGCCGCCGAGCTCGAGCGTCCGGTGCTGCTGTTCAGCGGCGGCAAGGACTCGATCGTCATGCTCGAGCTGGCCCGCAAGGCCTTCGCCCCGGCCCGCATCCCGTTCCCGGTGATGCATGTGGACACCGGGCTGAACTTCCCCGAGGTGCTGGCCTTCCGTGACCGCCGGGTGGCCGAGCTCGGGGTGGAGCTCGTCGTGGCCTCCGTGCCCGACGCGATCGCCGCCGGCACGGTGAAGCAGGAGCCCAACGGCTCCCGCAACCGCATCCAGACCCCGGTGCTCCTGGACGCCGTCGAGCAGCACGGGTTCACCGCCCTGTTCGGCGGTGCCCGCCGGGACGAGGACAAGGCCCGGGCCAAGGAGCGGGTGTTCAGCTTCCGCGACGAGTTCGGGCAGTGGGACCCCAAGAACCAGCGGCCCGAGCTCTGGGACCTCTACAACGGCCGGATCCACCTGGGTGAGTCGATCCGGGTGTTCCCGCTGTCGAACTGGACCGAGCTGGACATCTGGGGCTACATCGCGCAGGAGCAGATCGCGATCCCCGACCTCTACCTGGCCGCCGACCGTGACGTCGTCGACCGCGCCGGGATGCTCTACGCGGTCAACGAGTTCATCACCCCCCGGGACGGCGAGGAGGTCACCCGCCGGTCGGTGCGCTACCGCACCGTCGGGGACGCCAACCTCACCGCGGCCGTGCCCTCGGAGGCCGCCACCGTCGAGGAGGTCATCGCCGAGATCGCGGTGACCCGGCTGACCGAGCGGGGGGCCACCCGCGGCGACGACAAGGTCAGCGATGCCGCGATGGAGGACCGGAAGAAGGAGGGCTACTTCTGATGGGCCCGTCGCCGTCTGCGCAGCAGCAGCCACCGGACCACGCCCACCAGCAGGGCCAGGCCCAGGAGCCAGCCCACCACCTCGGGCACCCCGGCACCGAGCGGGGCGCCGAAGGCCGCGTCCAGCCCGCGGCTGACCAGCACGGTCACCCCGTAGCCCACCAGGTAGCCGACCACCACGACCGCCAGTGCCGGGACCAGCGGTGCGAAGAACACCGGCCCAGCGTCCGCCTGTGCGCCGTCCCCCGCCACACCCCGACCCAGGAGGTGGCCGCGTGAGCGACCACGACGCCCTGACCTCCGCCGCCGCGGAGCTCGCCACCGCCCGCAAGGACATCCTGCGGATCGCGACCGCGGGTTCGGTGGACGACGGGAAGTCCACCCTCATCGGCCGGCTGCTCTACGACAGCAAGGCCGTCTTCGAGGACCAGTACGAGGCGATCTCGCGGGCCAGCCGGGGCGACCACGTCGACCTGTCGCTGCTCACCGACGGCCTGCGCGCCGAGCGCGAGCAGGGCATCACCATCGACGTCGCCTACCGGTACTTCACCACCCCGCGGCGCACCTTCGTCCTGGCCGACACCCCCGGGCACGTGCAGTACACCCGCAACATGGTCACCGGCGCCTCGACCGCCGACCTCGCGATCGTGCTGGTCGACGCCCGCAAGGGGGTGCTCGAGCAGTCCCGCCGGCACGCGTTCCTCGCCTCGCTGCTGCGGGTGCCGCACCTGGTGGTCGCGGTGAACAAGATGGACCTCGTCGACTGGTCGCAGGACGTCTTCACCGCCATCCGCGACGAGTTCCGGGCCTTCGCGGCCAAGCTCGACGTCCCCGACCTCACCGTCGTCCCCATCTCGGCGCTGGCCGGGGACAACGTGGTCACGCCCTCGGAGCGGATGCCCTGGTACGACGGGCCCTCCCTGCTGGACCACCTCGAGCGGGTCGAGGTGGGCAGCGACGTCAACCTCACCGACGCCCGGTTCCCGGTGCAGTACGTGATCCGGCCGCAGTCCGACGCGCACCGCGACTACCGCGGCTACGCCGGCACCGTGGCCAGCGGGGTGTTCCGCCCGGGCGACGAGGTGCAGGTGCTCCCCTCGGGCCGGACGACGACGATCGCCGCCGTCGACGGCCCCGCGGGCCCGGTGGCCGAGGCGTTCCCGCCGATGGCGGTGACCCTGCGGCTGACCGACGACGTCGACGTCTCCCGCGGGGACCTGCTGTCCCACCCCGCGGGCGGGCCGACCGCGACGCAGGACCTGGACGCGGTGGTCTGCTGGATGACCGACGAGCCCCTGCGGCCCCGGCAGAAGCTGGCCGTCAAGCACACCACCCGCTCGGTGCGGGCGGTGGTGAAGGCGCTGCAGCACCGGCTCGACGTCAACACCCTCGAGCCCGACGACACCGCCACCGAGCTGGGGCTCAACGACATCGGCCGGATCACCCTGCGCACCACCCAGCCGCTGTTCGTCGACGACTACCGGCACAACCGGGCCACCGGCCGGTTCATCCTGGTCGACGAGGCCACCAACGCCACCGTCGCGGCCGGGATGATCACCGCCGCCTCCTGACACGCCGAGAGCGCCCTCCCCGGGGTCCGGGGAGGGCGCTCTCGTCCGTGCTGTGGGGTCAGGCCGCGGCGGTGCTCTCCGCGGTGCTGGCCTCGGCCTCGCCGGCCGCGACCGCCAGCGCCCGGCGGGTGAGCAGCCGGGCCAGGTGCGAGCGGTACTCGGCGTCGGCGTGCATGTCCGAGGACGGCGAGGTGCCCTCCGCGGCCAGCGCGGCGGCCTCCTCGATCGACTTCCCCTCGGCCAGCGCGTCCTCGACGGCGGTGGCCTTCAGCACCACGCCGCCCATGTTGGCCAGTGCCACGCCGACCCCGCCGCCGGGCAGGTGCGCCACGGCGGCCGAGACGATCGGCCAGTCGTTCTCCCGACGGGTGAACTTCTCGTAGGCCCAGCCGGCGTCGCCGGTGCGGGGGACGCGGAGCTCGACGATGAGCTCCCCCTCCTCCATGGCCGTCTCGAAGAACCCGAGGAAGAACTCGGTGATCGGCACGGTGCGGCGGCCGTTCGGGCCCGCGAGCACCACGTCGGCACCGAGCGCGAGGAGCGCGGTGGGCAGGTCCGAGGCGGGGTCGCAGTGCGCGACGGTGCCGCCGAGGGTGCCGCGGTGGCGCACCTGGGGGTCACCGACGCGGGAGGCGACGTGCGGCAGGAGCGGCACCTCGGCCTTCGCCACGTCGGAGTTCTCCAGGTCGTGGTGCCGGGTGCCGGCCCCGATGGCGACCTGGTCGCCGTCGACGCGGACGTAGTTCAGGTCGGCGATCCCGGAGATGTCGATGAGCACCGTGGGGATGGCCAGCCGCAGCTTCATGATCGGCAGCAGCGAGTGCCCGCCGGCGAGGATCTTGGCGTCCTCGCCGTGCTCGGCCAGCGCCGCCACGGCCTCGTCGACCGAGGAGACGCGCACGTAGTCGAACGGGCTGGGGATCACGCGGACACCTCCTGCGACTGCGGGACCTGGCCGGCGACCGGTCCGGCCTCGGCGGCCTTGAGGACCGCCTGGACGATGTTGTGGTAGCCGGTGCAGCGGCAGAGGTTGCCCTCCAGGCCCTCGCGGACCTCCCGGTCGGTCGGGTTCGGGTTCGCCGCCAGGACGCCCACCGAGGCCATGACCATGCCCGAGGTGCAGAAGCCGCACTGGAGACCGTGCTCGGACTGGAAGGCGGCCTGCACGGGGTGCAGCTCGCCGTCCTCGCCGGCCAGGCCCTCCAGCGTGGTGACCTGCGAGCCCTCGGCCTGGAGCGCGAGCACCGTGCAGCTCTTCACCGACAGCCCGTCGACGATCACGGTGCAGGCACCGCAGGACGTCGAGTCGCAGCCGATGTTGGTGGCGGTGAGCCCCAGGTTGTCGCGCAGGTGGTGCGCCAGCAGCATCCGCGGCTCGACCTCGTCGGTCCGCTGCTGCCCGTTGACGGTCATCGAGACCTGCATCAGTTCGTGCTCCCGTTCTGGGTCTGCTGCGCGGCCTGGACGGCCTTCCAGACGCGCATGGAGGTGGCGGGCATGTCGACGTGCCGGACGCCGAGGTGGGCGACGGAGTCGATGACGGCGGACTGCACCGCCGGGGTGGAGCCGATGGTCCCGGCCTCCCCGATCCCCTTGGCACCCAGCGGGTTCATCGGGGTGGGGGTGGCCATCTCGACCAGCTCGAAGCTCGGGAGCTCGGTGGCGGAGATGAACGGGTAGTCGGCCAGCGTGGAGGTCTGCGGGTTGCCGTCCTCGTCGTAGAGGACCTCCTCCAGCAGGGCCTGGGCCACGCCCTGGGCGATGCCACCGTGCCGCTGGCCCTCGGCGAGCAGCGGGTTGATGATCGTGCCGGCGTCGTCGACGGTGACGATGCGGACGACGGTCGCCTTGCCCGACTCGACGTCGGTCTCCACGACGGCCACGTGCGCGCCGAAGGGGAAGGTCGCGGCGGCTGCGGTGAAGGTGGTCTGCACCATCAGCGCCTCCTCGGCGGCCAGCTCGGCGAAGCTCACCGAGACCCCGGGGGTGCCCTTGACCTGCAGCGAGGCGGAGCCCAGGTCGACGATCAGGTCGTCGGGGTTGGCCTCCAGGCGCTCGGCGGCCCGCTTCTTGGCGACCTCGACGAGCTCGACGGCGGCCTGGTGCACCGCCGCACCTCCCTGCTGCAGCGAGCGGGAGCCCATGGTGCCGCCGCCCTTGGGGATCCGGTCGGTGTCACCGTGCAGGACGGTGATCTTCTCGACCGGGATGCCCAGCTGGTCGCTGGCGAGCATCGCCCAGGTGGTGGCGTGGCCCTGGCCGTGCGGCGAGGTGCCGGTGAGGACGGTGGCGGTGCCGTCGGCGTGCACCTCGAGCTCGGCCTCTTCGCCGGTGCCGGCGCCGTTGTCGGCCCCGGTGATCTCGACGTAGGTGCTGATGCCGATGCCCAGCTGGCGGGCGTCGCCACGCTCCCGGCGCGCCTTCTGCTCCGCGCGCAGCCCGGCGTAGCCCGAGGCCTCGAGGGCGCGGTCCAGCGCCGCGACGTAGTCGCCGCTGTCGTAGGTGGCGCCCATCGAGGTGGTGTGCGGCTCGTCGAACTTCGGCACCAGGTTGATCCGGCGCACCTCGGCCGGGTCCATGCCGATCTCGGCGGCGAACAGGTCGACCGCCCGCTCGACGGCGGCGGTGGCCTCCGGTCGGCCGGCGCCGCGGTAGGCGCCGATCGGGGTGGTGTTGGTGGCCAGCGCACGGGCCTGGGCGTGCACCTTCGGGAAGGCGTACGTGCCGGGCGTCATCAGCATCGTCAGCGTGGGCAGCACGACGCCGATGCGCGGGTAGGCGCCGCCGTCCTGGTCGGTGACCAGGCTGTAGGCCTCGATCTTCCCGTCCCGGCTGCCGCCGATCTTCACGACCTGGTCCTGGCCGCGGCCGTGCAGCATCGAGGTGAGGTTCTCCGAGCGGCTCTCGGTCCAGCGGACCGGGCGGCCGGACAGCTTGGCCAGGTGCGCGACGAGGGCGTACTCGGGGTCGGCACCGATCTTGGCGCCGAAGCCACCACCGACGTCGGGGGTGATCAGGTGGACCAGCGAGGCGTCCAGGCCGAGCCACTCGGCGATCTGGCCCTTGGCCTGCTGGGCGCCCTGGTTGGTGCACCAGACGGTGACCCGGCCGTCCTCGCCCCACACGGCCGAGGTCGCGCGGGTCTCCAGCGGCACCGGGGCGACGCGCTGGTTGACCACGGCCTGCTCGACGACGACCTCGCAGCCGTCGAAGAAGTCGGCCGGGGCCGGCTCCCCGAAGGCGGCGAGCACGTTGGTGCCGGCGGCCGGGAAGAGGATCGTCTCGTCCTTGGCGGCGTTCGCGGTGCCGACGACGGCGGGCAGCACGTCGAGGTCGACGACGACCTGCTCCGCGGCGTCCTCGCCCTGGTAGCGCTCCTCGGTGAGGACGACGGCGATCGCGTCACCCACGAAGCGGACGGTGTCGGTGCACAGCCACTGCCGCTCGAACTCGGCCGCGATGAACGGGAAGGGCGGGGCCAGGGGGGGCAGGTCGGTCAGGTCGGCGGCGGTGTAGACCGCGACGACGCCGGGAGCCTGCTTCGCGGCCTCGGTGTCGACCGACAGGATCTTCGCGTGCGCCACCTGGGAGCGGACGAAGGTGGCGTGCAGGGCGCCGGTGAGGCGCTCGTCGGTGAGGTCGTCGGTGTAGACCGCCCCACGCGTCAGGAACTGGGGGTCCTCCGTACGGACCACCCGGGTGCCGAGGATGCTCATGCGCTCGCTTCCACTGTTCGACGTCGGTGTTGCACAGGGGTGTTGACGTCACTCTTGCACGGTGGTGTGAGCGGGACCACCCCCGGTCGCAGCACGGTTGCACCCAGGTGGCACCGGGTGTCATCCGAGCCGGGTGCGGCCCGCCGCCGGAGCCCGTGGTCTGCTGGCGCCGTGAGCGGACCGGGGGCTGTGGGCACCCTGCAGACACCCCCGGCCCGGACGACGGCCGGGACCCTGCTGCTGGCCCTCGCCGTCGTCCTGGTGGCGCTGAACCAGCGCCCGGCGGTCGTCGGGGTCGCACCGGTGCTGGTGGAGCTGCGGGCCGACACCGGGTTGTCCAGCGCGCTGGGCGGGCTGCTCACCTCGCTCCCGGTGCTGTGCTTCGGCGCGTTCGCCCCGGTCGCACCCCGGCTGGCACGCCGGCTCGGGCTGGAGACGGCGGTCGCCGCCTCCCTGGTGCTGCTGACCGGCGGGGTCGCCCTGCGGCTGCTGGACCCGGTCGCGGCGCTCTACGGCGGCACGGTGATCGCCGGCGGTGCCATCGCCGTCGCGAACGTGCTGGTCCCGGCCTACGTCAAGCGCGAGTTCGCCCGGCCCGGCCTGGTCATGGGCGTCTACTCCGCCGCGCTCAACGTCGGCGCCGCGGTGGCCGCCGGGCTCACCGTGCCGTTGCAGATGGCGCTGGGGCTGGACTGGCGGACGGCGCTGGCCGGGTGGGGGCTGCTCGCCGTCCTCGCCCTGGCCGTGTGGCTGCCGGTCGCGGGCACCGGCGCCAGCCGCCGCGGCGGGGTGCGGGCGCCCGGGGCGGTCCTGGGGGTTGCTGCGGGAGCCGCTGGCCCGCCGGGTGACGGTCTTCCTGGGCATGCAGTCGACCCAGTTCTACGCGCTGGCCGCCTGGCTGCCGACCCTGCTCACCGACGCCGGGCTGCCGGCCGCCGACGGCGGGGCGCTCCTGGCGGTGTCCACGGTGACCGGCGCGGTCGGGGCCTTCCTCGGGCCGACGGTCGCGGGCTCGATGCAGGCCCGCGGGCGGGGGCAGCGGCCGCTGGTCCTCGTCGTCCTGGCCTGTTACCTGGTCGGCGTCGGTGGGCTGCTCCTCGCCCCGACCACGGCGACCGTGGTGTGGGTGGCGGTCTTCGGCGTCGCCCAGGGCGGCGGGTTCGCCCTGGCGCTGACGCTGATCGTGCTGCGCTCGGCGACCCCGCTGACCGCGGCCCGGATGGGCGGGGTGGCCCAGTGCCTGGGCTACCTGGTCGCGGCGGCCGGTCCGGTGGTGCTCGGCGTGCTGCACGACCTCACCGGGGGGTGGTCCTGGCCGCTGGCCCTTCTGCTGGTGCTGCTGCTCCCCATGGCCTGGGCCGGGTGGGGCGCGGCCCGCGACGTCGTGCTCCCGGAGTCCTTCCCGGCGCCGCCGCGGGCCTGAGGCTCACTCGGTGGGCTTCGGGGCCTCCGAGGCGTCGCCGTCCCAGTCCTTGCCGGCGTTCTGGGCGTTCTCCGAGGCGCTGTCGGTCTCCTCGGCCACGATGTCGACCATCTCGCGGTCGCTGACGCCCTCGCCGGCGGGCGCGGTGGTGCCCGAGCTGTGGCTCTCGACGGTGTGCGTCTCGGTGTGCGTGGTGGGCTCGCTCATGTTCTGCACTCCTTCTGAGGTGGTCACGGCTCAGTCCCCCGCCGCGGATCGACGCAAACGGACAACGCGGTCCCGCAGCCTGGACGCCGTGCTCGGTCTCGCCGTCCACCTCTCGTTCAGGCCGGACAGATGGGCACGGTGCACCTGAGCTGGCGCAGCGGGGTCGAAGAGCTCGTCTGCACCAGCCGCTGCAGACAGGGCTCGATCACGCAGGTCCGACGGGTCCAGCAGGTGAGCCCGGATGCCGTCGGCGAGAGCTGTCACGTCTCCCTCCGCGACCAGGTGCCCGTACCTCCCTCCCGCGAGGACCTCGGACGGTCCCGCTGTGCAGTCGAAAGCGAGGCAGGGGATGCCACAAGCCAGGGCCTCCGCCAGTGAGAGGGAGAACCCCTCGTAACGGCTGGACAGGACGTAGAGCGCGGAACGGGCCACCACGGAATGCGGGTTCGGGGTGAACCCCGGGAGCCGCACCGAGTCCGCGACGCCCAGCTCGGCGGCCAGCGCCTCGAGGGCCTCCCGCTCACCACCTTCACCCAGGACCACCAGCTCGTGGCTCGGCGCACCGTCCTGCAGGGCTCGTGCGTGGGCTCGGACGAGCAGGTCGAAACCCTTCTGGTGTTCCAGACGTCCACTGGACACCACCGTCGGGTTGCTGACCGAGACCGCGACGGCCGGTGCTGCCTCGGACTGCTGCAGCACATCCCGCCGGTCCACGGAGTTCCGGGCCACGACGACGCTCCTGCTCGACACCCCGAGGCCCTCGATCGCGGGGCGCAGACCATCAGACACCGAGACCGCCAGGGAGGACGTCCGCAAGATCCAGCGGGTGATCGGACGGAGAGGCCGGTCCACGTAGTCCTCGACCGCTCTGTCGGGACGCGACTGCACGGTCACAGCGAGCGGGCGGCCTGTGAGGGAGGCTGCCATCCGCGCCACCAGCAGGCCGAAGCCCACCTCTGTGCCACTCACCACCACCTCTGCACGACGCGCCCGCAGCACAGCCCGCAAGAGCGCCCTGGGCAACGCCGTCCGCAACTGCGCGCCGGGCCGCGTGGCTCGCACGACGTCGAGCCCAGGGGGCAGCGCCGCGGTGCTCCCTTCTGCCTCCCAGGCGACCACGAGGACAGTCACGTGATCTCCGCCCTCATGCCACCGGGCCGCCCGGTCGAGAGTGACCCGGGTCGCCCCGCTGTCTCCCAGATCGGACACCACCACCATCACGTCCATCAGCTCTCCTTCTCCGTCGTCATCTGACGCAGGTCAGCCGGCCGGGACCTCGATCGCGTCGATGGCCTTGAACAGCCGCTGCTCGCTGACCGGGCGGGGGGTGCCGACCACCTGGGCGAACAGGCCGATCCGCAGCTCCTCGACCATCCAGCGGATCCGCAGCACCGGGTCGTCCGGGCCGCCCACCCCGGGCACCTTCGCGCGCAGGTCGCGGTACTCGGTGGCCACGGCCTCCACCGTGGCCTGGCCCAGGGCGTCCCGGGCGGCGTTCGCGGGCAGCTTCTCCAGCCGGTGCGCCATGCCCTTGAGGTAGCGCACCAGGTCGGGCAGCCGGCGTCGTCCGGCGGTGGCGACGAAGCCGCGGTGCAGCAGCCCGGTCATCTGGGCGCGCAGGTCGGCGATCGCGGCCTCGGGCACCCGGCGGCCCGGGGCGGCACCGATCGCGATGGCGGTCTCCCGGGCCTGGGTGAGCACCGCCTCCACCTTGCGCACGCAGTCGGCGGTGATCGTGTGCAGCTGGGTGCGGGAGCCCTCGACCAGCGCATCGAAGGCGGCCTGGTCCCGCGGCGGGCCGCCGTGGGCGGCGATGAGCTCGTCGGCGGCGGCGTCCACGCAGTCGGCGACCAGGTCGGGGATCTCCCCGTCGGGGTTGAACTGCAGGGCCAGCCGGCTGCGCGGGCCCAGGGACTTGACCACCGGCTTCACCGGGGAGGGCAGGCTCAGCAGCAGCAGCCGTCGCGCGCCCAGCCAGGTCAGCCGGGAGGCCTCGGCCGCCGTCGGCACGACCCGGACGCCGACCGTGGCGCCCTCGTCGACCAGGGCCGGGTACGCCGTCACCAGGTGGCCGCCGCGGGAGACCTGCACGGTCGCCGGCAGCGCGCCCAGCGTCCAGGAGGTCAGCCCGGTGCGGGTGACGTCGGCCGATGCCCGCGCCAACGACGCCCGCGACTGCGGGGCGACCTGCCGGCGCAGCGCGGCCAGGTCCTTGCCCTCGGCCAGCGGCCGCTGCTGGTCGTCGAGCACCCGGAAGGTGGCCCGCAGGTGGTCGGGGACGTTCGCGGTGTCCCAGGCGTCCGGGGGCACCTGCACCGCGACGGCCCGGCGGATCTCCCGCTCCAGCGCCGGCAACAGCGCCTCGGTGGGGTCGATGTGCGGCAGCACCTCGCGCACCCGGTCGGGGATGGGCACCAGACCGCGGCGCAGCTGCTTGGGCAGCGCACGCAGCAGGGCGGTGACCAGCTCCTCGCGCTGCCCGGGCACGGTCCAGGCCAGCGAGGCGCCCGAGGTCTGCTCGGCGACGGTGTCCAGCACCGCGAGCGGGACGTCGACGGTGATCCCGTCGTCGTCGGCACCCGGGTCGAAGGCGTAGGTCAACGGCAGGGTCAGGCCCTGCGTCAGGTGCACCTCGTCGGGGAAGTCCCCGGCCGCGACCTGCTCGGCGACGGCGGCGTCGGTGACCATCGCGGGGGTGAAGTCCAGCAGGTCCGGGCGCTGCCGGCGGGCCTGCTTCCACCAGCTGTCGAAGTGCCGGGCGCTGACCACCTCGGCCCCGATGCGGGCGTCGTAGAGCTCGAACACCGTCTCGTCGTCGACCCGCAGGTCGCGGCGGCGGGCGCGCTCCTCCAGCTCGGCGACCCGGGCCAGGACCTGCTGGTTGTGCGCCCAGAAGCGGTGGTTCGTCGTCCACTGGCCCTCGACCAGGGCGTGCCGGATGAACAGCTCCCGGCTGACGACGGGGTCGATCGAGCCGTACTGCACCCGCCGGCCGACGACGAGCGGGATGCCGTAGAGCGTGACCCGCTCGGTGGCGACGACGGAGCCGCGCTTGGCGTCCCACCGCGGCTCGCTGTACTGCCGCTTGACCAGGTGGTCGGCCAGCTTCTCGATGGTCTCCGGGTCGACCCGGGCCACGGTGCGGGCGAAGAGCCGGCTGGTCTCCACCAGCTCTCCGGCGACCACCCAGCGCGGGGGCTTGCGGGTGAGCACCGAGCCCGGGGCGATGACGAAGCGGGCTCCGCGGGCACCGGTGTACTCGCGGGAGCCGCGCCGCTTCTCGGCCGGGGCGGCGTCCTTGCCGGGCTCCAGCTGGAGCCCGACCTGGGACAGCAGGCCCGACAGCAGCGCCGCGTGCACCCCGCGCTCGTCGGGCTCGGGGGCCAGCTCGCCGGTGGTCATCCCCAGCCGGCGCGCGGTGCCGCGCAGCTGGCCGTGCAGGTCCTGCCACTCCCGGATCCGCAGCCAGTGCAGGTACTCGCGCTTGACGGTGCGGCGGAACTGGTTGCCCGACAGCTCGTCCTGCTTCTCGACCAGGTACCGCCAGAGGTTCAGGATCGAGGTGAAGTCGGAGTCCTCGGCGGCGAACCGGGCGTGCAGCTGGTCGGCGGCGGCCTGCGCGTCGGCCGGGCGCTCACGGACGTCCTGCACGGTGAGCCCGGCGGCGATGACCAGCACCTCCTCCAGCACCCCGCGCCGGTCGGCCTCCACGACCATCCGGGCCAGCCGGGGGTCCAGCGGCAGGGCGGCCAGTGCGCGACCGGTCTCGGTGAGCTTCCCGTCGGCGGTGAGCGCCCCGAGCTCCTCGAGCAGCGCGATGCCGTCGGCCACCGAGCGTCGGTCCGGCGGGTCCAGGAACGGGAAGTCCTCCACCTCGCCCAGGCCGAGGGAGGCCATCTGCAGCAGCACCGAGGCCAGGTTGGTGCGCAGGATCTCCGGGTCGGTGAACTCCGGCCGGGAGTCGAAGTCGTCCTCGCTGTACAGCCGGATCGCGATGCCGTCCGAGGTGCGCCCGCACCGGCCGGCGCGCTGGCGGGCCGAGGCCTGGCTGACCGCCTCGATCGGCAGCCGCTGCACCTTGGTGCGATGGCTGTACCGGGAGATCCGCGCCGTCCCGGGGTCGACCACGTAGCGGATGCCGGGCACGGTCAACGACGTCTCGGCGACGTTGGTGGCCAGCACGATCCGCCGTCCGGTGTGCTGCTGGAACACCCGGTGCTGGTCGGCCGCCGACAGCCGCGAGTAGAGCGGCAGCACCTCGGTGTGGGCGAACGCGGCCTCCCCGAGGGCGTCGGCGGTGTCCCGGATGTCGCGCTCGCCGGCCAGGAACACCAGCACGTCCCCCGGGCCCTCGGCGACGAGCTCGCGGCAGGCGTCGACGATCGCGGTCACCTGGTCGCGGTCGGGGTCGGCCTCCGGGTCGTCGGGGTCGATGACCGGCCGGTAGCGCACCTCCACCGGGTACGTGCGCCCGCTGACCTCGACGACCGGCGCATCGCCGAAGTGCTTCGCGATCCGGTCGACGTCGATCGTCGCCGAGGTGATCACGATCTTGAGGTCGGGACGACGGGGCAGCAGCTGGGCCAGGTAGCCGAGCAGGAAGTCGATGTTCAGCGACCGCTCGTGCGCCTCGTCGATGACGATCGTGTCGTACTGGCGGAGCAGCCGGTCGCGCTGGACCTCGGCCAGCAGCACGCCGTCGGTCATCAGCTTCACCAGGCTGGTGTCGCCCACCTGGTCGGTGAACCGGACCTTGTAGCCGACCACCTCGCCCAGGGGTGAGCCCAGCTCCTCGGCCACCCGCTCGGCGACGGTGCGGGCGGCGATCCGGCGGGGCTGGGTGTGCCCGATCCGCCCGCGCACGCCACGGCCCAGCTCGAGCAGGATCTTGGGCAGCTGGGTGGTCTTGCCCGACCCGGTCTCCCCGGCGACGACGACGACCTGGTGGTCCCGGATGGCCGCGGCGATGTCCGCGCGCCGACCGCTCACCGGCAGCTGCTCGGGGTAGCTGACGGTGGGCACCGCGGCGATGCGGGCGGCGATGCGCGCCTCGGCACGGACGACGTCGGCGGCGACCTGCTCGTGCTTGCGGGCCCGGGCGGCCGGGTCGCGCACGGAGCGCAGCCCGTCCAGTCGACGGCGCAGGCGGTGCTCGTCCTCGATCGTCAGCGTGGACAGCCGCGACCGCAGGTCGTCGGACTCGGGCACGTCTCTCCTCGGGGGTCGTACGGGGGCGGTGTCCCTAGGGTCCCACCCGTCCGCCACCGCGATGTCACACAGCCGAGACCCGTGTACGTCACAACTGGTTGCATGTAGCGCGCAACAGTCCTATCGTCCTCGCGTCCCACTGCACGGCACACCCGGAGACCGCATGCCCCGCCCCGACACCCTCCCGGCCCCCGTCCGGCTCGACGACGTGCACGCGCTGTCCGACGAGCTGGCCCGGCTCATGCGGGTCGTGCACGCGCTCAAGGCCCAGTTCGCCGCCTCCGGCAGCGGCGACGCCGCCCGCGAGCGCGCCGCGCACGTGCTGCTCTTCCCGCTCACCCGGCTGGGTCCGCTGCGCCAGGGCGCCCTCGCCGAGCTGCTGCACGCCGACCCCTCGACCGTCAGCCGGCACGTCACGCTGCTGGTCGAGCGGGGCCTGGTCCGCCGGGTCGCCGACGCCTCCGACGGCCGGGTCAGCCGGCTCGTGGTCACCCCGTCCGGCGAGGCCGTCGCCGAGGGGATGAAGGCCGAGCGCGAGGCCCTCTTCGCCAAGGTCACCGAGCAGTGGGCCGACACCGACCTCGCCGCCCTCACCGGCCTCCTCCACCGCTTCGTCGAGGACCTCACCACCGCACTCCCCGACACCTCACCCACCGGCAGCGCCACCACCCCCGAGAAGGACCGATGACCCAGACCACCGACCGCGACACCGCGGCCGCACAGAAGAAGGACGCCCGCGCCGCAGCCGCCGCGCCGGACGCCTCCGGGGCCTTCACCCACCGCCAGATCATGACGATCCTGATCGGGCTGCTGCTGGGCATGTTCCTGGCCGCGCTGGACCAGACCGTGGTCTCCACCGCGATCCGGACCATCGCCGACGACCTGCAGGGCTACGACCTGCAGGCCTGGGCCACCACGGCGTTCCTCATCACCTCGACCATCGCCACGCCGCTCTACGGCAAGTTGAGCGACATGTACGGCCGCCGGCCGTTCTTCATCTTCGCGATCAGCGTCTTCGTGGTCGGCTCGTTCCTCTGCGGCATCTCGCAGTCGATGTACGAGCTCGCCGCGTTCCGCGCGCTGCAGGGCATCGGCGCCGGTGGCCTGATGTCGCTGGCACTGACGATCATCGCCGACATCGTGCCGCCCCGGCAGCGTGCGAAGTACCAGGGCTACTTCATGGCCGTCTTCGGCACGTCCTCGGTGCTGGGCCCGGTCATCGGCGGCTTCCTGGCCGGCCAGGAGTCGATCCTGGGTCTGGCCGGCTGGCGCTGGATCTTCTGGATCAACGTCCCGCTGGGCGCCATCGCGCTGGCCGTGGTGTTCAAGAACCTGCACCTGCCCAAGCGCAGCAACCGCCACAAGATCGACTGGCCGGGTGCCCTCGGGCTCGTCGTGTTCCTCGTCCCGCTGCTGATCGTGGCCGAGCAGGGCCGCACCTGGGGCTGGACCGACCCCAAGTCGCTGATCGCCTACGTCGTCGGCGCCCTGGGCTTCGTCTGGTTCTTCGTCGCCGAGCGCTCCTACGGCGACGACGCCCTGCTGCCCATCCGGATGTTCAAGAACCGGACGTTCACCATCAGCGCACTGAGCTCGATCGTGCTGGGCGCCGGCATGTTCGGCGGCATCCTGCTGCTGCCCCAGTACCTGCAGATCGTGCACGGCTCCAGCCCCACCGTCGCCGGGCTGCAGATGATCCCGCTGGTCGGCGGCATCATGCTCGGCTCGATCACCGCCGGTCAGACCATCTCCCGCACCGGCAAGTACCGGCTGTTCCCGATGGTCGGCGTGGTCCTCATGGTGATCTCGCTGGTCAGCCTGTCGTTCATCGTCGACTCCGACACCTCGGTGTGGTCGCTGGTGCCGTTCATGGTGATGCTGGGCCTGGGCCTCGGGTTCAACTTCCAGCCGATCATCCTGGCCGTGCAGAACGCGGTCAGCCCCAAGGAGATCGGCGTAGCCACCTCCTCGGTGACCTTCTTCCGCCAGATGGGCGGCACGCTGGGCACCGCGGCCTTCCTCTCGGTGCTGTTCTCCGCACTGGGTGACAAGGTGCCCGCTGCCTACGCCGAGGCCCAGGGCACCGAGGCCTTCCAAGCCGCGGCCGCCGCCAACCCCGACCAGGCCGCCCAGCTGCAGGGCGCGGGCACCGACCTGGCCGACACCTCGGTGTTCCAGCGGATCGACTCGGTGCTGGCCGCCCCCTTCAAGGAGGGCTTCTCCAGCTCGATCGACCTGGTCTTCCTGATCGCCGCCGGTGTCGTGGCGCTGGGCTTCTTCGTGCTGGTCTTCCTGCCCCAGCTCGAGCTGCGCACCACCTCGGGTGTCCAGGGTCAGGCCGAGGGCGAGGGCGAGGGCGAGGCGGCCACCCGCACGGCGAACGCCGTCGGCGCCGCAGCACCCACGTCCAGCGCCGCGACCGGGGCGGTGTCCCAGGACGGCGCCCCGGCACTGGACACCGAGGCACACGGCCGGCACGAGGCCGAGGAGCACGGCCGGCACGAGGGGGACGACGACACCCCCACCGGCCTGGCCAGCATCCCGGCCGAGCACCTGCCGAAGTAGCACCCCGCACCCCGACGAGGCCCCCGACCGCACCCGCGGTCGGGGGCCTCGCCTCGTCCGGGGTGGCTCGCACCGGACGGGGGTGCGACGGTCGGGGCATGACCACCGACGCGCTCTTCCCGGGGTTCGACGTCCTCGACCGTGCCGTCGAGCACGAGCACGGGGGGACGACGGTGCACGCCGTCGTCGGCGGGGAGGGCCCACCGCTGCTGCTCCTGCACGGCTACCCGCAGACCCACGTCCTGTGGAGCTCGATCGCCCCGGACCTGGCCCGCGACCACACCCTCGTCGTCCCGGACCTGCGCGGGTACGGCGACTCCGGGACACCGGCCGACGGGGAGGGGCACGCCGGGCACTCCTTCCGCGCGATGGCGGCCGACGTCGCCGCGCTCATGCGCGAGCTGGGCCACGAGCGGTACGCCGTGGTCGGGCACGACCGGGGCGCCCGGGTGACCCACCGGCTGGCCCTGGACCACGCCGACGCCGTCGAGCGGGCCGCGGTGCTCGACGTGCTGCCCACCACGCACGTCTACGGCCACGTCGACCGCCGGCTGGCCACCGCCTACTACCACTGGTTCTTCTACCTGCAGCCCGAGCCGCTGCCGGAGAACCTGATCGCCGGCGACCCGACCGGGTACCTGCACAGCCTGCTCGGTGGCTGGGGCAGTGGACTGGACGTCTACTCCCCCGCCCAGCTCGCCGAGTACGAACGCTGCTTCGCCGACCCGGCCACCCGGCACGCCATGCTCGAGGACTACCGCGCCGGCGCGTCGATCGACCTCGAGCACGACGAGGCCGACGCCGAGGCCGGGCACCGGGTCACCTGCCCGCTGCTCGTGCTGTGGGGCTCGAAGGGCGTCGTCGGCACCGGTCCGGACGACGTCCTGGCGGTCTGGCGCGAGCGTGCGGACGACGTCCGCGGCGAGGCCGTCGACGCCGGGCACTTCCTGGTCGACGAACGCCCCGCCGAGACCCTCACCGCCCTCCGCGCCTTCCTCCACCCCTGACGAGAGGCGCCCTTCTCGTCAGGACCCCTGACGAGAAGGGCGCTTCTCGTCAGGACTCGGGGACCCCGGGGACCGCGGTCTCTGGGAAAGTGGGCCGGTGCCTGCCTCCCTGATCCTGTCCCGCCGTGACCTGGACTTCCTGCTGCACGAGTGGCTGCAGGTGGAGACCCTGACCGAGCGCGAGCGGTTCGCCGCGCACGACCGGGACACCTTCGACGCGGTCCTGGACCTGGCCGCGGAGATCGCCACCGAGCACTTCGCGCCGCACAACCGCACCGCCGACGAGAACGAGCCGCACGTCGTCGACGGGAAGGTCGTGCTGGTCCCCGAGGTCGCCGCGGCGCTGCGGGTCTTCGGCGAGGCCGGGCTGGCCGCGGGCACGTTGAGCGAGGAGCTCGGCGGCATGCAGCTGCCCCAGGTGGTCAGCAAGGCCATGACCACGTGGTTCCAGGCCGCCAACATCGGCAGCTCGGCCTACCCGTTCCTCACCATGGCCAACGCACACCTGCTCATCGCGCACGGCAGCCCCGAGCAGGTCGACACCTACGTGCGGCCGATGGCCGAGGGCCGCTGGTTCGGCACGATGGCGCTGTCCGAGCCGCAGGCCGGGTCGTCGCTGGCGGACATCACCACCCGGGCCGAGCGCCAGGACGACGGCACGTTCCGGCTCACCGGCACCAAGATGTGGATCTCCGGCGGCGACCACGAGCTCAGCGAGAACATCGTGCACCTGGTGCTGGCCAAGATCCCCGGTGGTCCGGCCGGGGTGAAGGGCATCTCGCTGTTCATCGTGCCCAAGTTCCTCCCCGAGGGCGACGGCCTCGGCGAGCGCAACGACGTCGTCCTGGCCGGGCTTAACCACAAGATGGGCTACCGGGGGACGACGAACACCCTGCTCGGCTTCGGCGAGGGCGTGCACACCCCCGGCGGGCGGCCCGGCGCGGTCGGCTTCCTCGTCGGGGAGGAGAACCGCGGCCTGGCCGCGATGTTCCACATGATGAACGAGGCCCGGGTGGGCGTCGGGCTGGGCGCGACGGCGCTGGGCTACACCGGCTACCTGCACGCGCTGGAGTACGCGAAGACCCGCACCCAGGGGCGCCCGCCCGCGGGCAAGGACCCGTCCGCGCCGCCGGTGCCGATCATCGAGCACAGCGACGTGCGCCGGATGCTGCTGGCCGCCAAGAGCTACGTCGAGGGCGGGCTGGCGCTGGGGCTGTACTGCGCGCTGCTGGTGGACGAGGAGGAGACGGCGGAGACCGAGGCGGAGCGCACCCGGGCGCACACCCTGCTCGAGGTGCTCACCCCGATCGCGAAGAGCTGGCCCTCCCAGTGGGGGCTGGCCGCCAACGACCTGGCCATCCAGGTGCACGGCGGCTACGGCTACACCCGGGACTTCCCGGTCGAGCAGTTCTACCGGGACAACCGGCTCAACCCGATCCACGAGGGCACCGTCGGGATCCAGGGCCTGGACCTGCTGGGCCGCAAGGTGGTCGCCGGGGGCGGTGCGGGCCTGCGGGTGCTGGCCGGGACGATCGCGGCGACCACCGCGCGGGCCGCGGGCACCGAGTGGGCCGACCTGGCCGCCGACGTCGACGCCGCGGTGGCCCGGGTCGCCGAGGTGACGACGACGCTGTGGTCGGCCGATGACCCCGACGTCACGCTGGCCAACGCCACGGTCTACCTCGAGGCGGTCGGCCACGTCGTCGTCGCGTGGCTGTGGCTGGAGCAGGTGCTGGCCGCCGGCGACCGGGACGGGGACTTCTACGCCGGCAAGCGCGCCGCGGCCCGGTACTTCCAGCGCTACGAGCTGCCGCGCACGGGACCGCAGTTCGACCTGCTGGCCAGCCTGGACCGCACCACCCTGGACGCCCGGCCCGACTGGCTCTGAACAGCACGACGGCCGCCGTCCCGGGAGGGAGCGGCGGCCGTCGGGTGGTCCTGCTACGCGGTGGCGGGGGCCGTCTCCGGCGCGGTGCGCGCGGCGGCGGTGGCCCGTCGCTCCTGCTCGTAGCGCGCGGTGGACTGCGATCCCAGTGCGATCACGAGGGCGGTCAACAGCAGGAAGCCCAGCAGGGCCACGGCCGGCCAGAACACCATCGGAACAACAACCCCCAGCGTGCAGTGCGGTGGCCGGCGGGGGTGCGCCCCCGGCGGCGTCTCGTCAGGATCGGTGATGCCCGTGCCATCGGCGGCCGAACCCCCTCGGTCGGGGGAAATCACGTGAACTCCCCGTGACGAATCCCGCACCCCGCGACGGACCCACGCGTCTGGTTGCCCCCTGCACCCCACTCCGTGGTGTCATCACCGGGGACGGTCACCACCGTCCGTCGAACCTCGGAGGTCCCCGTGCGCTCCCGCACCCCTGCTCCCGGGCTGCTGGTGCTGACCCTGGCGCTCTCGGTCACCACGCTGTCGCTCCTGCAGTCCCTCGTCGTCCCGATCCTCCCGGTCATCGGGGAGCAGCTCGGGGTCGGCGCCGGTGCGGCCGGCTGGGTGCTGACGGCGAATCTGCTCGCCGCCGCCGTGCTCACCCCGGTCATCGGCCGGCTCGGGGACACCCTCGGCGAGCGCCGGGTGGTCCTGGGCGTGCTGGGCGTCGTCGCCGTCGGCACCCTGCTGGCGGTGCTGACGACGTCGCTGCCGCTGCTGCTGGTCGCCCGGGTGCTGCAGGGCGCCTCGTACGGGCTGTTCCCGCTGTCGATCTCGATCCTGCGTCGCGAGCTCCCGGCGGAGAAGCTCACCGTGGCCATGTCGATCGTGTCCAGCACGCTGGCCGTCGGCGGCGTCATCGGCCTGGTGGTCACCGGCCTGCTCACCCGGGACGGCGGGGACTACCACCACCCGTTCTGGCTGGGCTTCGGCATCGCCGTCGTCGCGCTGGCCCTGGCCGCCTGGGTGCTGCCGGCCCGCGAGCCCAACGCCACCGGCGGGGTCGACTGGTGGGGCGCGGTCGTGCTCGGTGCCGGCCTGGTCCTGCTGCTGCTCCCGCTGTCCCAGGGGCACACCTGGGGCTGGACCGACCCCCGGACGCTGGGCAGCCTGATCGCCTCGGTCGTGGTGCTCGTCGGCTGGGTCGTGCTGCAGCGCCGGCGCACCCACCCGCTGGTCCGCCCGCAGCTGCTGGCCGACCGCCGGATGCTGGTGCCCAACCTGGCCGGGCTGATGACCGGGTTCGGGCTGTTCGCCTCCTTCCTCGCCGTCACCCAGTTCGTCCAGGTGCCCGAGGCCGCCGGCTACGGGTTCGGTGCCAGCACGCTGGAGGCCGCGGTGGTCTACCTGCTGCCCGGGGGCGTCGTCGGGGTGCTGCTGGCCCCGTTCGCCGGCACCGTGGTCAACCGGATCGGCGGCCAGGCCACCCTGCTCATCGGCGCGGGTTCCGGGCTCCTCGGGTTCGTCCTCTTCGCCGTCGCCCGCTCGACGCCCTGGGTCGTGGTGCTGGTCGGGCTGACCACCCAGCTCGCGGTCACCGTCGCCTTCGCCGCTCTCCCGGCCCTGGTCGTGCAGGCCGTCGAGCCCTCGGAGACCGGGGTGGCCAACGGGGTCAACTCGATCACCCGCTCGGTCGGCAGCGCGCTGGCCAGTGCGTTGATCATCACCGTCGTGGCGGGCTCCGCCGACGCGACCGGGCTGCCCAGCAGCGGCTCGTTCACCATCGTCGCCCTGCTCGGTGCCGGCAGCGCCCTGGTGACCGCGCTCGTCGCGGTCTGGGGCCTGGTGTCCGACCGCCGGGGCGGGCGGGGCCGCCGTCCCGACGAGCTGGCCGAGGTGGAGCGGGCCTGCGCCCGGGCCGGCGAGTGGTCCCCGGTGTCCGGGATCCGCTGAAACCGGTTCGGCCTGGTCCGGTGGTGGGCAGGCCTCGGGGGACCCACCCCCGACCCCCACCGGAGCACCCCCATCGCCAGCACCCGAGCACGTGACGGCGACACCCAGACGGACCCGGTGCCCCAGGACGACCAGATCTCCGACGGGGGGCGAGCCGACCACGCCCCCACCGGGGCCGTGGGCAAGCCGACCACCGCCGGCACGTTCAAGCGGCTGATCACCGAGACCAGCGAGGACAACCTCACCGACTGGGCGGCCTCGCTGACCTACTACTTCGTGCTGGCGATGTTCCCCGCCGTCATCGCGATGATCTCCGTCGTCGGCCTGGTCTTCGAGCCGCAGCAGATCAGCGACGCGCTCACCACGCTGCTGCAGTCCATCGCCCCCGGCACCGCCGCGGACACCTTCAGCGGGGTGATCGAGCAGCTCGCCGGCAGCACCGCCACCGCCGGGATCGCGCTGGTCGTGGGCCTGGCGACCGCGCTGTGGGCCGCCTCGGGCTACGTCGGTGCCTTCACCCGCGCCGCCAACGTCATCTGGGAGACCCCCGAGGGACGCACGTTCTACAAGCTCAAGCCGCTGCAGCTGCTGATCACCCTGATCGGCATCCTGTTCGTGGCCCTGATCGCGCTGTCGGTCGTGGCCACCGGCCCGATCGTCGACGCGATCGGCGAGGCGCTCGGCCTGGGCAGCACCGTCACCACCGTCTGGGACATCGCCAAGTGGCCGGTGATGGTCGTGATCGTGGCGATCATGATCGCGATCCTCTACTACACGACCCCCAACGTCCGGCTGCGCGGCTTCCGCTTCGTCTCCCCCGGCGCCGCGTTCGCCCTGGTCGTCTGGATCATCGCCTCGGCACTGTTCGCCTTCTACGTGGCGAACTTCGGCAGCTACAACAAGACCTACGGCGCGCTCGCCGGGGTCGTCGTCTTCCTCGTCTGGCTGTGGATCACCAACCTGGTGCTGCTGATCGGCCTGCAGCTCGACGCCGAGCGCGAGCGCACGATCGAGATGAAGGAGGGCGTGCCGCGCGCGGACAAGGAGATCCAGCTCGACGCCCGCGCGGAGCCCAAGGAGCAGAAGACGACCTAGCCGGACCGGCCCGGTCCGGCCGCGAGCAGCACGACCAGCAGGAGCGCGAGGGACGCCGTCAGCACGCCCAGCACGGCGGCGTCCCGCAACGTGCGCTGCCGGGGCGTGCGCTGCCGGGCCAGTGGTGACTCCGCCCGGCGGTGCGGGCCCAGCAGCCGGACGGCGAAGAGCACCAGCAGCGGCAGCTGGGCCACCCACAGCGCGGTCCGCAGCCCGCCCTCGGCCCGGAACTCCCCGCCGAGCACCAGGGCGTGCCACAACGCCAGCACGTAGGTGAGCGCGGCGGCCTGGTGACCCAGCAGCCACACCCGGCGCGGTACCCGTCGCCGCAGGTACCAGCTGGGGCCCAGCAGCACCGCCAGGTAGAACGCCAGGATCCCGGCGCTCCAGCCCAGCCGGCCGGTCTCGGCGGTCTGCGGCACGAACGAGGCCAGCCACGACCCGCCGCGCAGCCCGACCACCGAGGCCACCGCGTGCAGCAGGGTCAGCGCGAGGACGGCGAGGCTGACCTGGCGGTGCGCGGTGAGCAGCCCGACCCGGCTGCCCAGCACCCGGGGACGGCGGGACCCGGCGACCAGACCGAGCACCAGCCCGCCGTAGGCCCACAGCAGCGCGGCCAGGCCGGAGCCCAGCAGCACCTGGTGGGCCGCACCGCCCTCCCCGGGCCGGGCCGGGACCAGCAGGGAGAAGGCGACGGCGACCGCGGTGACGACGAGGGCGTGGGCGAGCCCGGCCAGGCGGCTCAGGTCGCGGAGCGGCGCATCGACCACATCTGGGCCGGCCGCTCGAACTGGGTCGCGATCTCCCAGCTGACGTGCGGCGGGCCGGTCTCCTTGCGGAAGTTGGCGACCGCGACCCGGGCCAGCTCGGGGTCGGCGGCGACCCGGGCGGCGAGCTCCCGGGCCCGCGGCTCGACCTGGTCGGACTCGACCGCGGCCCAGGCCATCCCGAGCTCGGCGGCACGGGTGCCGCTGACCTCCTCGCCGAACAGCGCCATGGCCGCCGCGGCCTCCCGGCCGATCAGCCGGGACAGGATCACGAAGTGCCCGCCGCCGGGGTGCAGGCCGCGCTTGAGGAACCCGCAGAGCAGCCGGGCGTCGGTGGCCACGACCCGCAGGTCGGCGGCCAGCAGCATGTTCATCCCGGCGCCCACGGCCGAGCCGCGGACGGCGGCCACGGTGGGCACCCGCACCTGGCCCAGCCGGTAGAACGAGTCGTAGATGGCGCCCATGCCGGCGTAGGCGTCCGGGGCGGCGGGGTCCTTGCCGGCGTCGGTGAGGGTCTGCACGTCCCCGCCGGCGCAGAAGCTCTTCCCGACGGCGGTGAGCACCAGGGCCCCGACGTCGTCCCGGCCGTCGACCTCGTCGAAGACGCCGATCAGCTCGGCCGCCATGGCCGGGGTGAGCGCGTTGCGGCGGTCGGGGGCGTTCAGGGTGACGACGGCGACGCCGTCCTCGACCTCGAGCAGGACCTCGGGCACAGCGACTCCTCGTGTCGACGGGGGCCGGCGACGGTGCCGGCCCCCGTGATCAGACCACGCGGGTCAGGAGGCGGCGCGCTCCTCCTCGAGACGCTCGGCGCCCGAGGTGGTCTTGAGCGTCTTCTCCTGGACGAAGAGGACGACGACCAGCGCGAGGGCGGCCAGCGGGGTGGCGATCAGGAACAGCTCGGCGGTGGCGTTGCCGTAGGCGTCCTGCACCAGGCCCTGCACCTCCGGGGGCAGCGACGCGACGTCGGGCACCGCGCCGTCCCCGGTGCTGGAACCGCCGAGCACCGACAGGTCCGCGGCGACCCTGCCGGCGAGCACCGCACCGAGCACGCTGACCCCGATCGTGCCGCCCAGGCTGCGGAAGAACGACAGCACCGAGGTGGCCGCACCCAGCTGGGCGGCCGGGACGTCGTTCTGTGCGGCCAGCACCAGGTTCTGCATCAGCAGCCCGACGCCGATGCCCAGCACGACCATGTACAGCCCGATCTGCACGATCGGGGTGTCGGCCGACAGCGTGGCCAGCAGGCCGAAGCCCAGGGTCATCAGCACGCCACCGGCGACCAGGAAGCGCTTCCAGCGGCCCGTGCGGGTGATGACCTGGCCGGCGACGGTCGAGGAGACCAGCAGACCGCCCACCAGCGGGAGGCTGAGCAGCCCGGCCGCGGTCGGCGAGTAGCCCAGCGACACCTGGAAGTACTGGGAGAGGAAGACCGTCCCGCCGAACAGCGCGATGCCGACCAGGGCGCTGGCGATCACGGTGAGGGTGACGGTGCGGTTCCGGAAGATCGACAGCGGGATGACCGGCTCGGGGACCCTGGACTCCACCACCAGGGCGAGTGCGACGAGCAGCAGCCCGCCGCCGACCATGAGCGCGCTCGGCCCGGAGACCCAGTCGAAGCTGCTGCCGGCCAGGGTCACCCAGATCAGCAGCGAGGAGATGCCGCCGGTGATCAGCAGCGCGCCCAGCCAGTCGATGTGCACCTCGCGGCGGCGCACCTGGGTCAGCTTCAGCGTCTTCTGCAGCAGCACGACCGCGGCCAGGGCGAAGGGGACGCCGAAGAAGAACGTCCAGCGCCAGCCCAGCCACGAGGTGTCCACCAGCAGGCCGCCGATGAGCGGGCCGGAGACGGTGGCGACGGCGAAGACCGCGCCGAAGACGCCGGCGTACCGGCCGAGCTGACGCGGCGGGATCATCGCGGCCATCACGATCTGCACCAGCGCGGTCATGCCGCCGGCGCCGATGCCCTGCAGCACCCGGGCCGCGATGAGCATGGTGGTGTCCTGCGCGAAGCCGGCGACCAACGACCCGGCCACGAAGGTGCCCAGCGCCAGCTGGACCAGCAGCTTCTGGCTGACCAGGTCGGCGAGCTTGCCCCACAGCGGCACGGTGGCCGTCATGGCGAGCAGCTCGGCGGTGACCACCCAGGTGTAGACGGACTGGCTGCCGCCCAGGTCGGCGATGATCGTGGGCAGCGCGTTGGACACGATCGTCGCGGCCAGGATGGTCACGAAGATGCCGACCATCAGCCCGGACAGCGCCTGCAGCACCTCGCGCTGGGTCATCGCCGCACGGGTGCCCCCGGCGGTGCCGCCGGCGGGGTCGGCTGCGGGATCGGCGGTGGTGGTCACGGTGTCCCTCTTCTCGGGGTGGGGGTGGGGAGGCCGTCGACGACGGCGTCCAGCGCCTCGTCGAGCAGCCCGTGCAGGGGGGCGGTGGCGCCGGCGCTGTGCCAGCGCCAGAGCGAGACCCGCAGGACGGTGCTGACCACCGCGGCGACCAGACCCGGGTGGAGGTCGGCCTCGGCGTCGAGGCCGGTGCGGGCGGCCACCGCCAGCGCCAGCTCGCGCTCGTCGGCCGAGCCGGTCTCGACCAGCCGGGGCAGCAGCGACGGGGTCGCGATGACCACGGCGAACACGCGCCGCCAGGTGTCGCCGTCGGCCTGCAGGCGGTCCAGGCAGGCGTGCAGCGCGGCCCGCAGGGCGGTCAGCAGCGGGACGTCGGGCCCCTGCTCGGCCAGCAGGTCGACCAGCCGCGGCCCGCGGTCGGGCTGCAGCAGGGCCTCCTCCTTGGAGGCGAAGTGGTTGAAGAAGGTGCGGTAGGAGACCCCGGCCGCGGTCGCCACGTCCTCCACGGTCACGTGGTCGAAGCCCCGCTCCTCCGCCAGACGCAGCACCGCGTCGGCCAGCGCGGCCCGGGTGTCGGCCTTCTTGCGCTCGCGCAGGCCCGTCGTCGTCACGTGGACCATGGGACACCCTCGCTGCACACTGTGCAATCTTGCAGGGTGTGCAGCCGATCACGGTGGTGCCGGTCACACCCCCCGTCGTCCCGGAGTGGTTCCATTCCCGGAACAGGCGTGCGCGGAGGGAGACGGGTGAGCGAGGACGGCGAGGGTGCTCCGGCGTCGCAGACGCTGGACCGGGGCATCCGCGTCCTGGAGCACCTGGCCGCCACCCGCGAGCCGCAGTCGATCGCCACGGTCGCCGCCGCGGTGGGCGTGCACCGCTCGATCGCCTACCGGCTGCTCCGCACGCTGGAGGCCCACCGGTTGGTCGAACGCGACGACGCCGGCAGCTACGGCGTGGGGCTGGCCGTCGTCGGGCTGTCCCGGTCGGTGCGCCGCACCCTGCAGGCCGCCGCCACCCCGGAGCTCGCCCAGCTGGTGCGGTCCCTGGGCATGACGGCCTTCCTCGTCGTCCGGGACGGCGACGAGGCGGTGACCGTGAACGCCGTCGAGCCCCGGGACAGCCCCGCCCACGTGGCGTTCCGGCCCGGCAACCGGCACCCGGTCGGGCTCGGCGCCACCGGCCTGGCCCTGCTCGTGCCCGACGAGCCCTCCCCCGACGACCGCGCCGACCTGGTCACCGCCCGGGCCCGCGGCTGGGCGTCCACCCTCGGCGAGGTCATCCCCGGGATGCGCGCCGTCGCCGCGCCCGTGCGCCACGCCGACGGGTCGACCGCCGGGGCGCTGGCGGTCATCTTCGTCGACCAGGCGGTGGACGACGCCGTCGTCGGCGCCGCGCTGGCCACCGCAGCCGACCGGGTGTCCGCCGTCCTCGGTTGAGCCTGCCGCGGCCGGGTAGGTGCGCACCTCCCCGAGGAGAGGAACCACCGTGCGCCTGCTCGTGCTGGGAGGTGGGGGCTTCCTGGGCTTCCACGCCGCTACCGCCGCCCTCGGCCGGGGGGACGACGTCACCGTGCTGTCCCGCTCCGGGTCCTCGGTCCTGGACGGCGCCGAGGTGCTCACCGGCGACCGGGAGGGCGACCTGTCGGCCCTGCAGGGCCGGGAGTGGGACGCGGTCCTCGACACCTACACCGACACCGACCTGGGCGCCCCGGCCGTGCGGCGCACCGCCGAGCTGCTGTCGGGCCACGTCGGCGTCTACGGCTACGTGTCGGGGATGAGCGTCTACGCCCCGTCCGGCAGCGCGGTCCCCACCGAGTCCGACGCGGTGCGCTCCCCCGGCACCGAGCCCGACGACGACCCCCTGCAGGAGCGCTCCCTGGCCAAGCTGGCGGCCGAGGAGGTGCTCGCCGAGGCCTTCGACGGCCCGGCTCTGCTCCCGCGGGTCGGGATCATGGTCGGCCCCCGCGACCCCTCCGACAGGTTCACCTACTGGCCGCTGCGGATGGCCTGGGCCCTGGGCGGCACCCGCGAGGGGCCTGCGCTGGTGCCGGGCGACCCCGACCGCCCGGTGCAGTACAGCGACGCCCGGGACATCGCGGCCTGGACCGTGGGGATGCTGGCCGCCGGCCGCGGCGGGGTGTTCAACACCGTCGGGCCCGGACGCCGGGAGACCCTGGGTGAGGTGCTCGCCGCCTGCCAGGAGGCCGCCGGCATCACCTCCGGGCACGTCGAGCTGGTCTGGGCCGACGAGGACTGGCTGCGCCCCCGGCTCGCCGACCACCCCGAGGAGCGCCGGCCGCTGTGGTTCCCCGAGGACCAGATCCCGCAGGACGCCATCGACTCCAGCGCGGCGGTCGCCGAGGGCCTGGTGTTCCGCCCCGCGGTGGAGACCGCCCGGGACACCCTGGTCTGGTCGTGGGACCACGTCGTGGCCGACGGCCTGGAGGCCGGGTTCAGCGCCGACCGCGAGCGCGAGCTGATCGAGGCCTGGCGCGCCCGCTGACCCGGCTACCGTTCCGGGCATGACGACCCCCGGCGACGAGACCACCCCGGAGACCGACGAGACCACCCCCGCGAAGACCCCGGTCTGGTGGACGGCGGTCCCGGTGCTCGTCGGCGCCTACGCCGTCTACGGCCTGCTCCGCGGCGACACCGGGTCGATCTGGCCCTGGGGCGACCTCGTCGTCCTCGCCGTCGCCCTGGTCCTGCTGGCCCTCGTCCTCGCCCCGAAGCTCAAGGCCCGCCGCCGCCCCTGACGAGGAGCACCCTCCTCGTCAGGGCCGGGCGGCCTCCGGGACCCGGGCGGGGTCGGGGAAGGAGCGGTCGCCGAAGAGGACCGCCCGCGCCGCAGCCCGGCCGGGCGGGGTGCGCAGCAGCGCGAACCCGGCCTCGGCGACCACCGGGGTGCGGACGGCGGCCAGCGCACGGCGCATCAGCAGCCTCCCGCGGAACCGGGCCCGCAGCGCCGCCCCGTCGTAGTGCACCGGCGGCCGGCCGGTGCACAGCGCGTCGTCCAGCACCTCGACGGCGTGGTCGCTCAGGCGCAGGCACGGGTCGAGTCCGCCGGCGGTGAGCGGGGAGACCGCGCCGGCCGCGTCCCCCACGAGCAGGCCGTCGGCGCAGCCGATCCGGGCGAGGAGTCCGCCGACGGGGATGGGGCCGCCGCGTCGTTCGACGTCGTCCGGACGCTGGACGCCCTCGAGCCCGGGCGCGGTGGCCGAGAACCGGCGCAGCGCGGTGGTCATGCCGGCGGGGAATCGGGCGGCGTACCCGGCGACGCCGACGTGGGCGTGCCGGCCGTCGTCGACCACCCAGGCCAGGTACCCGGGGGCCAGCCGCGGGTCGAGCACGCAGTGGAAGGTCGGCGTCCGGTCGTGCTCCGGGACGGCGAACACCTCCTCGGCGCCGATCAGCAGGTGCCGGTTGCGGTCCAGGCCCAGCTCGGCGGCGACCCGGGAGCGCGCGCCGTCCGCACCGACCAGGAAGCGGGCGCGCACCCTCAGCGGGCCGGCCGGGCCGGTGAGCAGGTGCCCGCCGGCGTCCCGCCCCTCGAACCGGGTGCCGAGCGCGAGCAGCACCCCGGCACCCTCGGCGTCCCGGGCGGCGGCCAGGTAGAGCGGGCCCATGTCCCCGACCCGGAACTCGTCCCGCGGGCTGTCGAGCACCACCGGGCGGCGCAGTCCCGGCGGGTACAGCGCCACCCGGCGGATGGGAGGACCGAGGCAATCGGCGGGCAGCGGGAAGTCGTCGAGGGTCTTCCGGACGAAGATCCCGGTGGTGCGGACGGCGACGTCCAGGGCCCGCCGCCGGTCGACCAGCAGCACGTCGTGCCCGCGCCGGGCCAGACCGGTGGCGGCGCGGAGGCCGGCGAGACCGGCCCCCACCACGAGGACGTCGACGGTGGCACTCGACAGCGTCATGCGCCGACTGTCGAGCACTACCGATCGAATGTCAATCGATGCTCATCGCGTGTCGATGACTAGACCGCGAGGACGGCGCCGTTCTCGGTGGGCACTCCGGCGCCCCGACGGGTCGGGGTCTGCTCCCCGGCCTCGACCGCGACCGACAGCCGGTTCTCCGCCGGCGGCAGCGGGCAGGTGGCGAGGTCGGTGTAGGCGCAGGGCAGGTTGACCGCCCGGTTGAGGTCCACGACCACCGAACCGTCGGCGTCGGGCTGGACCTGCAGGGAGCGGAACGCGTAGGTGCTCTGCCCGGACGTGGCGTCGGAGAACAACAGCATCAGCCGACCCTCGCCGTGGCCGGGGAAGGCGGTGAGCGCGAGGTCCTGGCCGTCGAGGGTGAACTCGACCCGGCCGGGGGCGTCGTAGACGTGCTCCACGCCCTCGAACGCGCCGCCGACCGTGGTGGGCCGCACCGCGTCGAAGGGGACGTAGCGGCCGACGGAGCGCCAGCGGGGGTCGGCCGGGAAGGCCGGGGTGCCCTCGTGCCCGCGCAGCAGCGGTGACTGCGGGTCGCGCAGCCGGACGACGTACCGGCCGCCGCGCTCGGCCACCTCGACAGCGGCGTCGCCTGCGTGCGCCAGGACGCTCTCCCGCAGGCCCAGCTCGCCGAACGCGTGCTCGCCCACGACCGGGGCGCCGTCGACGCTCAGCTCCTCGCCCTCGGCCAGCGCGACGACGACCCCGCGCGCACCGGCGGACCACCGACCGGGCACACCCGGCACCTCGGCCGGCTCCTCGGTCAGCCAGCCCAGGGCGGTGACGGCGAGGAAGCCGTGCGGGTCGGTGAGCGTGGCCTCCTTCTGCGCGTGCCACGCCTCCCACTCGGCGGTGAAGACGTCGGTCTCGGGTGCGGTGGTGGTCATCGGTACCTCCGGTGGGGTGCAGTGCCCGTCGGAGGTGGTCAGCGCCGGGGGACGGGCACGTGTTCCCCGGTCAGGGACCGATCGTCAGGTGGTGCGGGCGCTGCACGCCGAGCGCCTCGCGCAGCGTGCGGACCGACAGGGCCGCCGCGGCCCGGGCCTCGTCCGGGGCGAGGGACGTCGGCTCGGCACCGCCACCCCTCCACCAGGAACGCCGGGGCGGGGGTGCACCCCAGACCGCGTGCGGCAGGGGCAGGTGTCCGGCGACGTCCGGCGCGCTCCACCCGAGCGCGGCCAGCAGCGCCGCCCGGTCGGCGTCCGGCGGCGCCGAGGTCTCCTGGTGCACCGCCGCGCCCCCGCCGGCGAACTGGACGAGACCCGCGGGCCCGGCGTCCAGCACCAGCGGCTCGTCCTCGGGCAGCGCCCGCAGCCGGTCGGCCAACCACCGCTCGAACCGCTGCCACTCGTCCTCCACGTGGGCCCCGTGGGGATCGAACCCACAACCCGCGGATTAAAAGTCCGCTGCTCTGCCAGTTGAGCTAGAGGCCCTGGGGGGATCCGTAATTCTATCGGTGTTGTCCTCGGGGCTTCCCTCGGTGTTATCCACCAAGCCCGACTCGGCCCTCGGATCCCGCCGCCGCGGAGCCTACGGCAGGCCGATCCGCCGCGAGCGCACCGCGACGGTGCAGCCCCGCCCTGGTCGCTCCCCCCACCGGATCAGCCGGTATCCGTCCTCCAGGCAGGCCAGGCGGAGCTTCGCGGTGTCGTGAAGCGCGGTGGTCGGGCCGGTGCTCAGGTCGATGGGACCGCCCAGGTCGGTGTCGATGGAGGTATGTCGCCGGTGGTGTGGTCCTGGGCCGGTAGGTCACCGGTCACCGGTGCTCGCCTCCTCGGTCTGCTTCAGCCACCGGGCGCGCAGGGTCGCCAGCGGCACCCGCCCGCTGGGACGGTCGACGGCCCAGAAGTCCCAACCGTTGGTGGCGCTTCCTTTGACCGCGACCGCGGCGCTGCTCAGCGTCGGGTACTTTGCGCCGTTCCACTCGACGCCCCCGTCGGCCAGCAGGACGGCAGTGCCGGGCCATACGCCGTTGGTCGAGGTGAGGGTCTCCCCGGCGGTCAGCAGGTCGGCATCGAGCAGTTGCTTGGCCGTGATGCCGTAGAAGCGGTTGCTCCGGGTTCTCGTCGCCGGCCGGACCGTGGCCTGGTCGTCGGGGGTCTCGGTGTCGTAGCCAAGCAGGCTCAGCACCCGTCGGATGGGTGGGACGGTGCTCTCCAGGGCCGCACGCTCGTACGGGGGGAGGGTCTCGTCGCGGGGCCGGTTGCCGTTGTGCAGTCGGGTGTAGGCGGCGGCTTCCAGCAGGTCGTAGAGCCGCCCCTCCAGCCAGCCCACGTGGGCGCTGTTGAACCCAAAGGTGGTGTCACGGCGGATGAGCAGGGCGCGGGTCCAGTGGTCCTTGCCCTTGAGGTGCTGGCCGAGGCGGGTGCGGACGCCGCCTGGGGCCTTGCCGACGTAGCAGCCCCACGTTCCATCGGGCTCGTGCCGATCCAGCAGCACGTAGACGCCAGGGGATTCCCAGTCGACGGTCAGCTCAACAACGGCTGTGCGGCCAACGCCGGCCATCGCCAGCGCGGCGGCCGGGGCGCCGTGGCGGGCGCCCGGCGAAGCTCGGGCAGGCCCGCGACCAGCTCACCCGGATGCGGCGGCGGTAGCGCATGCAGCCGGCCAGCGGGCTGCCGCTCCGGGGAGGCGCGACGGGTAGCTGGAGCGGCCTAGTCAGCGAGGTCGGCCACGCGCTGATCACCGCCAACTGCCAGGGCATCGACGATGCGCTGCCATACCTCGGCAGCCGACCCGTGGGCGTGCGCACGGATCTCCCGCAGCCATCGGGGAAGCGACCAGGATCCCTGCGCAACACTCGTCGCATCCGCCGAGACCAGCGTTTCTACCCAGGGCAGCCCAACGGTGGCCTGGGTTTGGACCGGCGCCTCACCGAGAGAGGCGATGAGGGCGTCGACGCAGGAGGGGCGGCCTGCCGCGTAGGGCAGCCACCGTTCGATCTGTTCGCGCAGCGAGGCAAGATCGGCCCACCGAACCGGCTCACCGGCCAGTTCTCGGGTCAGGTAGCCGGCGTCGTACGCCAGCCGCGGGATGAGCGCCGCGAGCACATCGTCGCCAATGCGCCGGTTGTCGCGGAGTCTGGGCTGACTCTCGACGAAGGCGAGGACGGCGGACATCACCTGCGGCCAGAGTTGCCGGGCGGAGGCGGCCAGCTGGTCCGACTCCTCGGCGGCTGCGCCCAGCGCGCGCAGGAACTCGGCGAGCGGCCACGCCGCCTCGGCGTGCCACGCGATGTGCGCGAACAGCAGCGACGGATCCGCGCTCGCCACAGCGAGGAGTGACCGGGCTGCGACGAGGGCATCGCTGGCGCTGTGCTGGTGGGCGTGGCCCCGCGCGAGGACACCGCGACGGTGCGCGCTCAACAGCGCGGCGAGCAGTCGCGTAGCCGCTTCGTGGACGCATGTCACTGCGGACGCCGGTGCAACCGCGCGGATCGCCGGCGAGAGGTCCGGCACGAGAATGCGTTCGCCCTCCAGGTGGCCGAGCCGGTCGGCGAGGTCGCCCTCGAGGTGGACACGCCGTGATCGCTGCAGCTGTTGATCCCAGTCGCCGATAGCGCTGTCGCGGGCGGAGTCCTCGACCAGGGCCAAAGCCCGGCGGTGAACACACGGTTCCTCGCCGCAGGGAGCGGCCCATAGGGGATCGAGTGCGGCGGCGAAGAACAGCCGAACCTCGCGCGCCGCTGCGGAGGCGAGACGGCCGAGGGCCGCTGTGAGCCGGTCCTCGGCAGCGGAGTCATCGAGCCGGAGCGTCGCGACGATCGGGGCAGCCGACGGGAGCAGCAGCAGTGGCAGACCGCGTGCGGCGCTGCGGTCAGCGCCAAGCGCGAAGAACGACACGTCGTTGTCAGGGGGTAGGCGTTCGGCGACGGTCAGGAGCGTCTGGGCCGCCCACTGCAGGTGGGCTGCGTCGACCGGAACATCCCGAAACAGCGCAGCCTCCAGGGCGTAGGCGGCCACCGCGGCCGGCGCGTCGAGGGCGCTGGTGGGGCCGAGCGCGGGTGGACGGTCGAGGAGTTCCTGCGCAGTGCTGAGGTCAACGGCGAGGTCGGCAACGAGGTCGGTCGTCGTGAGGGGCCGGGACCGCTCGCGGTACTTGAACATCAGTCCGTGCGCCGTCTGGCCTCGGGCGAGGTCCGCGTTGCTCGGGGCGAGTGTCTCGGTGATCTCTTCGGGCGGGGTGACGGAGATGAAGACCGATCCGTCCGGTTCGACCTGCGCCGCGTACCGGTCGATGTCCAGTGCCGTGGCCCAGCCCCGGATCGTGGCCAGCTGCTCTGCCTTCTTCAACTCGTAGCCCGCGAGAACCACGGGGTCGGTGGACGGGGGCTCGACCTGGTCCAGCTCCGTGACAGCCCGGGCCTGCAGCTGGTCGCCGAGTTCCCGCAGGCGACGCCGCCGGCCCTCGTCGCCGTGGGCAACGAGCATGATGGCCGCTTCGCGGAGAGTCCAGCTGCGTCGCTCCGGGTGCGCCAGATCGTCGGACGCTGCGGCGAGACCCGAGTGCTCGCCCGCGGCGCGCCGGAACTCCAGCTGCCAGACGTCGGGTTCGGCGAGGAACGGGTCGAGCGCCTCGCCGGCGTGCTCAAGGTGGCGGATCAGCGTACCGACGATCAACGCGGGCATGGCCAGCGACTCGCACCCATCCAGGAGCAGCGCGACCAGCCGCGTGAGCGGGACACCGGCCTTCACGTGCTCGTCGAGCTCGCGCTCGAGCGCCTGCATCGCGCTCATGCAGGGGTACGGGCCGACCCCGGTCCCTCGGTACCAGAGCCACACGTGGTCGTCGCCGACGTAGTCGCGGGCCGTGCCGTCGAGGTTGAGCGTGCTCTTGTAGTCCCCCGGATCCCCGGGCGCCTGGTAGTCCAGGTTGGCCAGGATTTGCGCCCGGCTTCGTGCCGCGACGTTGAGCATCTTGTTGATCAAGGCGATGCCGCCGACCGGGTCGACCAGCAGCAAGATGCGGAACGGGCCCCGGTAGTGGGCAAACATGGGGGCCCAGAGGCCGAGCGGCAGGTGGTCGCGGATGCCGTCCTCATCGAAGCCGCCGGATCCCCACCCGTCGTCGTCGTCCTCGTCGTCCGGCTGCTCGATGTAGTACGCCTCGGTGAGATCCCGTAGCAGCCCAGCGTTCCACGAGGCGAGCCCAGCAGGGGCCTGGGGCTTCTCCACCGCAGGTCCGAGGTAGTACGGCGCATGCTCGGCCACCATCCGCAGCAGTCGTTCGCCGTCGGCACCCAGGTCGGCCCCAAGCAGGGCCAGCTGCTCGACGACCTCCTCCGACCGGAGCACCTGCGGTAGTTGTCGCCGCGGGCCCACAGTTCGCCGCCTTCGCACGGGCATCGCCGGCCACGACTTCCGCCGTTGCTCGTCGGCGGCGATCTCCTCCGGAGTCCTGTTTGCCAGGTCCGCGGCTCGTCGACGCTCCGCTTCCTCGAGCTCCGCCAATGCCGCATCGCACATGCCGACGAGGCGGTCCCGGAGAGCCATCCTGACCGGGTGACCGGCGGGCGCTCCCGAAGCGACGAGAGACCGCAGCCAGTCCGTGAGCAGCTCGCGCTGCTCCCGAGCAAGCGCCGGCGGAAGCGGGTGGTCCAGGACCGCCTGTACCACCGGTTCGGCCACACGGCTGTCGATCCACGCACCGTCGCGGCGATGCAGGACCGCGATCAGCCGGAGGATCCGGGCGGCGTGCGACGGGACGGCCGCCAGAATGGTGGGCCAGGTGGCACTCACGAGTTGCGACGGCCACGCGGAGATCAACAGTGCCTCGGCGGGGACGTCCGCCCACCGCGGCCCGTGCCCCACGGACGTCAGGCCGTCAAACTGATGCTGCAGTTCGACGACCGCGTCGGCGGCCACGGCAGGTTCTCCGTCACGTCGGCTGCCGAGCAGTGTCTGGCAGGCCAACCGAGCCGCCGGTCGGGCCCAACGGGGAGCGCCGGCACGGGCCATCCTGTCCCCTGGACGCTCGTCGAGCAGCAGCAACTGCGCGACCGCGTAGGTACGAAGGACGTCGTGGGCGAAGACGGGGAGCGGGGTCCACGGGCGATCCGGATCGGCCCGGAGGAGCCCGTCCCGCCGAAGCCCGGCAACCGCCTCGTGGTCCAGGGTGTTCATCACCTGTTCGACCGGCTGCCCGTCGAGCGACTGCATCGCCAGCGCTCGCATGACGGCGTCGCGAGCCTCGGGACGGCCGCGGTCGCTCCGGCCCCCGCGCCGAACGAGCTGTTCCCAAATCTCGAGCATCGCGTCGGCGTCCGTGATCGGCACCCCGGCGCCGCCGGCGCGAACGAGCAGGTCTGCAACGACCGGCCGCTGAATCAGGTCGCGAGCCTGCGGGTTGGCCGCGAGCTGCTGCAGGTGTGGGAATGAGGACTGGAGCTCCTCGAGGTCGCCGTCGGTGAGTCCGGGGACCTCGAAAGGAACGGGTGCCTGTCCGGCACGCTGCCCGAGGATGTCGCCCACGGGCCCACTGACCTCCGATGCCGCCACCGCGACGGGTACGACTCCGGCGTTGATCGCTGCCGACACGAGGTGGCCGAACATCTCGCCGTGCTGTTCCGTGGCGGCATCAGCAGCGTCGATCACGAAAAGGCGGCGAGCGGCGCTCATCTCGCCGAGCGCGTCGCTGACTGGGACGCCGAGCCCGGCGGTCAGCTCCAGCGGGGTGCGGGGCAGATCTCGGAGATTGACCGCGACGCAGTCAACGTCGTCCCCACCGGCGAAGGAACTCACCAGCTCAGCGAGCAGCGCGCTCTTCCCGGACCCGGACTGTCCACATACCAACACCGGGCGCTGCGCAGGGTCCAGGAGGGTCTGCCGGAGGTCGGCCTCGACGTCGGTGCGGCTCAGATGCACGTGCAGGGCGTCCTGCCCAATGCCGCCGACCACGCCACGGATCCCGGCCACCCAGTCCTGCTGCAGTTGATGCAGACGTCTCCACGCCGCCGCGGATGGTGTGGGGGGCGCCTCTACAGCGATCGGGGCCCCCGCCACCTCACCCAGCGCGTCGGCGAGACCTTCCGCCCCGGCCAGCGCTGCGGCGAGGGGCACGAGGTAGAGCCGCCGCTGCTGACCAGCCTCGGCGGTGACCACCAGCCCGATCAGCCGCCCGTCGGGCAGGGCCACCGCGGCCCCGGACATGCCCTTCCAGCCCGCCGCCTCCCCCGGGCTGACGGTCTCGGCGTCCAGCGGCACCCACACCGGCGGCAGCGGCCGGTCCGGGGCCTGCGGCGGCTTGCCCTGCCCGGCCGGCAACACTCGCCCCACCAGCTGCTCGCTCTGCCGCACCCGCTCCGACGACGGCGCCCCCTCCGCCGCCGGCTGCACTACCTCGTCCGGGAACCCGACGGCCTCACACTCCGACTCCGCTCCCGCGCCCAGCCGCACAGCGACCACCGCCGGCGAGTCCGGCTGCAGCCAGCCCGAGGCCTCTGCGTCCGATCGGTCGACCGCCAGGACGGCCAGATCCCACTCCGCGCTCTCCCAGGCCACGACCATCGGCACCCACGCCCCGACCAGCTCGTGCGGGCGCACGACCCGGGCAAGCACCCGCCCATCGGTCAACGCACCGGCGATCACATGCCGAGCGGTCAGCACCCCATCCGAGCCGACCAGTACACCAGACCCCGCCGACCGCGGCGAGGCCCACACCTCCACCAGTCGGTCATCCCACAACACGCCCACCGCGGCCGGCCCCCGGTTCAGCGGCCCGGCTGGTCCTGCTCGCCGCTGACATCCAACGGACCCGGCTCATCGCTGTCGTCGTACAGCTGTGGGGTCAACGTCAGCTCAAGCGTCTGCGTCGCCTGACCTGCGCTGCTGCGGTCGGCACCGGCCTCGATCAGCCACCAGCGCACCTTGCCCCCGGCCTTCGTGTCCGTACGCGCCAGCGCCTCGACCTTCACGGTCACCTTCTCGGCACGAAATCGCACCCGCGCGCCACGACTGTTGACCCATGCCTGCTCCAGCTCCTCGCGCAGGCCCTCGAGCGCATCCGACAGGCCCAGCGTTGCGTCCGGCTCCGGCACGCCTCTCCCCTTCCGGCTGATGAGACCCCCGCACCGTACTGGGCCGCACTCGAGGCCTGGACACCCGTCGAGCAGTCAACGTCCATCTGGCCCACGGCGGCCCCAGTTGAAAGTCCCACCGAGGCACCCGACGTGGCGGGCTCGGAATCGCGCATTCCAGTACAGCGCACCTGGCATTCCAAGATCGCGCTCCGCGCGTCTCAGCAGGTCAGGAAGCCGTCCCACGTGAAGGAGCAAAGTCGCAGGCCTGGATAGAAACCCTGATCTCCCGAGCCCCTGGCCGCTGCGAGTCTCCCAGACCCCCGATCAGGGCGTGGTCACTGCGCAGTCCGGGCGTGGAGTGCGCAGTCGGCACGCCCTGATGCCGGCGTCCCACGCACTGGGACTGGTTGACGCCTCAACCGGGTGAGCCGGCGTCCGGTCACGGAGCGCCACGTCACACCGCCGGCCGCCAGCATGCGCGCCGTCACCCTCCGCAGTCGTCACCTCGCGTGAACACGACACCTTTGTGTCACCCGCTCGGCACCGTTGTACGCCCGCTCGGGGGATGGTGCGACTACAGAGCGCTACCTACGGTTCTGCTTGTCACTGACGGTGACGGACGACGCCGGGGAGGCGCCGTCCACTGGGGGAGCCGAGTCCGCGGCGTAGCGGGTGCAGCACGGCTGACAGACACCGTTCCTGACTCTCGGTCATCAGCCGCCGGTCACTCTCCGGCACCATCGAAACGAGTCACGCATGTCCAGCAAGGACCTGGTCGTCCCGACCCGGCACCTCACCCAGGGCTCCGTCCTGCCCGCCTTCTCGGCCGGCGACGCACCCGTGCTCAAGGTCGCCGCCAGCCTCGGCGAGGCCAAGCGCAGCGTCTCCCGCTTCCTGCACGAGATGCGCTACCGCCCGCCGAAGCGCAAGACCGCCCGGATGCTCGTGCTCATCCCGGCGCACAACGAGGAGGCCACCATCGGCCGCACCCTCGAGGCGCTGCTGACCCAGAGCCGGGTGCCCGACCGCATCGTCCTGCTGGCCGACAACTGCACCGACCGCACCGAGGAGATCGCCCGCCGCTTCCGCGGGGTCACCGTCATGCGGACCGTCGACAACACCGAGCGCAAGGTCGGCGCCCTCAACCAGGGGTGGCGCCGCTGGCAGGCCGGCTACGACTACGTCGCCGGCATCGACGCCGACACCATCCTCGCCCCCGACTGCCTGCAGCAGCTGGAGGAGGAGCTGGCCCAGACCGCCCGCCCCGGCGGCGTGATGGCCCGCTACACCTTCGACCAGAGCCTGGGCTCCACCGCGATGGCCCGGATGCTCATCCGGATGCAGCGCCTGGAGTTCGCCTCCTGGACCATGGACGCGCTGCAGAAGAACCGGAAGACCTACGTCCTCGGCGGTCAGGCCTCCCTGTTCAGCGGCGAGGCACTGCGCAAGGTCACCGAGATGAACCAGACCCAGGGCCCGTGGGACACCACCGCCCAGGTCGAGGACATGCAGCTCACCGGCGACCTGCGCGGGATGAACTACCAGACCCTGGTCTCCACGACGGCCCGCGCCCACGCCGGCCCGATGCTGACCATGCGCTCCCTCTGGGCCCAGCGGCGCAAGTGGGACGAGGGCATGGCCCGGCTGCTGGTCCGGCCCTCGCTGAACAAGTGGACGATGACGCTCTGGAAGCAGCAGCTCTCGCTGCTGGCCAACGGCGTCAGCCGGCTGCTGTTCCTCTTCCTGCTCACCGCCTCGCTGATGGTCAGCCAGTTCGTCTGGTCCTGGATCTGGCTCACCCCGCCGGTCGTGGCCTCGATCCTGAACGCCAAGCTCGCCTGGCGGGTGCCGAACCGGACCATGGGCGACGTCCTGGCCGGGGCGCTCCTGATCCCGGTCGAGCTCTACCTGTGGATGCGGCTGGCCTGCACCACGGCGAGCTGGGCCAACGTGCTGGCCGGCATCAAGAAGGACGGCTGGGAGAACCAGGCCCGCGCCGAGCGGGGCGTCTCCAACGGCCCCGGCAAGGTCATCGCCTGGATGACCGGCATCTCCGTCGTCGTCGCCCTGGTGGTCTTCGGCTGGCTCAACGCCGGCCCGGTCTTCCAGGAGCGCGTGCTGACCGTCGGCTGGGGCGTCCTGGCCATCACCACCGTCGTCCAGACGCTCTTCATGGTCGTCCGGATCCTGCGACCGAGTCGGGGCCTCCAGCCCTGACCCCCCTGACCCCGCCCGCGTCCTCCCCCCAGCGACGCAGGCGGTGATGACCCCGGCCCCGGCCGGTCCCCTCCCCCGGGACCGCGTCCGGGGTCGGGCTCGTTCAGCCGCAGACGCGGTCCACCAGCGCCTGCAGCCGGGCCCGCTGGGCGTCGGTGAGCGGCAGCTCGGGCACCGCCTCGGTCTCTCCCACCCGCACCCGCAGCGGGAACACGAAGGGCTTCTTGGCCTCGGCCAGCACGTGCGGCTCGCAGGTCGCCAGGGTGATCCGCAGCGGCAGCACCAGCTCGCGGTCCCCCAGCGTGACCGGCAGGTCGGTCGAGGTGGCCGGCTCCAGCAGCACGCTGCGCCCCAGGGCGGTGACCTCGACGTCCTCGTCGTGCCCGGCCACCCGGGTGAGGACGACGTCGCCGGTCACGTCGTCCGGCCCGTCGGTGAGGCCGCGCACCTCGAGGGTGACGGCGGCGGTGAACTCGGCGACGGCGCACTCCTCGCCGGCCACTATCGCCAGCGCGTCCCCGGCCAGGGGGACGACGAGGTCCTCGCTCTGCCCGCCGTGGGTCACCGTGACCCGGGCGGCGACCGGCTCCACCGGCTGCCCGCAGTCCACCGCCCCGAACGGCACCGGCAGGTCGATGGTCTGGCCGGCCCGGTACTGCGTGTCCTCGACCGTGGGCGGCCGGGCCGCGAAGGCGGGGCTCTGCAGCGTGACCGCGGTGACCGTGAGCGGCTCGGCGGCGGTCAGCCGCACCTGCACCTGCCCACCGACCGCCTCGTCGGTGCGCAGCCGGACAACCTCGCCGGAGAGCTCGTCGACCGCCGGCAGCGACGGAGCGACGGCCGGTTCCCCGGCGCTGCACCCGGCCGCGAGCAGGACGACGAGGGTCCCCAGGACCGCCGCCGCCCGCATGCCGGCCGACACTAGGAGGCAGCGTGCGCCCGGACCACCCTCCGCCGGGCCCAGGCCGCGGTCACCAGCCCGGCCAGCACCGCGCCGGTGGTGTTGAGCAGGGCGTCCAGCGGGGACACCACCCGGTCCAGCGGCAGCCACCACTGCAGCGCCTCGATCGAGCAGGCCACGGTGAGGGCGGCAGCGAGCAGCCGGCCCGGCCGACGCAGCGACGGCCAGCGGAGGACGGCGAGCACGGCTGGCGGGACCAGCAGCGCCAGGTTGCCCAGCAGCTGGGTGAGCGTGCCGGCGTCGTCCAGGCCGTCCAGGTACCAGCGCAGCTCCACGGCCGGGGCGCCCCAAGACCACCCGCCACCGGGGCCCGCGGGAGTCAACGTGGCCAGCACGACCAGGAGGGCGGCCCCCACGAGCGCGACCGCTGGCACGAGACGACCCGGATCGGCGGTCCGGGGGGCGGGCCGGACGAGGCTCGGTGCGGTCACTCCCCCACGGTCACCCGGCGCCCCGTGACCGCCCCGGGAGGGAGCTGTGGGTCCCCTGGGCGACCCCGAGGTCGGTTGCAGGTGACAACCGTCACGGTTCCTGGCGCGCCCACCGGGAATGCACATCCGCTGCAGGGGTTGGCCACGTAAGCAGTACCGAGAGCTGTTGCGAGACCCCGCACCGCCGAGCACCGCCGCACCATCGGAGAACCCCGTGACCTGCCCGACCCTGCTCCGCCGCCACCCCGCGGTGGACGCCGTCTCCGACGCGGCGGACGAGTCGGCCCACCGGGTGCGTTCCTTCCTGCAGGGCCTGCGCGACGGCGACGCCGGCAGCGCCCAGTTCGCCCGCTTCGTCTTCGTCGGGGGCCTGTCCAGCGCCCTGTACGCGGTCCTCTTCGTCGCTCTCGACGGCTTCGGCGACCAGGCCGCCAACCTCGCCGGCGCGATCGCCTCGACGCTGCTGGCCAACGAGCTGCACCGCCGGCTCACCTTCCACGCCGACGGCCGGGTCTCCTGGTTCACCGCGCAGTGGGAGGGCGGCGGCCTCGCCGTCGTCGGTCTCGTCGCCACCTCGCTGGCGCTGGCCTTCGCCCACCAGCTCCTGGGCGACACCACCTGGCAGGTGAACGTGCTGCTGATCGGCGCCGTCACCGGGGCCATCGGGCTGGTCCGCTTCGTGGCCCTGCGCGCCTGGGTGTTCACCACCCGTTCGCTCCAGCGCGGGTAGTCCCGGGCTCACCGGGTAGGTGGTTGAGGACGCAACCGTCCTCGAGACCCCGGAGGCCTCCCCGCATGACCAAGATCGCTGTCGTCTACTACTCCTCCACCGGCAACACCCACCAGCTCGCCCAGGCCGTGGCCCAGGGCGCGCAGGACGCCGGCGCCGAGGTGCGCCTGCGCCGCGTCGCCGAGACCGCGCCGGACGCCGCACTGGACGCCAACCCGGCCTGGCGCGCGCACGCCGACTCCGTCGCCGACGTCCCGCTGGCCACCCCGGACGACATGGAGTGGGCCGACGGCTACGCCCTCGGCACCCCCACCCGCTTCGGGACGCCGTCCGCCCAGCTCAAGGGCTACATCGACACCCTCGGCGGCCTGTGGGGCACCGGGAAGCTCGCGAACAAGGGCGCCACGGCGTTCACCAGCGCGCAGAACACCCACGGCGGCAACGAGTCGACCATCCTGACGCTGTTCAACGTCTTCTCCCACTTCGGCGCCGTCATCGTCCCGCCGGGCTACACCGACCCGCTGCTCTTCGCCGCGGGCGGCAACCCCTACGGCACCTCGGCCCCCTCGGGCGGCAACCCCGACGCCGTCGCCGACGAGGTGCTGGCCGCAGCCCGTTTCCAGGGCCGCCGGCTCGCCGAGATCAGCGCCAAGATCACCTCCTGAACCACCCGCGCCCGGACGTGAGCCTGCTCGCGTCCGGGCGCGGCCCCACCAGGGGCTCACTACCCTGACCCGGTGACGACACCGCCCGTGACCAGCGACGACGTCGAGGGCGACCCGACCCCCACCCCGGCTCGCCGCAGCCGGCTGCGGGGCCCGGTCCGCTGGTTGCAGCGCATCGTCGTCGCCCTGGTCGGGGCCACCCTGGGCGTGCTGTTGTTCGCCCGGGTCGAGGCACCGATCGGCCCCTTCGACGCCACCGTCGCCTTCACCCCGGCCACCGACGGTGGGGCCGAGCTCGAGATCCCGCCGCTGGGCGCGCTCGCCGTCGACGCCTACGACGGTCCGCTCCGGCTGGACGTCCAGCTGCGCCGGGTCGACCAGCTGCGGGCCCAGGAGCTGGCCACCGACCCCGGTCAGCTCGACGGGGTCGTCGACCGGGTCAGCGCCGACCTGCAGGCCGCGGTCGTCCAGCTGGCCTGGACCACCGCCGCCGCCGGCATCGGCGGTGCGGCGCTGTTCTCCCTCGTCGCGCTGCGCCGGAAGCGGGAGCCGCTGATCGCCGTCGGGCTGTCCACCGTGCTGCTGGTCGGCACCGCCGGCCTGGGGGCTGCGACCTGGCGGCCGGAGGCGCTGTCCCAGCCGACGTACACCGGGCTCCTGGTCAACGCCAACAGCCTCATCGGCAGCGCGCAGGACATCGTGGCCCGCTACGACGCCTACCGGGCCTCCCTGGAGGACCTGGTCACCAACGTCAGCACGCTCTACTCCGCGGTGTCCACGCTGCCCGACCCCTCGGGCACCGGCGACAGCGTGGCGCTGCTGCACGTCGCCGACATCCACCTGAACCCCGCCGGGGCGGACCTGGTGGAGCAGATCGTGAGCCAGTTCGACATCGACGGCGTGCTGGACACCGGCGACATCGTCGACTGGGGCAGCGCCGCGGAGAACCAGACCTTCGACTGGATCGGCGACCTCGGCGTCCCCTACGTCTACATCCGGGGCAACCACGACTCGCTGAACACCGCCCTGGCCGTCGCCGCCCAGCCCAACGCCGTCGTGCTCGACGACTCCGCGACGACGGTGGCCGGGATCGAGGTCGTCGGCGCACCCGACCCCCGGTTCACCCCGGACAAGGACGCCATGCCCGAGACCCAGACGCTGGAGGAGACCGGCGAGGAGCTGCGTGACTTCGCAGAGACCCTCGACGACCCGCCGGCCATCGCGATGGTGCACGACCCCAAGCAGGCCCCGCCGCTGGACGGCGTGGTCGACGTCGTGCTGGCCGGGCACACCCACACCCGTGAGGTGTCGGTGCTCGAGGACGGCACCCGGCTGATGGTCGAGGGCTCCACCGGCGGCGCCGGGCTGCGCGGGCTGCAGGGCGAGGACCCCACCCCGCTCAGCGCCACCGTGCTCTACCTGGACCCCACCACCGGCGCGCTCACCGCCTGGGACGAGATCACCCTGGGCGGCCTCGGCCAGTCCGAGGTGACCATCCAGCGGCAGTACGTCGAACCGCTGCCCACCGGGGACGACGAGACACCCACCGACGAGACACCCACCGACGAGACACCCACCGACGGGACACCCACCGAGGCTCCAGCGGGCCCGACCGGCTGAGCCCTACGCTGCGGCACCATGCGCCTGACGACCCGCCCCGCCCGCCTCGCCGTCCCGCTGCTGGTCGGCGGCCTCGCCCTCGTGCCGCTGGCCGGCTGCTCGTTCACCTCGAACAACGTGTCGTGCTCGGGCTCGGAGTGCACGGCGACCCTGACCGGGGAGGGCTCGGAGGCCTCGATCCTCGGCAACTCGCTGGTGTTCGCCGGCACCCAGGACGGCCGGGCCACGCTGTCGGTCGGGGACGCCGAGGTCTCCTGCGCCGCCGGGGAGAGCGTCAGCGCCGGACCCCTGGAGCTGACCTGCACCAGCGTCAGCGACGACTCCGTGGAGCTGTCGGCCTCGCTGGGGTAGGTCAGGGGGTCTGGACCTCCACCACGACCCGCGAGGGTCCGGTGAGGGCGTAGACCCGGAACGGGGTCTCCGCGCCGAGACCCACGTAGGCCAGCGCCTGGCCCTCGAACACCGAGTCGTAGAAGACGCCCTGCACGGTCCCCGTGTCCGAGGCCGTGCCCCCGCGGGCGATCTCGGGCACGTCGGGCGCCTCGTAGGGGTTCGTGACGCCGGTCAGGGTGACCCGCAGGAACGTCGTCCCCGGCACGTCCACCGGGTCGCCGGTGCCCTCGGCCGTCGCGCTGTCGGTGTAGGCGACGTCCCAGCCCGGCACGGCGCTGCCCGAGACCTCGAAGACCACGCGGTCGAAGCCGTCGTGGGCCCCGATCCGCAGGTCGGTGACCACCGTCGGGCCCTCCCCGGCCTGCGCCTCGCCGGTGTCCGGCTCGGTGTCCGCCGGGAAGGGCGGTGCGTCGGTCGCCGCGTCGTCCTCGGTGTCGTCGGCGGGCGTCCCGGCGTTCCCGGTGGTCGTCGTCGGGGTCGTGGAACTGCTGGCGGCGGCCGGTGAGGAGCTGCTCGAGGTCTCCTCGGTGTCCCCGCCGCCGCAGCCGGCGAGCAGCACCAGCGCGGACAGCGGGACGGCGGCCAGTCCTCGGGTCAGGGCGGTGCGTGGCATGTCCCCACCCTGGCAGCCCCGATCCCGATGGCGGCCGACCGGCGCGCGGGCCTCCCCCGGGCAGGTGAGGCTGCCCTGCCGTTTCACCTCGGCGGGCACCGGGGAGGACGCACCGGCCCCACACCCCACCCCCGGAAGGTCCCCCGTGCTCGACGTCACCGACCTGGTCCTCGAGGACCACCACACGATGCGCCGCCAGTTCGCCCTGCTCGACGACGTCTGGGACGACCCGCGCGCCCTCGGCATGGTCTGGAAGGGCCTCGCCCGACTGCTGGACGTGCACGCCGCGTGCGAGGAGGAGGTGTTCTACCCCTACCTGCTCAAGTACGGCGACTCCGGCGACGACGACGCGACCGAGGGCGACGTCGTCGACGAGACCGACGACGCGATCGGCGACCACGACGAGATCCGGGACGCCGTGGCCGCCGCCGGCAAGGAGGAGCCGGGCACCGAGGCCTGGTGGGCGGCGGTGCGCAAGGCCCGCGAGGAGAACGACGACCACCTGGCCGAGGAGGAGCACGACGCGCTGCCGGACTTCCGTCGCAACGCCTCGGTCGAGCTGAGGGCCGAGCTGGCGCTGCGCTGGCTGGACTGGCGGTACGCGCACGACTCCGGCGAGGGCATCACCTACGACAAGGAGCCCGAGGCCTACATCGAGCAGTACCGGTCGCACCCGGTCGCCGACCCGGTCGAGCACCCCGTCGCGGCGACCTCGGTCACCCACGGCTGAGCAGCTCCTGGCTCGCCCGACCCCCTGTCCGGGGGGTCGGGCGAGCCGTGTATGGTTCGTCCTGCCTCCAGCGAGCACGAGCCCTCATCGTCTAGTGGTCCAGGACGCCGCCCTTTCAAGGCGGTAGCACGGGTTCGAACCCCGTTGGGGGCACGCACCACAGCACAACAGCAAGGCCCTGTAGCGCAGTTGGTTAGCGCGCCGCCCTGTCACGGCGGAGGTCGCGGGTTCGAGTCCCGTCAGGGTCGCCGACCGATGTCCACGGAAGCACCAGCCCGAGGATGCCGGCACCGGGGCCAGGTAGCTCAGTCGGTACGAGCGCTCGCCTGAAAAGCGAGAGGTCGGCGGTTCGACCCCGCCCCTGGCCACCCCACTCCCGCCGATTCGCTTCACAGGACCGGCACAGCACCTCCACCTGGTCCACAGAGGCCGCCCCCGCAGAGTCGTCTCCACGACCTGAGGAGGACCCGTGGAGCAGACCGACCCGCTCGAGACCCGCCACCGGGGCACCCGCCGCGTGCGGGCGGTGACCGCGTCGCTGGCCGGGGCGGCCGTCGTCGGCACCGGGGCGCTCGTCGTCGTGGTCGCCGACCAGCACCCGGCTGCCGCGTCCACGTCCACGTCCACCACCACGCAGGTGCCGGCCGACGCCGACCGGCCCACCGTCCCGTTCGGCGGCCCGCCCTCGACCGGACTCGGCCAGGCCCCCGCCGGCGGCGGCTCGCACGCCTCGAGCGGTGGCTCGTGACCAGCACCCTGCCGGCGCGCACCGTCGCGACGGCGGACTGGGAGGCATGGACCTGCCGGGTGCGGCTGGCCGTCACCGACCCCGCCGCGCTGGACGAGGCCCGTGAGCTGCTCGTCGACGACCTGGCCACCGTGGACCTGGCCTGCAGCCGGTTCCGCCCGGACGCCGAGCTGGCCCTGCTGGACGGCGCGCAGGGCCGCTGGGTGACGGTCAGCCCGCTGCTCACCGAGGCCCTGCAGGTGGCGGTGCGGGCCGCCCGGCTCACCGCAGGGGACGTCGACCCCACCGTGGGCGGCGCCATGGCCGAGCTCGGCTACGACCGGGACCTCGACCGGATCGACCCGGGCGCGGTGCCCGGCGTCGTCCACCCCGTCGCCGGCTGGCAGACCGTCGAGCTCGACGTGCCGGGCAACCGCGTCCGGGTGCCGGCCGGGGTCCGGCTCGACCTGGGTGCGACCGCCAAGGCCTGGACCGCCGACCGGGCCGCGGCCGAGATCACCAGGCGCACCGGGGCCGGGGTGCTCGTCTCGATCGGCGGGGACGTCGCCGTGGCCGGGCCCGCCCCGGAGGGCGGCTGGAGGGTGCGGGTCTCCGACGTCACCGGGGACCCCGACGGCCCGGCGCCGGCGGGCTCGGCCGTGGTCACGCTGACCGACGGCGGGCTCGCCACCTCCAGCACCCGGGCCCGGCGCTGGCTGCACGGGGGCGTCGAGGTGCACCACCTGCTGGACCCGCGCACCGGGCTGCCCGCCCGGTCGGCCTGGCGGACGGTCAGCGTCGCCGCGGGCAGCTGCGTGGACGCCAACACCGTCAGCACCGCCTGCGTCGTCCGCGGGCACCGGGCCCTGCCCTGGCTGCGGGAGCTCGGCGTCCCGGCCCGACTCGTCACCGAGGACGGCGACGTGCTCACCGCCGGGGGGTGGCCGGCGTGACCGCGCTGACCGACGGTGCCTTCCTCTGGTACCTCAACCGGGCCACCGGACTGGTCTCGCTGCTGCTGATGACGGCGACCGTCGTGCTCGGCGTCGCCGTCCAGCGGCAGGTGCGGCTGCCCGGACTGCCGCGCTTCGGCGTGGTCGGCCTGCACCGCAACGTGTCGCTGGTGTCGGCGGTGCTGCTGGTCGTGCACGTGGTCAGCGCGGTCGTCGACTCCTACGTGAGCATCGGCTGGCTGGACACCGTCGTCCCCTTCGTGTCGGGCTACGAGCCGTTCTGGGTCGGCCTGGGCACGCTGGCGGTCGACCTCACCGCGCTGGTCGTGGTGACCAGCCTGCTGCGCGGCCGGCTCCCGGCCCGCGTCTGGCGCGGCGTGCACTGGACCCCCTACGCACTCTGGCCGCTGGCCTTCCTGCACGGGCTGGGCGCCGGCACCGACCTCGGGTCGGGCTGGGTGCTCGCCGGCGCGCTGGCCTGCGCCGCCGCGGTGGCCGTCGCCTCGACGGTCGCCGCCACCGGACGGCTGCGTTCCCGGCCCCCGCTGGAGCGGGCCCCCGCCGCGCTGGCCGCCGTGTCCGCCGGCCCCTCCCCCGCCCCCTTCCGGAACAGGTGACCCCCGTGAGCGCACCCCCGATCACCCGCGGTCTGCTCGGCACCGGTGACCCCTCGCTGGGCGCCCACCTCGCCGCGCACGGCCCCCTGCCCACGCACGGCGACCCGGTGCTCGCCGCCGCCGGGCTGACCGGCCGCGGCGGCGCCGGCTTCCCCACCGCCCGGAAGCTCGCCTCGGTCCGGGACGCCGCCCGTGCGGCGCGCACCCCGGCCGTCGTCGTCGGCAACGGCGGGGAGGGCGAGCCCGCGGCGGCCAAGGACGCGACCCTGCTGGCCCGCTCCCCGCACCTGGTGCTCGACGGCCTGGCCCTCGCCGCCCGGGCGGTCGGCGCGGACACCGTCGTCCTGGCCGCCGGTCATCACCAGCTGGCCGGACTGGACCGTGCCCTCGCCGAACGGGGCGACCGCGGGCGGGTGCGGCTGGTCGGACTGGCCGGCCGGTTCCTGGCCGGGGAGGAGACCGCGCTGGTCGCCGCGGTCGAGGGCGGCCCGCCGCTGCCCCGCGGCAAGAACCCCCCGGTGTGGCAGCGCGGGGTGCAGGGTCGGCCCACGCTGGTGCAGAACGTGGAGACGCTGGCCCGCCTGGCGCTGCTGGCCCGTGGGGAGTCCGCTGCCGGGCACACCCTGGTGACCCGGCACGGGCACACCGTCGACGTCGCGGAGGTGCCCCTGGGGGCCCGGCTGGGCGACGTGCTGACCGTGGACGCCGGCGTGCAGGCCGTGCTGGTCGGCGGGTACCACGGCAGCTGGCTGCCCGCGCACGTCGCTGCCGGCGCGACCCTGGACCGCGACGGGCTGGCCGTGCACGGCGCCGCGCTCGGTGCCGGGGTGCTCGCCGCGCTGCCCGCCGACCGGTGCGGGCTGCGGGAGAGCGCCACCGTGGTCGGCTACCTGGCCGCCCAGTCCGCCGGCCAGTGCGGGCCCTGCCTCAACGGACTCCCCCGCATCGCCGCCGCCCTGGACCGGTTGGCCCGCCCGGGACCGCCCCCTGCCGGCCTGCTGGACGACGTCGCCCGCTGGTCGGGCCTGGTCGTCGGCCGCGGCGCCTGCAGCCACCCCGACGGCAGCGTCCGGTTCGTGGCCAGCGCCCTGCGGGTGTTCGCCCCGGAGCTGGCCGCGCACGCCGCGGGCTGGTGCACCGCGTCGTCGTCGGCACGGCCGTTCCTGCCCGTGCCCGCGGTGACCCGGTGAGCGACCGGCTGCGGGTGGACCCGATCGGCTGCCAGGGGCACGGCGTGTGCGCCGAGCTGCTGCCCGAGGCGATCGCCCAGGACGAGTGGGGCTACCCCCTGCTGGCCGCGGGCGCGCTGCCCGACGACCTGCGCCGTCCGGCCCGGCGTGCCGTCGCGGCCTGCCCCGCACGCGCCCTGCACCTGGACCGTGCGGCAGACTCCGGGCGCTCGGCAGGTCGACAGACACCTCCTGGGGTGCTCACAGGGAACGCGCAGGGAGGGCTCGCACAGTGACTGCCATGACCGCGACGATCCCCACCTCGACAGGCTCCCGGGCGCAGCTGACCCGACCGGACGGCAGCGCCCTGCGGGTGCTGGTCGTCGACGACGAGCGCTCCATCTGCGAGCTGCTGTCCATGGCCCTGCGCTACGAGGGCTGGGACGTCAAGACCGCCTCCGACGGCACCGAGGCCGTCAAGGCCGCCCGGGAGTTCCGCCCGGACGCCGTCGTGCTCGACGTGATGCTGCCCGACATGGACGGCCTCGAGGTGCTGCGCCGGGTGCGCGCGGACCAGCCGCTCGTGCCGGTGGTCTTCCTGACCGCCAAGGACGCCCTGGAGGACCGGATCGCCGGGCTCACCGCCGGCGGTGACGACTACGTGACCAAGCCCTTCTCCCTCGAGGAGGTGGCTGCCCGGCTGCGTGGCCTGTTGCGCCGCACCTCCCGCGTGGTGGCCGACGACGGCCTGCTGGTCGTCGGCGACCTGACCCTGGACGAGGAGTCCCACGAGGTCACCCGCAGCGGCGACGACGTCCGGCTCACCGCCACCGAGTTCGAGCTGCTCCGCTACCTGATGCGCAACCCCAAGCGGGTGCTGTCGAAGGCCCAGATCCTGGACCGCGTGTGGCAGTACGACTTCGGCGGTCAGGGCAACATCGTCGAGCTCTACATCTCCTACCTCCGCCGCAAGATCGACGCCGGTCGCTCCCCGATGATCCACACGCTGCGGGGCGCCGGGTACGTGATCAAGCCCGCCGTCTGACCCCCGAGTGACCCCTCCCGCGCCCGCGACGACTCCCCCCGGCCACCGCCGGCGGCTGTCGTTGCGGGCGCGGTTGCTGGTGGCCTTCCTCGTCCCGACGCTCGTGGTGCTGGCACTGGTCGGGGTGGTCTCCACCCTCACCCTGCGCCACCAGCTGGTCAGCCAGGTCGACGAACGACTGGCCGCCGCGGACTACCGGGCCACCGAGACAGCCCAGGGGTACGGCCCGCTCAGCGGCGCCCCGCAGGGCGGCGACGAGGACGGCGACGGGGACGGCGACGAGCCGGACTTCCTCGACGTCCGCGGCCAGGGTGCCGGCACCCTCACCGCGACGGTCGTCGACGGGGAGTGCACCACCTCCACCGTGCTCGGCGACCGGTTCGCCACCACCACGCTGACCGCCGCGCAGGGGTCGACCGTGGCCGCGGTCGACCCCGGCAGCGGCCCGCGCACCGTGGACCTGGGCGGCGACCTGGGCGACTACCGGGTCGTCGCCAGCCGGACCCCGGACGGCGACGTCATCGTCACCGGGCTGCCGCTGCAGGGTGCCAACCAGGCGCTGCGGATCCTGGTCGCCGTCGAGGTGCTGGTCGGCCTGCTCGGCCTGGTCGCGGCCGCGCTGGCGGCCACCGTGGTCATCCGGCGCACGCTGCGCCCGCTGGACCGGGTCGCCGCCACCGCCACCCGGGTCTCGGAGCTGCAGCTGGCCACCGGCGAGGTCACGCTGGCCGAGCGGGTGCCGCCCGGGGACACCGACACCCGCACCGAGGTCGGCCAGGTCGGCACCGCGCTGAACCGGCTGCTGGACCACGTCGAGGGCTCGCTCACCGCCCGCCAGGCCAGCGAGACCCAGGTGCGCCAGTTCGTCGCCGACGCCAGCCACGAGCTGCGCACCCCGCTGGCCTCCATCCGCGGGTACGCCGAGCTGGTCCGCCGTCAGCACACCGACGTGCAGCCCGAGGTGGGGCACGCGCTGCGCCGGGTCGAGTCCGAGGCGGTGCGGATGTCGGTGTTGGTGGAGGAGCTGCTGCTGCTGGCCCGCCTGGACGCCGGGCGCGACCTGTCCCTGGGCGAGGTGGACCTCGCCGCCCTCGTCGTCGACACCGTCTCCGACGCCCACGTGGCCGGCCCCGACCACCACTGGCGGGTGGACCTCCCCGACGCCGGCGTGCTGGTGCCCGGCGACCCGGTGCGGCTGCACCAGGTGCTGGCCAACCTGCTCGCCAACGCCCGCACGCACACCCCCGAGGGCACGACCGCGACGGTCCGGCTGCGCACCGAGGCCGGCTGGGCCGTGCTCCAGGTGGTGGACGACGGTCCGGGCATCCCCCCGCAGCTGGTCGCGCACGTCTTCGAGCGCTTCGCCCGCGGTGACTCCTCCCGGTCCCGGCAGGCCGGCTCCACCGGCCTCGGCCTGGCGATCGTGGACGCCGTCGTCACCGCCCACCACGGCACGGTCTCGGTGGCCAGCGAGCCCGGGCGCACCGTGTTCACCCTCCGGTTGCCGCACGCCACCGAGGTGGCCCGGGAAGCCGACCCGGAGTCCCTGGCGTGATCGCCGGACAGCCGGGTAGGGCTGGCACATGACGAGCCCCGACACCCCGCCGTCCGAGAGCCCCGCCGACGCTGCCGTCGACGTCGCCCCCGAGGTGTCCACGTCGACGCCGTCCCCCGGGGTGGCCTGCGTGACCGTCGTCGGCGAGCTCACCGCCGAGGCCCGCAAGCCGCTGATCCGGGTGGTCACCGACCTGCTGCTCGGCGACCAGCCGCCCAGGAAGATGCAGCTGGACCTGCACGGCGTCACGTTCCTCAACTCCGCCGGGTTGTCGACCGTGGTCCAGGTGCACCGGATGCTCGAGGGCCGCGGCTCGGAGCTGCAGCTGCTGGTCGGCACCACCGCCGTCGCCCGCCCGCTCCAGCTGTCCGGCCTCTGGCACCGCTTCCAGATCGTCGACGGCCGCCACACCCCCTGACGCGATCCCAGAAACCGCGGTTTCTGGGGCGCTCCTCAGCCCCGGAAACCGCGGTTTCTGGGATCAGAGGCGGGGGAGGTGGTGGGCCAGGTCGGGGTGCGGGCCCAGGGGCTCGGCGTCGGGGACGACGTCGGCGGTGCCGAAGAGGGCGTCCAGCGGGAGGTCCCAGCGGGCGGCCCGGCGCAGGGCCCGGGTGGCCGACACGGTCACCCCGGCGCCGCGCACCTGCCCGACCCCGCCCGGGCGCACCCGCTCGACCAGCGCGGCCAGCCCTCCGGGGGCCCACAGCAGCGGCTCGACGAGGTCGACCTGGGTGCGGCAGCGGGCCAGCACCGCCGGCGGCGGGTCGCCCGCGTGCACTCTCGGGTCGCCGTCGAACAGGTCGGCAGCAGGCGTCCAGACCTGGACGTCCAGGCCCGACGCCAGCACCGACCGGACGCCGAGCACGGTGGCGTCGTCGTCGGCACCCGGCGCCATCCGGACGACGACGTCGGGGTGCGGCCACCAGCCGCCCACGCCGCGGGCCGCCGGGTCGGGCAGCAGCCGGGCCAGCGACCGGGTCTCGGCGTTCTTCTCCCGGCGGGCGGCGACCGGGTCGTCCCCGCGCAGCCCCCAGTCGGGTCCGTCGTGCCAGGCGACCGCCCGCTCGCGGTGGGCCAGCACGGCGCCGGCGGTGACCAGCCGGTGGGCCAGCTCCCAGTCCTCCCCGCCGTAGCCGCCGAAGGTCTCGTCGAAGCCACCCACCTCGGTGAACAGCTCGCGGCCCACGCCCATGACGGCGCTGATGACGAACCGGTAGGAGCGGTCGTCGGCGTCCAGCAGCGACCCGGCCTGCCGCAGCCAGGCGGGTTCGGTGAGCTCCTCGGGCGCCGGACCGCCGGCGAACCAGGCGTGCAGCCGCTCGGGGGTCCAGCCGGCGAGGTCGGCGTGCCGGCGGCGGCCGGTGACCAGCGCGTCGGGGAGCAGCGCGGGCAGCGCGGCCAGCTCGGCGACGTAGCCCGGCTCGGGAACGGTGTCGCCGTCCAGGAAGAGCAGCACGTCGCCGTCGGCGGCCCGGGCGCCCAGGTTGCGCGCGGCGGCGGCCCGGAACCCGCGGTCCTCCTGCCGGACGACGGTGACCCCGGCCGGCACCCGCGGCGGCTCGGGCGAGCCGTCGTCGGCGACCACCACCTGCAACCGGGACGCCGGGTGGGTCTGCCCGGCGAGACCGGCGAGCACCAGGTCCAGCTCGGCCTGGGCCCGGTAGTACGGCACGACGACCGACACGGTGGGCGGCTGCGCCGGCACCGCGTCGGCGAGCGGGGACCAGTCGTTGCCGGCCACGACGTGCCGGCCGTCGGGGAGGGTCAGCACGCGGCAGCCCAGACGGCCCGGTAGGCCGCGACCGTGCCGGCGAGGTCGGCGCCGGTGGGCGTGCCGGGCGCCAGCCAGGTGAGGGCGGGGTCGGCGAGTGCGGCGGCCAGCGCGGGCGCCAGCTCGTCGTAGAGCGTGAGCGTGCCGGGCAGCCGCGCGGCGACCTCCCGGGTGTAGGCCACGTCGGGCACCAGCGGCCGGCGTCCGGCGGCCAGCCAGCTGCCGATCGAGCCGGACGCGCTGACGTGCCGGTGCGGGGCCAGCGGCACCGAGGCGGCACGCAGCCGGGCGGGCAGCTCGGCGTCGGGCACGTAGCCGGTGACGGTCAGCGGGCCCAGCGCGGACAGCTCGGCGACCAGGTCGTCGTGCCCGTCCGAGGGCCGGCCCAGCGCGGTGAGCCCCACGCCGTCCGGCAGGGCGCGCAGTGCCTCGTCGTGGCCCTTGCCCGGGTAGAGGAAACCGAGGACGACGACCTGCCCGTCCGGCGGCGGCACCGGGCCGGCGGGCAGCGTCATCACCGGCAGCGGGACGACGACCGGGGTGCGGTCGGAGAACGCGGCGAGCCGGGCGGCCTCGTGGTCGCTGTTGACCACCACGGTGGCCGCCGTCGCCACGACCGCGGCGTAGGCCCGGGCCCGGCGCTGCTGGAGCACCGAGCCGTCATCGGGCGGCACGTCGTGCAGGGTGACCACCAGTGGGCGGCCCAGCCCGGCCGCCACCGCGGTGAACGCCTCGGCGCTGGCCTCGGCGGTGGGGGCGAACAGCCGGTCGGTGTAGTGCACCTGCACCACGTCGACGTCGGCCGGACCGGGGGCGACCAGCGGTCCCCCGTCGCCCTCGGCCACCTCGCGGGCGTACCGCACGACGCCGTGCTCGGCCGGCCCGACGAGCAGGTGCCCGACCCTCACGAGCTGGTGCGGTCCGCGGCGACCCGGCTGTAGACGTGGGCGTGCACCCGGCGCAGCTGGGCGCGCTGCTCGGCCCGCCAGGCGGGGTCCGCACGCGGCGGCCAGGGCCGGGTGACCGCGACCAGCACGGCGCCGGTGAGCGAGGCGGTGTCCAGCCCGCGGACCTCGTCGTTGCCGTAGGTGACCACGTCGGACCACTGGTCGGCGTAGTGCCCGCAGGTGGGTGCCACCACCCGCGTGCCGACGTCCCGGCAGGCCTCCAGCCAGCCCGAGTGGGTGCCGAACCTGTGCGGCAGCACGGAGACCGCGATGGACTGCAGGTAGGCGGTGAGCTGGTCGTCGTCGTAGCGGCCGTGCACCGCGAGCTCGTACTCCCCGCGCTCGGCGCCGGCCACCAGCCCGGGCACCCGGGTCTCGAGGTCGACGTCGTCGTGCACGTCGACCCGCAGCCGCCCGCCCCCGGACACCGCACCCGACGCGGCCGCCCGGACGACGTCCAGCGGGTCGAGCAGGTTGGTGCGCAGCGACTTCAGGTGCACCCCGACCAACCGGGGCTCCCGACCGACGTCACGCAGCGGGGTGACCAGGCCGGGGTGCGCCACGACGATGCAGCTGCGCTGGAACCGCTCGGCGATCTCGTCCGCGGCGCCCTCGGTGAGGGTCAGCACCACCTCGGCGGCGCCGAGGAGGGCGGCCAGGTGCCGGTCGTGCCGCTCCCGGGTGGAGTGGTGCGGGTTGCGCAGGTCGTGCACGGTCACCACGAGCGCGACGCGGCTGCGCCGGACCGTCTCGGTCCAGGCCAGCATCTCGTCGGGGGTCAGTCCGTCGAAGCCGAAGTGCAGGTGGACGACGTCGACCTCGTCGGCGTGCGCGGCCAGGTACGCCGGGTCCAGCCACGGGCTGGGCGCCCAGGGGTCGCCGTCCGGCGGCGGCGGGCCGACCCGGACGACCTCGGTCGGCAGCACCGCGTCGAGGTAGGGGTGTGCGTAGGGGACGGTCGCGACCCGGATCACGCGGCCACCCACCCGTCGTCGGTCTGCCGCACCAGGCCACGTTCGGCGAAGGCGTCCAGCCAGCCCTGCATCGGCCACCAGCCCCACCGGTCGGCGAAGACCCGGCCGTTGACCAGCACGTCGTCCAGGTGCTCGACCGGGGGACGGGACACCGGGTGGTGCTGGTGGAACGCCGCGGCGCCCCCCACCCAGCGCAGCGGCACCCCGGCGGCGTGCGCGGTCTCGGCGAAGTCGGTGTCCTCGCCGCCGTAACCGGCGTAGGCCTCGCAGAAACCGCCCAGCCGGGTCCAGGTGTCGGTGGTCAGCGCGAACGACAGCGACCAGAACAGCCGGTGGTCCTCGGCGGTCTCCACCGTGCCCTCGGCGGGCACCGGCCGGGCCGGGTGCGGGTCGGCGAGGGTGTGCAGGGTGGCCAGGTCGTAGCCCGCGGCGGACCGCGGTGGCAGGTAGCTCACGGGTCCCGAGTCGAGCACACCGTCCTGTGCGACGGCTGCGTACCGGGCGACCAGCGTCGGCGCGGGCACGCAGTCGACGTCGAGGAAGACCAGCAGCTGCGCGCCGTCGGCGATCGCCGCGGCCGCCCCGGCGTTGCGGGCAGCGGCCAGCGGGAGCCGGTCGGCGGCGGGCAGCTCGACCACGGTGGCCCGGTCACCGACGACGCCACGCACCTCGTCGTCCCCCATGGCGACCACGACGTGCCGGTCGGCCGGGCGGGTCTGCGCGGCGAGGCCGGCCAGCTGCAGGGCGAGGTGGTCGTGCCGGCCGTGCACGACGGTGACGACAGCGGTCCTCATCGCCGCGCCACCTCGGTGACGACGGCGGCGGCCCGCTGCGCGGCGTCCCCGGGCGACCAGCGCTCCCAGGCCCCGCCCCCCAGCTCCTGCGCCCGGGCGAGCAGCCCCGGCCACTCCTCGGCGGCCGGCCAGACCGGCAGGCCGACGGCGATGCCCGTGTCGTGCAGTGCCTCGGTGGTGCGGTGCTGCTCGCGGAAGGGCCGGTCCTGGGCCACCACCACGGCCGGACGGCGGGCCGCAGCCACCTCGGCCAGGGCGTTCTGCCCGGCGTGGGTGACCACGACGTCGGCGGCCGACAGCAGCGGCCACGGGTCGGCCGACCACTCACCCGGGCCACCGAGCACGGTCCAGGTGAGCTCGGGGGTCGAGGCCCGCAGCGCGTCGACGTCCGCGGCGGTGACCGCGCTGCCGCCGCCGCCGGCCAGCAGCACGGCCGTGCCCGGCGCACGGGGGGCGGGCTCGCGGCCGTCGAACCGGGAGACCGCACCGACGTGCACGGCCTTGTCGCCGTACTCGGCCAGCCACGGCGGGTCGAGCACGTCCTGCGGCCAGAAGGCCAGCACCCGGTCGGCCACGGTGTACCCGGTGGTGTGCGGGGTGTCGGTGCGGTCCCCGGGCATGGCGGTGACGACCACCGGCACGCCCATCAGCCGCAGGAAGACGCTGACCTCGACCGACACGTCGACGACCACGACGTCCGGGCGTTCGCGCTCGACCCACGCGGCCAGCCGGGCCATCCGGGCGCGCATGCCGTCGTGCCCGCGGGGCGCCCAGTGCAGGGCGCCGCCGGCGGTGACCTCCTCGGCCGGGTGCGCGTCGTCGGGGTCGAGCTGGACCCAGTCGGCGAACGGCGCGCCCGGCGAGGGCAGCGAGGACAGCCCGACCACGGACTGGTCCAGCGCGGCCGCCACCACGGTCGCGCGGTGCAGGTGACCGCGGCCCTGGTGGTGGACGTACCAGCCGATCACGGCGCCGCCGTGACGCCCGCGCTCACCAGCGACGCGTAGAGCTGCTCGTACCGGGTGACCATGGTGTCCACCGAGCAGTGCGTGCGGGCCCGCTCCCGGGCGGCGGCCCGGGACAGGCCCTCGGCCTCCGGGATGGCCGCGGCCAGCGCGGCGACGTCACCGGCGGGCACCAGGCGACCGACCGTGGGGGTCAGCACCTCGGGGATGCCGCCGCGGGCGAACGCGACGACCGGGGTGCCGCAGGCCAGCGCCTCGGCCACGACCAGGCCGTAGGGCTCGTCCCAGCACGGGGTGACCAGCGCGACCGAGGCCCGGCCGACGGCGGCGGCCAGCTCGTCCTGGCCGAGGTGCCCGAGGTGGGTGACCCCCAGGCCCAGGAAGGGCTCGATGGTCCGCTCGAAGTAGCCGTGGTCGATCACCGGACCGGCGATCTGCAGCTCCCGGCCGGCGGCCAGCGCGGCCTGCACGGCGAGGTGGGTGCCCTTCTCCGGAACGATCCGGCCCGACCAGATCAGCGGCCCGCCACCGGGACCGGCGACCCAGCGGGTCAGGTCGACGCCGTTGGGGACGACGCCGACGGGCTGGCGGACGCCGGCCACCCCGGACCAGGCGCGCGCGGTGTGCCCGCTGACCGCGACCAGGTGCACCGGGGACGGCGTCCCGCTCTGCAGCGCCGACTCCAGCCACGGGGTGGGCGGGCAGTGCAGCGTGGACACCATCGGGACCCGCAGGGCCGGGGCCATCGCGATCGGCAGGTAGTGCAGCGAGTGGTTGTGCACCAGGTCGAAGTCGTGCGCACGGGCGCCGGTGAGCTCCATCATCAGGCTCAGGTAGGCGTGGTGGTCCTCGAGGAAGACCTCAGGGCCCATGCTCACGTCGGCGCGGGCGGCCGGGCTCACCTCGACGGTGCGCACCGGCAGGCTCTCGGCGCCCAGGCTCGGGTCGGACCCGGGGCCGGCGAACAGCGTCACGTCGTGCCCGCGGGCGGCCAGGGACCGGGTGAGCTGCCAGACGTGCGCCTCGAGGCCGCCGGCGAACGGCTCGGCGATGGGGAACCGGCTGGACGCGATCAGCGCGATCCGCAGCCGTCGGCCGGGCTCGGCCGGGGCGACCGGCAGCGAGCTGACGGTGTGCAGCCGGGTGGAGCGGCGTGGGCGGGGCAGGGTCGCCAGACCGGAGGAGCGGCGGCCGCGGCCCTCGGAGGCCGGCCGGGTGGTGGAGAGGGGCTGCTGCTGGGACACGGGGTTCTCGGACACGGACGGGCGACACCTCCAAGCGGGGAGCACCCGCGCAGGACCGGTGGGTCCACGGGGTGCGGTGGGTGGCGGTCTGGCCCCGCTTCATGAGGCGACGACGCGGGCCCGGATCACCGTCCGCTGCGTCATCGGACCGAACGTCCCTGATCTTCACAGACGGGGGGGCCCCCCGCGACCCCAGGTCGCGTGCGATGTACCACCGGCCCGGTGTGTGGTCTGCGTAACCGCCTCTTCCGGGGGGTGCGGATGATCACGGCAGGCGGTCGCGGGTAGCGGTTCGGTAGCGTTCCGCCACCGACCGGGGACGTCTGGGCCTCCTGTGCCGCCCCGGTCCCGTCGACGAGGGGGAACCGTGACCGAGCGCGGGGACGACCGCACACCGGGTGGACAGCCGGGCGGGTGGGGCGCCCAGCGTCCCGGCGGCCCGCAGGGGTCGGGTCCCCAGGGGCCCGGTCCCCAGGGGCCGCAGGGGCCCGGTCAGCAGGGGCCTCAGGGGCCCCCGCCCGGTCGTCCCCCGGTGCCGCCGTCGGGGTGGCCCGGTCAGCAGGCGCCCGGTCAGCAGGGGCCAGGTCAGCAGCGCCCGCAGGGTCCCGGTCAGCAGGGCCCGCGACCGCCGGCTCCGCCGTGGGCCACGCCTCCCGGCCAGCAGGGCCCCGGCCAGCAGGGGTGGGCGCCGCGGGAGGACACCCGCCAGTTCGGCGCCGTCCCCCCGCAGTCCGGCCAGCCCGGTGGCTCGTCGTCGTCCGCGGCCGGTGGGTGGTCGCCGCAGGGTGGCCAGCCGGCCCCCTGGACCGCCCAGCCGGCGACGAGGTCCAGCCGCAAGCCGCTGGTCATCGGCGGCGCGGTGCTGCTGGTCGCGCTCCTGGTCGCCGGTGGCCTCTTCTTCTTCCTGCGCGGCGGGGACTTCACCTACGCCGGGCGCACCGTCACCGAGCCCGAGAAGGTGCTCACCGACGGCGAGAGCGCGATCGACGCCTACGTCAGCAGCCGCAACGGTGCCAGCAGCGACGACACGGCCTGCTTCTACCGGTACCTGGACGCCGACACGACCGACGTGCAGGACGACCTGGTGTGCGGCCCGGTGCTCTTCGTCGACGGCGACACCGAGGCCCAGTACCTGCAGCTGCCGGTGACGCCGTCCGCCGGGTCGGGCGACGTGACCCTGGAGGTCGCCGCGGAGCCGAGCGACCCCGAGCCGCAGCCGATCGGCGACCGTGAGCTGCTCAGCCGGCCCGACGGGTCCTCCCCGCCGGACGGCGCCGGTGGCCTGGAGGTGCCCGAGCCGCAGCGCGCCGAGCCCGGCTACACCGCCGAGGGCCCCTTCGACGACGTCACGCTGGAGGCCCCCTCCGGCCCGGCCGTGCTGGCCGGCCCTGCCGCGCGGGTGACGGTGACCGAGGTCGGCGAGACCGACCGGGTGGGCACCGGTGACGACGCCCGCCGTCCCGCCGAGGGCGAGGTGTTCCGGGTGTTCGGCTACCAGCTCGACTCCGGCATCGGCCTGTCCAACACCGCACCGTCGCTGGCCTACCGGGTCGACGGGGGCGATGAGGTCCCGGTCGACTCCGCCCTGGTCAGCCCCGGTGCGAGCATCGAGGGGCTGCTCTCGGTCCCCGAGGGCGCAACCCTGGACCTCGTCGTGACCGACGGCGACGTGGTGCAGACGCTGTCGCTGGTCGACGGCACCCCGGGCCCGGACAACCTGCAGGTGCTGGTGCGGGAGAACACCGAGGCCGCACCGGTGCCGGCCCAGCAGATCCCGGGCGTGATCAGCGCCCCGGGCCGGGTGACGACGCCGTTCACCTTCACCGTGACGGTCCAGAGCGCCGAGCTGTCCTACTACGCGGGCACCAACGTCACCGCCCTGCCCTCGGGCCCCGACCGGGCGTTCCTGGTGCTCGACACCGACCTGGTGGCCGACGGGCTCAGCGGCGGCGAGGGCCCGGCGGAGTACTTCACGCTGACGCTCCCCGACGGCACCGTGGTGCCCAGCCAGGACCTGGTGCCCGACCCGAGCCTGGTGGGGACGGCGTTCGACGTCCCGGCCGACTTCACCGAGGGCACGCTGACCTTCGGCGGCGTCTTCACCTACCCGGACACCGCGACGGTCGACTTCCAGCCGAACACCCTGTCCTTCGCCGTCTCCGTCCCCGCCGGCTGATCGACGAGGAGCGCCCTTCTCGTCAGGAGTCCTGACGAGAAGGGCGTTTCTCGTCAGGGGGTGCGGAGCTCGGCGAGGATGGGCTTGGCGACGGCGAGGGCGTGGTTGGCGGCGGGGACGCCGGCGTAGACCGCGGTGTGCAGGCAGACCTCGGCGATCTCCTCGTCGGTCAGGCCGTTGTGCACCGCGGCCCTCACGTGCAGCGCGAACTCGTCCCAGTGCCGCAGCGAGGCGGTGATCGCCAGGGTGAGCATCGAGCGGGTGCGCCGGTCCAGGCCGGGGCGCTGCCAGAGGTCACCCCAGGCCACCCGGGTGATGAAGTCCTGGAAGTCGGCCGTCAGCGGGGTGACGGCGGCGACGGCGCGGTCGACGTGCGCGTCGCCGAGCACCTCGCGGCGGGTGCGCATGCCGGCCTCGCGGCGCTCCTCGTCGGTGCTCACGCGACACCGCCCAGGTGGTCCAGCAGCGCGTCGGTGACCTGCTGCGGCTGCTCGAGGTTGGCGATGTGCGCAGCCGGGGTGAGCTGCAGCAGCTGTGCCCCGGGGACCGCCTCGGCGATCGCGGTCTGGTGCTCCGGGGGGAGCGCCGGGTCGTCCAGGCCGCTGACCACGAGGGTGGGCGCGGTGATCCGGGCGAGGTCCGCGCGCAGGTCCATGCCCCCGACGGCGGCGCAGCAGCTGGCGTAGCCCTCGTCGGAGATGCCCTCGATGGTGGCCCGCATCTCGGCGACCAGCCCGGGGTTCTCCGCGGCGAAGGCGGGGGTGAACCAGCGCCCGACGACGGTCTCGGCCAGCGCGCCGGTGCCCTGGGTGCGGGCGGTCTGCGCCCGCTCCACCCAGGCGTCGGGGTTGCCGGTGTGCGCCGAGGTGCACAGCAGCGCGAGCCGGTCGACCCGCTCGGGGTTCCGGGCAGCCAGCCGCATCGCCGTCATGCCGCCGATCGACAGCCCGACGACGTGGGCCCGCTGGACCTCCAGCCGGTCGAGCAGGGCGACGAGGTCGTCGGTCAGGTCGTCGATCGTGGAGTCGCCGTCGGGCACCGGGGAGCGGCCGTGGCCCCGGGTGTCGTAGCGGACCACCCGGTAGCGCTCGGTCAGCGCGGGCACCTGCGGGTCCCACATGGCCAGGGTCGCGCCGAGGGAGTTGGACAGCACGACGACGGGTGCGTCGGCCGGGCCCTCCACGAGGGCGTGCACGTCGATCGGGGGCACGGGGTTCCTCTCAGTCCTGCATCGAGACGGTGTGCGCGGCGAGTGCCGCGTCGGTCTGCGCGCCGGCCTCGCCGACGTCGGGGGTGGCGTGGGCGAGCAGGGCGGCGACGTCGACGTCGGTCCGCTCGGCGACGACGTCGGCCAGGGTGCGGCCCTCCCGGGCGGCGGTGCGGACGGCGTCGGCCGCCGCGTCGTGGGCGGGCCCGCGGCCCAGGCTCTCGGTGAGCGCGTCGGCCAGCGCGCCGGCCAGCTGCGCGCCCCCGGCGGCGTCCACCACGGCGGCGGCGCGGGCGGTGTCGACGGTCAACCCGCCCAGGCAGTCCGCCAGCCAGGCCGCAGCCGAGCCCACCGTGGCCAGCAGCGCCGAGAGGGTGGGCCACTCGCTGTGCCAGGCGCCGGCGGAACGTTCGTGCTCCTGCTCCATCGCCCCGAACAGGGTGCCGACCAGGCCGGGGGCACGGCGAGCGCAGGCCCGGGCGGAGATCGCGGCGACCGGGTTGCGCTTGTGCGGCATGGCCGAGGAGCCGCCGCGTCCCTCACCCGACTCGGCCGCCTCGGCGACCTCGGTCTGGGCCAGCAGCACCACGTCCACCGCGACCGTGGCGACGACGCCGGCGGCAGCACCGAGGGCACCGGCCAGGTCGGCGACCGGCAGCCGGGTGGTGAACCAGGGGACGGCGGTGGTCTGCAGCCCGAGCTCCTCGGCCAGCGCCGCGCGGAGGTCGACGCCGGAGCCGCGGCTGGCGGCCAGCGTGCCGACCGCGCCGCCGTACTGTACCGGCAGCGAGGCGTCCACGGCGCGCAGCCGGGCGCGGGCACCGTCGAGGGCGGCGAGCCAGACCGCGGCCTTCAGCCCGATCGTGGTGGGCAGCGCCTGCTGCAGCAGGGTGCGCCCGATGGTGACGTCGTCCCGGTGCTCGCTCGCCAACCGGGCCGCGGCGTCGGCCGCGGCGGCGAGGTCGGTGTCGACGGCGGCGAGGGCCCGGCGGGCGACGAGCACCAGCGCGGTGTCGACGACGTCCTGGCTGGTGGCGCCCACGTGCACGGCCGCGGCGGCGTGTGGGCCGACCGCGTCGGTCAGCGCGCGCACGAGCGGCGGCACCGGGTTGCCGGCGTCCGCGGCGTGCGCGACGACGGTGGCCAGGTCCAGCGAGCCGGGCTGCCCGGCGAGCCGGGTGACCTCGGCGGCGGAGGTCTCGGCGACCAGCCCGACGTGGGCCGCGGCCCGGGCGAGCGCGGCCTCGACGTCCAGCATGGCCTGCAGCCAGGCCTCGTCGGAGACCGCCGCAGCCGCTCCCCCGCGTGCGAACGTGCCGTCCCAGAGTCCCGTCACGCGCCCATCCTCACACCGCGAAGAAGACGGTCTCGCTGTCTCCCTGCAGGTGCACGTCGAGCCGGTAGCCGTCCTCGCTCGGCTGGGCGACCAGGGTGGCCTGCTGGTCGGGGGTCAGACCGGTCAGCACCGGGTCGGTGGCGTTGGCGTCGGCCTCGTCGGCGAAGTAGACGCGGGTGACCACCCGGTCCAGCAGCCCGCGGGCGAAGACCGAGACGTCGACGTGCGGGGCCTGCCAGCCACCCTCGCCGTCGGGCACCGGGCCGGGCTTGAGGGTGCACACGGCGTACTCGCCGTCCCGGGTGTCCGAGCGACCGAAGCCACGGAAGCCCTCCGTGGTGGCCGCGCCCCGGGGATCGTCGGGGTGGGCGAACCGGCCGTCGGGGTCGGCCTGCCAGGTCTCCACCATCGCGTCGGGGACGACGTCGCCGTTGCCGTCGAGCACCCGGCCGCGCAGCCAGACCGCGCCCGGGGTGCCCTCCGCGACGGCGAACGGGCCGTCGGGCCAGGTCAGCCCGATGGCCAGGTAGGGCCCGACGGTGGCGCTGGGGGTGGTGCGCAGGGTGAGCGGCCCGTCGAGGAACCCGGTGCCGCGGCGCGGGGTGCCCGGCCGCCGGTCGTTGGTCTCGTCGGCGTCGCGCACCAGGTCGCTGTCGTGGGTGGTCATGCCACGTCCCCGTCGTCGTCGGTCTCGAAGGGCGTCTGGTCGGTGCCGCGCAGCACGATGTCCCACGCGTAGGCCAGCGCCCAGTCGGGCTGGGTGCGGGACAGGTCGAACGTGGCGATCGCACGGTCGCGGGCGCCCGGCGGGATGGCGTTGAAGATCGGGTCCTGGCCGAACAGCGGGTCGCCCGGGAAGTACATCTGGGTGACCAGCCGCTGGGTGAACGCGGTGCCGAACAGCGAGAAGTGGATGTGCGCCGGGCGCCAGGCGTTGTGGTGGTTGCCCCACGGGTAGGCGCCGGGCTGGACGGTCGTGAACTCGTAGCGGCCGAGGGAGTCGGTGACCACCCGGCCCAGGCCGTCGAAGTGCGGGTCGAGCGGGGCGGGCCAGTTGTCCACCACGTGCCGGTAGCGGCCGGCGGCGTTGGCCTGCCAGATCTCCAGCAGCGCGTGCGGCACCGGACGGCCGCCGCTGTCCAGCACCCGGCCGAACACGATGATCCGCTGCCCCTGGGCCTCACCCCCGGCGCGCAGCGTGAGGTCGGCGTCCCCGGGGGCGACCCGGTCCTCGCCGAGCACCGGGCCGGTGATCTCGGTGAGCCGGTGCGGCAGGTCGACCGGGGTGCGCAACGGAGCGCGCAGGCCGGTGGACCGGTAGCCGGGGAAGGCGACCGGGGTGCGCTGGTCGACGTCCTCGGGCAGGTACCTCGGCAGGACGAACGAGGACGGGGAGCCGGACATGGGCCGCAACGTACGACGTGACCCCGGTCTCTGGCACTCTCGTCCTCCCACTGGGCGGAAGGGACGCGATGGCGGGCGGGGGCACGGCGGGGCGGTCGGTGACCTCCCGCGCACTGGCGGTGCTGGACGCCTTCGACGTCGACCACCCGCGACTCACGCTGAGCGAGGTCGCAGCCCGCAGCGGGACGCCGATGACCACCGCGCACCGGCTCCTGGGCGAGCTCGCGGCCTGGGGGGCGCTGTCCCGTCGTCCGGACGGCCGGTACGAGATCGGCCGCAAGCTGTGGGACCTGGGCCTGCTGGCCCCGGTCCAGGCCGAGCTGCGCCAGGTCGCCAGCCCCTTCCTGCTCGACGTGCACACCGCCACCCGGGACACCGTGCACCTGGCCGTCCGCGACGGGACGACCGCGCTCTACGTGGACCGGGTGTCGGGCCGGGAGTCGGTGCCGGTGGTCAGCCAGGTCGGCAGCCGGCTACCCCTGCACGCGGTCGGGGTGGGCAAGGTGCTGCTCGCCGCAGCACCCGATGACGTCGTGGAGCAGGTGCTGCGGTCGCTCACCCGGGAGACCCGGCACACCCTGGTCGACCCCGGCCGGCTGGCCCGGGAGCTCGCCGAGGTCCGCCGCAGCGGGTCGGCCCGCACCTCGGAGGAGATGAGCCTGGGGGCCGCGTCGGTCGCCGTCCCGGTCAGCGTGGTGCTGCCCGGGGGACGGCCGGTGGTCGCCGCGGCGCTGGGCATCGTCGTCCCCACGCACCGGGCCGAGCGGGACCTGCCGCGGCTGGTGCCGGTCCTGGAGGTCGCCGCCCGCGGCATCGGCCGCGAGCTGGCCCGCACGGCCGAGTTCTCCTGACCCTCCCCCCTCCCTCCCTCCCCTCCCCTCCTCTCGTTGATCATGGGGTTGTCGCCAGAAGACCCGCCCGCACGAGCGTGTCCCCTGGCAACGACCCCGTGATCACGCGAGAAGGGGGCGGCGAGGGCTTCCGGTCAGCGGAAGGGATCCGTCGCCCCGCCGACGTCGTCCGGGTCACACTCCGGGCGTGCGTACTCAGGTGGGGATCATCGGGGCCGGGCCGGCCGGACTGCTGCTGTCGCGGATGCTCGCGGTGCAGGGCATCGACTCGGTCGTGCTGGAGAACCGCAGCCGCGACTACGTCGAGGCGCGGATCCGGGCCGGGATCCTCGAGCAGCACACGGTCACCACGCTGCGCGACGTCGGCATGGGCGCCCGGCTGGACCGCGAGGGCCTGGAGCACGACGGCATCTACCTCCAGTACCCGGGCGTGAAGCAGAAGCTGGACTTCCCCGAGCTGTGCGGGCGCAACGTGTGGATCTACGGGCAGTCCGAGGTGGTCAAGGACCTCATCGCCGCCCAGCTCGACGACGGCCCGCCACTGCTCTTCGAGGTCTCCGACGTCCAGCCGCTCGACGTGGACACCGACACCCCGCGCATCACGTTCACCGACGCCGACGGGGTGGCCCAGGTGCTCGAGTGCGACGCGATCGCCGGCACCGACGGATTCCACGGCGTCTCCCGGCCGATCGTCACCGCGGCCACCGACGGGCAGCTGTGGGAGCGCACCTACCCCTTCGCCTGGCTCGGCATCCTGGCCGACGTCGCCCCCAGCACCGACGACCTGATCTACGCCCGGCACCCCGACGGGTTCGCGATGCACTCGATGCGCTCGCCGTCGGTGTCGCGGCTCTACGTCCAGGTCGACCCCACCGAGAAGATCGAGGACTGGTCCGACGACCGCATCTGGGAGGCCCTCGCCACCCGGATGGCGATGCCCGGCTGGGAGCTGCAGACCGGGCCGGTCACCGAGAAGTCGATCCTGCCGATGCGCTCGTTCGTGTCCTCCCCGATGCGGCACGGCCGGCTGTTCCTGGCCGGGGACGCCGCGCACATCGTGCCGCCGACCGGGGCCAAGGGCCTCAACCTCGCCGTCGCCGACGTGACCCTGCTGGCCCACGCGCTGGTGCGGCTGCTGGCCGAGAAGGAGACCGATCTGGTCGACGCCTACTCCGACAAGGCGCTGGCCCGGGTCTGGCGCTGCACGCACTTCTCCTGGTGGATGACCTCGATGCTGCACACCTCGGGCGACCCCTTCGACGAGGAGCTGCAGCTCTCCCAGCTGCGCCGGGTGTGCGAGTCCGAGGCAGCCCAGCGCGAGCTCGCCGAGATGTACACCGGCCTGCCGGTCGCGCTCTGAGGAGCCTCAGCCACCCGACAGCGCGGTGAGCGCCCGCACGGCGTCGCCGCCGGCGACCAGGGGGACGACGAACCGCGCCGCCCCCACCCCCAGCCCGACCTCCACCACGTCGGCGTAGCGCCGGTGCGGGGTGACCGCGTGCAGCTCGACCGCGGCTGCCGGCAGCACCAGGCGGGACAGCGAGCGGTCCGGGGCCCGCCCGCGCACCACGGGGTCAGCGCGGGACAGCACCTCCAGGGTGCTGTCGTCGAGGTGGACGAGGGTCGCGGGCAGGGTCGCCGGGGACAGCCGGTGCCCCACCCGGGCGAGCACGCCGGTCGGGCGCAGCCGGGTGCGGTGCTGCACGGCGATCAGGCGGCCGCCCGGACGGCCGCCACGGACCTCGCCCAGGAAGGCGACGAGGGCCACGTCGTCGCGCCCCAGGTCACCCCTGCCCAGTGCGACGCCCGGACCGGCCGGGGCCCGACGGGACGGGAGGGTCGCGGTCAGGTGGTCGACGAGCTCACCGACCGTGGCCGCCGCCGACCCGTTGTAGCCGATCCGCACCGACCCGCCGTCCAGGTCGTACACCGCCAGCCGACCGTCGAGCAGGTCCACGGTGTCCCGGACCCCGGCCACCGCCCCGGCGGGGACCCGGCGCACGGTGAACCCGGGCCCCGGGTCGCCCGTGCGGCTCACGACCGTCAGCGCCCCGCCCTCGAGCGCCAGCAGGTGGTCGTACAGGTCCATCCCGGGGACGGCGTCCCGACGCGCGACGTTCCGCGGCACCTTGAACGCCACGGTCGACCGCGCCACGTCCACCCCGGCCGGGCGGAACAGCGGCGGCACGTCCTCCGTCGTCCGCACCGGGAGGATCCAGGGGCCGAAGGCGTCGTACTCCTGGAGCTGGGTGGCGGACACCCGAGGAGTCTCCCCCGACCACGCGTGCGCACCGGCTCCGTCGGGGGCACCCTGACACCCGTGCTCCCGACGCCCACCGAACGCCGCGCCCCCGGGGACCTCCTGCGGCGCACCCTGCTCGCCGGCGGTGCGCTCCTCCTGCTCGCCGGCTGCGGGAGCGGGGACGACGACACGGCCGACCGCCCGGCCCCGGCGACCGAGCTGACCGTCCAGCTGGACGCCGAGGGCAGCGGGGACGTCGTCACCGCCACGCTGACCTGCGACCCGGCCGGTGGTGACGTGGCCGACCCGCGCGCGGCCTGCGACCAGCTCGCCGCGGTGGGGGTGGCCGGGTTCGCACCGGTCGGCAGCGACGTCGTCTGCACCCAGCAGTTCGGCGGGCCGCAGACCGCGACGGTCACCGGCACCCTGGACGGCGAGGACGTCGACGCCACGTTCTCCCGCACCGACGGCTGCGAGATCAGCCGCTGGGACGCACTGAGCGCCGTCCTGCAACCGGCGGGTTGACCACCGGGACAGCTGGGGCGGGTGGGACCAGGTCTGTCACAGTCCCCGCAGTCGCCGGCCGATGTTCGGTGACATCTGCTCACGCGACGGAACGGTCCGCGTACGTACCGTCATGCCCATGATGGAGACGCTCGTGATCGTCGGTGGTGTGCTGGTGGGCCTGCTGGTGCTGCTGGCCCTGATCGTGAGCCTCAGCGCCCGCCCGGCCGCCGGCCGCGGGACGACGACGGCCACCCGCACCCCGGGCTGGGTCGTCGACTCCGGCCAGAAGCACCCGGACGCCTGGGCCCCGCTGTCCACCACCAGCACGTCCATCCGCGCCACCCGCTGACCCACCCCACGCCCCCGCGGCGTCGATCAGCTGGGACGACCACTGTGCGTCCTCCTCCACCGACGCCGGTGGAGGAGGACGCACGTTCGTCGTCGGAGCTGATCGACGCCGGGGTCAGGCGGGGAGGGCGCGGCGGCGGGCGGTCTCGGCCTCCAGGCGGGCCAGGGTGTCGCGGCGGGCGGCCAGCCGGGACTCGATCGCCGTCCGGGAGAAGACCTCCCCCGGCGTCGTCAGCGGCACCGGGCGCCCGGTGCGCCGCCAGGGGGCGACGGCGTCCTTGCCGGGCCGCACCAGCTGGAGCAGCTGCTCGGTCGCCTGCACCGATCCCAGCGCCGCCAGCCAGGTCTGGTGCAGCTGGTCGTCGGCCAGTGCGGTGGGTTCGACGTCGGCGGGCTGTTCGAACCGGTCACCCAGGTGGAGCAGGTCGCCACCGCCGAGACCGGGGCGTGAACCGTCCCGACCCCAGGCCCAGGGCTCGGTGGGCGCGTCCTCGGTGCGCTCGCCGAACACGTGCACGGCCGGTCGCCCGCAGTGCGGGCAGTCGCCCCGCCAGACCCAGCCGCGGGACTCCTCGTCGGCGACGGCGATCGCGGCCCCGACCGGCAGCGGCTGCCCGCAGGAGTGCGGGCGGGCCTCCAGCAGGAACGCCAGCTCCCGCTCACCGCGCACCTGGGGGCCGCTGCGCAGCAGCACCCGGTCGGGCCACTCCCGGGCCGACCGCGTCTGCAGCGGCAGCGCGGGCAGCCACACCACCGCCAGGACGACGAAGGGCACGAGCATCGAGGGCTCCTGCTCGTTGCCCTCGCTGACCACGTACGCGAGCAGGAACACGGCGATGACCACGCAGACGCCGGTGGTCAGCCGGGCCACGAAGAGCCCCTCGCGGTAGCTGCCGAAGTGCAGCGCGCGCTTGACCCCCCGCCAGGCCAGCGCGGACAGCAGGAACAGGGTGCCGCTGAACAGCACCGTCTTCACCAGGGACAGGAACACCCCGTCGTCCCCGGTCCAGGTGTCGACCAGGACGAGGAGCGCCAGGACCAGCAGGACCAGCGGCACCAGCGCCATCAGGGCGACGGCGAGCAGCACCGCCGCCGGTGGACGTCGACGACGCAGGCCGGCCAGCACCTCGCGGGTGGGCGGGCCCTCCCCCACCGGCGGGCGGGCGGCCTGCAGGACCTTGCGGGTCTCCATCAGCGGCGGGGGCTTGCCGGGCTGGGTCACGGCACGACCCTGACACGGCGGCGTGCCGGCCGGGTGCCGTCGGGACGGATAGGGTCGCCGCGATGTCCTCCGCCCCGCCGCCGGACGCGTCCTGGCTGCTCCCCCTCGGCCGTTCCCTGGGGCCCCGGGAGGACGGCGTCACCCACGACGTGCTGGCCGGTCGGGTGGTGCACGCCCTCGACCCGGTCGGCTGGCTGGTCTGGTCGTTGAGCCACGGGCTCCCCGGTGCCGCGGCCCCCTGGACCGTGGCCGACCTCGAGCTGCAGACCACGGCCGCCGGGCTGCCCGACACCCCCGCCGTCCTCGCCGACCTGCTCGACCGGGGCCTGGTCACCGCGGTCGAGCCCGACGACGCCGAGCTGCTCACCCGGGTGCGGGCGACCGTCCAGCTCCCCGCCCTGGGCAACAGCGCCGCAGAGCCCGAGGTGTGGACGCTGGGCACCCCTGAGGTGCCGCTGGTGCACCTGGACCGGGTCACCTTCGACGCGGTGACCAGCGCACACCGGTTCCCCCACCTGGCCGCCGCCGTGGCCTGGGCCGCGGGCGCTGCCGGCCGGGCCGGGCTCCCGGCCGCGGCCGGCAGTGACGCCGCCGTGCTCACCGCCCGTGTCCGGGAGGCCCTCCCGCTGCTGCTGGCCGTCGGCGCGGTCCACCTGGAGCTCGTGACCGTCGGGGCGTCGGCGTGAGCCTGCCGGGCGGCGCCCGCCTGCTGCCGGTCGGCCAGCGGCTGGGTGAGCTGCACACCGGGACGGGCGGGGAGACCCGGGGCCTGCTGGTGCACACCGGCGGGGAGGCCGTGCTGGTGGAGGACGGCGACCCGGCCGACCTCTGGGACGTGGCGCACGGGCTGACCGCCGTGGTCGGCCACGTGGCCTGGGACCGCGGACAGGTCGGCGCGGTGTTCCCCGACCTGGGCCCGGCCGACGTCGACCGGCTGGTCGAGGACCTGCTCGCCCGCCGGCTGCTCGCCGAGGTCGACCCCGACGACGCCGAGGGGTTCCTGGCCGGCCACCGCTGGTACAGCCGGCTCTCCGGCCTGGGGTACCTCGAACGGGACCACGGCTGGGTCTGCGGGATCGGCGTCCCCGGGGCGCCCCCGGTCCGCGAGGTCTCCCCGCGGGTCTACGAGTTCTGGAGCCTGGCCCCCGAGCTGGGCTCGCTGGCCGAGGCGGCGGACTTCCTGGCCGCCGCCGCGGTCGACGACCCGGGCGTGACCGCGGCCGAGACCGACCCCGCCGCGGTGCGGGCCGCCGTCGTCGACTGGTTGCACGACCTGCTCTGCGTGGGTGCCGGCTGGCTGGAGGCCCTCCCGTGAGCGTGCCCGGGCCCGGACTGCTCGCGCTGGGCTGGTGCTACGAGCTGTGGCCCGACGGCGCCTCGGTCGCCGTCGGCCGCCGTCCGATCGACCCCTGGGACGCCGTGACGCACCGCGTCTGGGCGGCCACCCGGGGCGCCCCGGACCACCCGGCCGGTCAGCCGTGGACGCCCGCCGACGTGGCCCGGGTGGCCGGCACGACCGGGCCCGACACGACCGCCGTCCTCGGCGACCTGGTCGCGCAGGGCGCCGTCGTGGGCATCGACCCGGCCGAGCCGCGCCCGGTCGCCCGGACGCTGACCCTGCTGCCGCTGGCCGAGGGCTGGGGCAACAGCGCCGCCGAGCCCACCGTCTACCGCTACGGGCTCGAAGACGTCGAGCTGGCCCGGCTCCCCCGGGTGCTGCACGACGCGCTGTCGCTGGTGCACCGCTGGCCCGACCTGGCCGCCGCCTGCGACGGGCTGGCGGCCATGGCCCGGGACGCCGACGTGCCGATGGACGAGGCCCGGGACGGCGACGCCCTGCTGCGGCTGGTCGTCGGCTGGCTGCCGGTCTGGTGCTCGATCGGACTGGTCTGCGTACAGCCGGCCGGGGAGGTCTGATGGCCGACGTCGACCAGCAGTGGCCCGGGCTGGTCCTGCCCGTCGGGCACCGGCTCGGCGAGCTGCACGACCCCTCCTCCCCCGGGCCCCGGCAGGTCGTGGTCCGGCACGGCTCGACGGCCGAGCTGCTCACCCCCGAGGACTCCCGGGTCTGGGAGCGGGCGCACGCCGGCGGGGAGCCCTCCGGGGCGCGGGCCGTGGCGGTCGCGCGCCGGCTGCTCGGACTCGGCGTCGACCCCGACGAGGCGGTGCCACGGCTGGTGGCGCGCGGGCTGCTGGTGCACGTCGATCCCCGGGACGACGACGCCCCGAGGGTGTCGGCCACCGTGCGGGCCCGCCCGTCGGGCCAGGCCACCGGGGCCGCCCCGGACGGGACGACGGGCTACGGGCTCCCCGGACTCCCCCCGCTGACCCGGCTGACCGGTCGGCACGTCGACGTCTGGTTGGCCGCCGTCCTGGCCACCGACCTGCGGCGCACCGCTGCCGGGGTGCAGGCGCTGTGGGCCGAGGACCTCGACGGCGCACCCGGCCCGGACCTGGAGCGGCGGGTCCTGGTCGACCTGTGGGACGTCGTCGCCCAGATGGTGTCCGCCGGCGCCGGACACCTCGACACCGCCGGCTGAGGTCCTGCCCTACCCCTCCACCGGTTCCGGGGTCAGCCGGCCCAGCAGCTGGGCGACCGGGGTGAGCCGCAGTGCGGCCGTCGCGGCCGCGGTCTCCCCGGCGGGCAGGACGCGGGGTCCACCGGCCGGCTGCACCGTGCCGTCCGGAGTGACGGTGACCGGGTACTCGGCCAGGTCCGGGCGGCCGCCCGGGCCCGGCCGCTCCGCGAGCAGCACCAGGCCGCGCAACCGGTCCGCGGCGCCGTCGGGCAGCAGCCGGTCCAGCGCGCCCGTGACCGCCTGCTGCACCGCGGCGGGCACGCCCCACCAGAAGGCCGCACCGGGCACCTCGGACAGCACCAGCACCGGACGTCGACCCGGACCGGGCTCGATCCACCGCGCCAGCACGGGCAGCGACTGCCCGGTCGGGGAGGTGACGTGCACGACGGTGGCCGTCGTCCGGCCGGTGCCGTCGCGCCGGTCGTCGACCAGCACCCGCTCGTCGGACCCGCCGGGAGACGGGGCGTGGGCCGGGGCGTGGGCCGGAGCAGCACCGGGAGCGGGGGCGGTCGGGGGCGGGCCGTAGGGGAAGGGCGGTGGCGCGGCTCCCGCGGGACCACGGGACGGGCGGGTGGGTCCGGCCGCCGGGGCTCGGTCCGGCGCGGCCGGCAGGAGTTCCCGGACGACGCGCACGACGACCTCGTCCTCCTCCTCCGGCCACCAGCCCGTGGCGTTGGCGATCCTGGCCATCCGGGCCCAGTCGATCCCGGCGTTCGCCGTCCCGGCACCGGTCGCCGGGCCGCCGGGCAGGGCGGCGTCCAGCTCGAGCACCCGGTCCAGCTCGGGGCTGCCGGGGACGTCGCCGGGACCGAGGCCGTCCGCCCGGGCCGCGTGCAGCAGCCGGGAGATCCGCTCGGGGGCCTCCGCGCGGGGTGCCACCGACAGCCCCGTGGCCAGTCGCGACAGCGCGGCGCGGCCCGCGGGCTCGCCGGGCCGCGCGCCGTCCAGGACGGCGCGGGCGACCGCCTCCGTCTGGGTCTGCATCCACTCGACCAACCGGACGACGAGCCCGGCAGGACGCCGGGGCACGGCGTCCTCGGCCTGCTGCTCGGCCTGGACCGCGCGGGCGGTCGAGGCCGCCTCGGCCCGCCGGACGGCGTCCAACAGCCCGTCGCGGGCGGCCCGCGGTCGGCCCAGCTCGACCTCACGCAGTGCCACGGCCCGGGCGGCCTCGTGCACCTTCAGCGCGGCCGCCCGCTGCTCCCGGGTCGCGGCCCGGCTGTTCTCGGCCCAGGACTCCAGGCTGGTCGACACGCCCGCCGACACCGCGGCCCCGAGTGCGGCGACGACCGCCACGGCCCCGACCTGCGGCAGACCGGCCAGCGTCGTCCAGGTGCCCGGGTCCCAGAGCGCACCGGCGTCGGCGGCGAAGCTGGCGTGCCAGGCGACGACCGAGGCCACCGTGCCCAGGACCGGGGCGGCGACCGCGGTGGCCACCGACCGCACCCAGGGCGCGGTGACCGCCGCATCGGGGGTGACCGGACCGGGCGCGGCGGGCACGGTGGGTCGGACCGGCGTGGGGTCGGGCACCACCGGCAGCTCCACCGACGGGTCGGCCGGGCCGACCAGGGCGTCCAGCAGCCGGCGGCGGGCGACCTGCCGCTCGGCGCGGGCCTCCCGCACCCGGTCGACCCCGGCGGCGACGTCCTCGGCCGCGGCGAGGTCCTGCCGGCGGGCACGGGCGACGGCGCGGGCGTCGGCCACCTCGGCGTCGAGCAGCACGCGGGCAGCGGCGGGCAGGTCGGTCTTCGCCCGGGCCCGGGCCGTGGTGGCGCGCTCGACGGTGGAGGCAGCGGCGTGCTGCCGGACCGCGGTGGCCACGGCGGCGCCGACCGGCAGCACCCCGAGGGCGACCAGCGCTAGCGGTCCTACCCCCACGCCCAGCAGCACCCCGGGCAGGGCGGTGAGCGCACCGGGCACCGCGGCCCCCCAGGCGGCCGAGGCCAGGTGGCTGCGCAGCCGGGGTACGGCGGTGGGGAGCGTGTCCAGCTGCGCGACGACGGGCTGCAGCGTGGGGTCCAGCAGGAGCCGGCGGTGCGGCCAGCCCAGGGCGTCGGGGTCGGACCCGGTCCCGGTGGGGTCGCTGAGCATCCCGGCGGCCTCGGCCGCGGCCCGCAGTCGGGTCTGCAGCGCCGGGTCCGGGTCGTCGCGTCCGGCGTCCAGCACGGCCTGCGCGGCGGTGGCGACGTCGGCCAGCCGGGCCCGGTCGGCCGACCCCAGGGACGCCGCGTCCAGCGGGCCGCGGACCCCACCGGGTGCCAGCACCGGACCCGACGGTGCCTGGCCGGCGGTGCCGTCAGCGGGCGGGTCCCCGGTGACCGGCGGTCCGGTCAGCGGGCCGCGGACGGCTGCCAGCAGCCGTTCGGTGGCCTCGCGCGCCTCGACCTCGACCTGGAGCTCTGCGGCCGCACGGGCCTGCGCGGTGGCCGCACCCCGGGCCTGCTCCACGGCCTTGCGGGTCTGCTCGAGCTCGGCCTTCCGGTCGGCGAACGAGCGTTGCGCGTGCGCCACCAGCCCGGCCGCGGCCGTCGAGGCGAGCGCACCCCAGGCCAGCGCCGGGGACAGCGGCAGCGCAACCAGGGCGAGGACCCCCACCCCGACCAGCGCGGTGGCCGGACCGGTCAGGCTCCGGGCGAGCCACGCGCCGAACCGCGGCACCGACGGCCGGACGTCGGGCGGGCCGGACGGCGTCGTGGCCACCACGTCCCCCGACCCGGTGGGGGCGGGGGCGGCGGGGGTGGTCGCCGGCGGCAGGACGCGACCCGGCCTCGCCCGGTCCGACCGGTCCACCCCGGCGGAGGCCAGCTCCGTCCGGAAGGCCTCGACCTCACCGGCCAGCCGGGCGGTGGCGGCGTCGAGGACCCCGCGGACCGCCGGGGACGGACCGCGCCGGGCGTCGTCGTGCACCGCCATCCGGGCGCTGAGCCGTGCGTGCGCCCGGTCGGCGAGGCCGAGCGCCGTCGAGGCCGCGACCCCGACCGCGGCGGAGGCCACCGCCGTCCCCAGCCTGGCCCAGTCCCCGCTGAGGGCGCCGACGAGCACCCCGGGCACCTGGGCGAGGACCGCGGGCAGGCCCCCGCCCACGAGCACCCGGACCGTCGTCGCCAGCCGGCCGGCCACGGCCTCGGGCACCGCGGAGGTGCCCAGCAGCTCGTTGAGGGTGCGCGCGTCGGCCTCGACGTCGGCCGGCAGCGCGGCCAACCGGAGCTCGACGTCCGGGCTGCCGCCGACGACCTGCCCGGTGGCGGTGTCCGCAGCGCCCTGGACGAGGCCGAGCTCGGTCAACAGCTCGGTCGCCGGTCCGCGGGCGCGCAGCCTGGTCGGGCCGGTGCCCTCGACCATCCGGCGGCGCAGGTCGGCGAGCCGCTCGGCCTGCTCGGGGGAGACGACGCGTCCGGCCGTCAGCCCTGGTCGGCCACCATCTCCTGGTAGACCCCCGCCGCCGTGTCGTGGCCGTTGGACAGGACCGGCCGGACCGTCCCCCGGCGCACCAGGTAGGCCGAGTCGCCCCGCTGGCGGGGCGCCGGCGCCGTCCACCACGCGTCCCGGAACGGCCGGACGTCCCAGCTGCTCGGGTCCTGCTCCGTCGGGTCGACCTCCAGCCACCGCAGCACCGTCTCCAGTGCCTCCTGCGGTGTCCCCGGGGGTGTCGGTCCCGGTGTCTCGTGCTCGCTCAAGCGCTGCTCCCGTCCACGTGCCGCCCGGCTCCCGGACGGCTGCCTCGATCTGCCACACCTGCCGCTGGTAGCCCGGGGGCCACCCGGACGTCTCGCCGGTCTGCCCGTCCACCCACTGCACGCCGTCCTCGATGACGACGGCGTTGAACCAGTGCCCGCCGTCGGGCCCGAGGTCGGCGTCGTGCCAGTCGACCCCGACGACGGCGACCGTGCCCACCGGCCGCCCGACGAGGTCGGTCTCCAGCGCCGTCCAGGCGTCGGCGGTGAACTGCACGTGGTCGGCGTCGGGTGCCGCGGTGAGGGTCTGCGTCGGCTGGCTCCCCGTCCAGGACCACATCTCCTGGCTCTCGCCCGGGCGCAGGGCGCCGTCCCCCAGTGCGGGTCGGACGTCGATGCCCTGCGCGATGTCGGCCACCGCGCGGGAGCACTCACCGCAGTTGTTCGCCCACGGCTGGGCCTGCGCCGAGCGCGGGTCCAGGGCCCGCAGCACCGGGTTGACCGCCGGCACCCAGACCGCCAGGTCGGCCAGCGGGTCGGTGGGCACCACCCGGGCCAGGGCGGCCGCGACGTCGTCCCCGGGTGACAGGTAGCGGCCGGGCTCGACGACCGAGCGCGGGACGCCGGTCTCCACGTCTCCGGGCCGGAAGACCTGCCCTGTGGCAGCAGGACCCGGACCGGGTCGGGGGCTCAGCCCGTCGGCTGGGTCCGCTCCTGCCGGAGGTCGGTCACCTGGGAGGCCGGGACGGTCAGGTTGACGACCCCCCGGTCCACCATCACTGCTCCCAGCGACTCCGCCTCGGCCTGACCCATCCCCGGACAGGCCAGCACGACGTCCTCCGCCGTCCTGGCCAGGACCGGCAGCCGGCGGCCCTGCCAGGTCGCCCAGGTCCGCAGGGTCCAGACCTCGACCTCCGAGCTCGGGACCTCCCTCTCGAACCCCCGGCCCAGCCTGCGGGACACGAAGCCGTCCTCCTGGTCGGTCGACAGCAGCACCGCCGTCCCGCGGGGCCGGACCGAGCCCACGTAGGTCTTCCCCCGCCAGGTCAGGTACGTCCCGTCCTCCAGAGGTGCGGTCGGATCCAGCACGGTGCTCTCCTTCGGACGGCGCAGTGCTGCTCCGGTCAGGGCTGCGCTGCCCAGGTCGATCGCCTGCTGCTCGTCTTGGGTCGGTCCCGCTCGGTCCACCGTCGAGGGTCTCCGTCCCGCCGACCCGTTCCCCGGGCACGGCATCGCCGTCTAGTGCTCCACGACCCCCCGGTCCGGCCAGGTCCCCGTCTCGCGCTGCCGCTTCAGCACGGCCCGGACCAGCGTCGGCATGAGCGGTTCCTCCCCGCCCACCGTCGGCCACTGCGTCGGCGCCCTCGGATCGAGCACCACCCGTCTCGACAGGGCCCCCGGGTCGTCGCCCCACCGGTACTCGACCGTCTCCGGGGTCTCGCTCGCCTTGCGGTACACCAGGTACACCGCCATCCGTGCCCTCCAGACCTTCGATCGTCTCGTCGGCGCGGGTGGGCTCACCCGGCAGCCACTGCCCGTCCACCACGCGGTTCGCGGCCTCGTGGGCCTCGCGGTGGGTCGCCTCCGGGTTCCCCGCCCGGTGGCCGGACTCGGCGACCTGGTGCTCCACCAGGGCGACGTCGACCGCGGTGTGCGTGCCGCGGACGACCCGGGTGAACGCCTCGGCCACGTCCGGGTCCGGGTCGAACCGGGCCCGGCGCGTGGGTCGGCCCGTGTCCGGGTCGGTCAGCAGGTGCTCGTCGACGACGACGTGCTGCAGCGCCCGGCGGACGTCCTCCGCACCGAACCCGGTGGAGCCGTCGGCGCGGGGAGCGTCGACCAGGTTGACCGCCATCGTCGCGGCGGCGGCGGGGTCGCCGACCAGCGCGTCGTAGACCCGCTGTGCCCACTCCCCCTGCACGTCGGGGTCCAGCACGTCCCGCGGCCGGACCGCGCCCCCGCTCTCCAGGGGGGAGTCGTCCCGGGTCAGCTCGGCGGGAGGTCCACCAACGTCGAGCCCGCGGTCACCGCTGCCGCGTCCTCCGGGTGCAGCAGGAGCCCCAGCAGCTCGCCGTCCGCCGTCGTCCGCGAGTGGATCTCCCGGGACCGGACGCGCACCCGCTGGCCCGTCCCCTCGACCTGCAGGGTCGACGCGGTGAAGGGGATCTCCCCCTCCTCCAGCCAGCCCAGCGCCGCCGGGCCCGACCCGGTCAGCTCGTACGTCCTCTGCACCCGGTACCGCACGCCCATGTCCACCCTCCTCGTACGTCTGCCACGCGCCGTCCTCGACGCCGCGCGCCTCGGCCTCCAGGTCGCCGGTGGCGGAGTCCACCACACGTCCGTCCAGGAACTGGTCGACGTGGACGTCCTCGTGCGCCAGCGTGCGGACCAGCGTCTCCCGGTCGGCGAACGCCGCCGGTGCCAGCACGATCTGCGGCCGGCCGTCGGCACCGAGGTTGGTCGACCCGAACGACTGCTGGCCGTCGTAGTAGGCGACGTCGTCGGGGCTGGTGCCGATGAGCACCTCGGCCCTGCCGAGGTCGATGCCGAGCACCGCCGCCACCTCGGCCACGCTGTCCAGGGAGATCGGGACCCGAGCACCACCGTCCAGCGCCTGGGCGCTGGACATCATCTCCTCCGAGCCGCTGCTGGACAGCTCGCTCGGGGGGACGTCCCCATCGCTCAGGAGCTGCTGCGCACCTGCTCCAGGTCGGTCACCTCCGACTCCGGGACGACCACCTCCCAGGCCATCGCGTCCGTCCTGGTCAACCCCAGGTCCCGGGCCCGCGTCTCGTCCCCGTCCCAGGCCAGCGGGAGTTGTCCCGGCGGGTCGCTGCGCGACACCACCCAGAACGTCTCCCCCTGCCACCGGCACCGGGACGTCAGCTCGAACGCCCGGACCTCGCTGGCCGGCACCCGCCGGCGCCAGCCCCTCACCCGGCCCGGGGTGAACTCCGGGTCCTCCTGGGTCTCGGCGAACACCACGTACGTCCCCGGCTCGCTGGTCACCGACCCCCGGTACGTCCGTCCCCGCCACTCCACGTAGGACCCGTCCGGCATCGTCGCGTGTTGCTCCACCGGCCTCACCCCTCTCCTGCGCGGTCACCTGCCGCTCGACGGTCGTGCCAGGCGGGAGGTGGTCGGCCACCGCGTCAGGTGAGGACGGCGGCCGCTGCACCGGGTCCATCCCCGTCGTCGGTGCGTCCTCGACCGGGAGGGCGTGCGGGATCAGTCCGTCAGCTCGGTCCGCTCCTGCCGGAGGTCGGTCACCTCCGTCGGTGCTGCCGTCCCCACGTAGACCCCCGGCGCGGCCTTCGTCAGCCCCAGGGTCCGTGCCTCCGTCTCGTCCCGGCCCAGGTACCCCAGCCGGAGGGCCCCCGACGGGGTCCGTCCCTCCACCCGGAACGGTGCTCCCCTCCACCGGCAGTACGTCGCCAGGCGGTACGGCTGCGCCTGGGTCCTGGGCAGCACCCGGGCCCACCGGCCGGTCAGCGTCGTCGTGAACTCCGGGTCCACCTGGACGTCGGCGAACACCTTCACCGAGCCCGGGGGGCGGCCCGTCGTCGCGGCCTCCCAGGTCCGACCCTGCCAGTCCACGTAGAGGCCGTCTGGACGGATCGGTTCCTCCGGGTGCGGGGTCTCGGGCATCGGTGTCCTCCGTCGTCGTCGCTGCGGTGCTGGTCTGCTGGGCCTGCGCGCCCTCCACGGTGGGGAACCAGACGCCGTCCTCGAAGACGGCCAGCAGGGTCTCCCGGCCCTGGGGGTCCACCCCGTAGATCTCGGCGCCGTCGGGGAGGGGGGAGAAGTCGTCGGCCAGGAACTCGGGCACCCGGACGTCGGGGCTGGAGGTGAGGCCGTTGCCGGTGAACGGCGGGTCCCAGTTGTCCTGGCCCCCGAGCTCCGTGGAGTAGGGCGTGTGCAGCGCCGACGCCGACTCCACCGGGAAGCGCAGCACGGGGGTGAAGGAGTCCTGCGGCGTGTAGGGCGGGCGTCCGTTGCGCTCCACGTAGCCGGGATCGTCGTACAGCAGCGCCAGTCCGTCGATGACCTGCGCCGGTGTCGTCAGGTCCTGCACGTCGGACGCGCGGGTGGTGAAGCCCTTCGTGCCGGCGGGGTCGAACAGGACGACGTCCCCGACGACGACCGGGGTGTTGGACAGGTAGTTGCGCAGGTGCTCGCCGGTGAGCGCGCGCTGCGCGAGGTCGCCGTCGGCCAGCACGACGGCGTCCCGGACGGTGCGCAGCACGGTCCGCTGGTCGGCGTCGAGGTCGGCCAGCGGGGTGGTGCGCAGGGCGTCGTAGGCCTCGGGGGTGACCCCGGGCGGGAGGTGTGCGGCCAGGTCGGCGTCGAAGGACGGCGGCAGGTCGAGCTGCGCCCGGGACCAGGAGGGCGTCACCTGCACCCCGTTGGCCAGCAGCACCTGACCGTCGTCGTCGAGGTTGCGAGGCGGGAGCGGTCCGGACGGGCCGTCGGAGGGCGACTGGTCGGTCGGGGTGCCGTCGCTGGGCGGCCCGTCGCCGGGCGGCGGGGTCAGCTCTGGATCAGGCCCCGCTGCGGCCAGGCGCCCTCCCGACTGGCGGCCACCGCCGCCCGACCGATCACCTTCCCCGTCAGTGCCTGGCTGATCCCCTCCGGGAGCACCGTCTGCGACGGGTCCGCCTTGAGGATCGTCACCCGGTGCCCGGTCGGGTCCTCCGCCCCGCCGAAGAGGTACTCCACCTCCGTCTCGGTCTCGGCTGTCTTCGTGAACTCCAGGTAGATCGCCACGGGACCCTCCGTCGGGGATGCGCTGTCTCGTCTCGGGACGCGGAGCCGGGATGTCGGACTCCCAGTCCGCCACCTCGTTGGCTGCCGCGTGCGCCTCGCGGTAGGGCGCACCCGGGTTCTGCTCGTAGTGCTGGAGCTCGGCCAGCTCGTGCTCGAGGAGCGTGCGGTCCTGCGGCAGGTGCGCCCCGGGCTGCTGCATCCGGAACCACGCCTCGGCGATGTCGGCGTCGGCGTCGTACCGCCGCATCGACGTGCCGTCGCCCTCAGGACCGTCCAGCGGGTGCTGGTCGAGGAACAGGTGCTGGTGGACCGCGGCGAGCTCCGCGGCGCTGAACCCGGTCGACCCGTCGGCGCGTGGCGCGTCGGCGAGGGCCGCCGCCATCCGGTCGACCGCGCCCGGGTCGGCGCGGATCTGGTCGTAGGCGAGCCCGGCCCACACCTCCTGCCCGGCGTAGTCGGTGGCGCGCGGCCGGACGGCGCCACCGCTCTGGGCCTGGGCGTCCGCCCCGGGCTGGTCGGTCGACGCGTCGGTGGTGCCCGCAGCCGCGGCGTTCCTCGCGCGCAGGGCCTGCAGCAGCTGGTCGGAGGTGACGGGGCTGCCGTCGGGGTTGGTCGCCCCCGCCGCGGCGGCGTTCGCCGCGAGCGTGGACACGACGGAGTCGCGGGTGTCCACGGCCTGCTGCAGCCGCTGCTGGGTCTCCGCGTCGGCCCGGCTCCCCGCGTCCTGGTCGGTGTCGGTGCCGGTGCCGGTGTCGGTCGGGCCGTGTCGGTGGCCGTGTCGGTGGCCGTGTCGGTGGCCGTGTCGGTGGCCGTGTCGGTGGCCGTGTCGGTGGCCGTGTCGGTGGCCGTGTCGGTGGCCGTGTCGGTGGCCGTGTCGGTGGCCGTGTCGGTGGCCGTGTCGGTGGCCGTGTCGGTGCCGGTGGCCGTGGCGGCCGGGCCGTCGGTGGCTGTCGTGGTGTCCGTCGAGGTCGAGGCGGTGGACTCGGCCGACCTGGGGGACGCGGTCGCGGAGGACTGCTGACCGGCCGTCGTGGACGTCGTGGTCGGGGCCGGGGCCGGGCTCGTGGTCGACGTGCTGGTGGCTGCGGGGGCAGGGGCAGGTGTCGTGGCTGCCGGGGCGGCCGTGTCGGTGCCCGTCGAGGTGTCCGTCCCCGTCGAGGTGTCCGTCCCCGTCGAGGTGTCCGTCCCCGTCGAGGTGTCGGTCGCCGCGTCCGTGCCCCCCGACGGGTCCGAGGTCGCCGGGGCGCCGGTCGGGTCCGCGGTGGTGGAGGTGTCCGATGCCGCCGGGGACGCCGTCGTCGACGTCTCCGCGGGGGACGCGGGGGTCTTGTCGGTGGTGCTGGAGGCAGGCGGCCCGGACTCCGTCGGGCTCTGCGCCGCCGGGGACGTCGACGTCTCCGCCGGGGCCGAGGCCGTCGTCTCGGTCGTGCCCCCGCTGTCGGTGGTCGCCGGGGAGGACTCGGTGGTCGACGAGCTGCCCGGACCGCTGCTCGTCGAGCTGTCGCTGCCGCCGGACGTGCCGGAGTCGGTGCCCCCGCCCGAGGACGACGGGGACGAGTTGGCGGACGACGAGCCCTGGCTGCCACCACCCTGGCTCCCGGACCCCTGGGCCCCACCGCTCGCCGGGGCGCCACCGGACGGAGCCCCACCGGAGGGCGCCCCCCCGGAGGGAGCCCCACCGGACGGTGCGGCGGCCACGGACGTCCCGCCCGCAGCGGCCGGCGCCCCCGAACCGCTCGCGCCGCCGGCGCCCGAGGTCGCACCTCCGCCCCCGGCCCCCGCCGCCGCTGCGGACCCGGAGCCGGAGGTCGCCGAACCCGAGCCCGTGGCCGACCCGCTGCCCCCCTGGGCTCCCCCGCCCCCGGGAGCCTGCGCGCCCTGTCCCCCGGACACCGGGGCCGAGGTGCCCTGGCCGGCCGAGCCCGCGCTCGTCCCCGGAGCACCCCCGCTCCCGCCGGTGGTCGCACCGGCCCCGCCGAGCTGGCTCTGCGCGGCGTCGCCCCGCGCCACGGCTGCTGCTGCGTTGTTCGCGGCGGCGTCGGCCATGGTGTTCACCGGGTGCCGCACCGCCTGCGCGACCTCGACGCTGGTCGGGCTGATCGTCCCGGCGCGGCCGGCACCGCCCAGCGCGGCGGCCAGCACGTCACCCCCCGTCGGTAGGGCCCACTGCCCGTTGACCACGCCGTTGGTGAGGGTGTTGGCCAGCGGTGAGGTGATCGCGTTGTTCGCCGCGGCGTTGGCGGCGTTGCCCGGCCAGCGGCGGACGGCGTTGCCCACGCCGGGCAGGTTGCCGGTGGCGTCGCGGCCCACCCGGTTCAGCGGCAGGTTGCGGGTGGCCCGGCTGAGCGCCGGCGCGACCGCACCGGCACCGATCAGCGCGCCGGCGGCACCCCCGGCGGCCGCGGTGAGCGTGTTGTTCCAGTTCCAGCTGTCCCGGGTGCCCTGGGCGATCTGGATGCCCTGGCTGATCGAGTCGATGAGGACCTCCTCGCCGACCTCCTCGATCACCTCCCGACCCATCCGGTTGGCCAGGTTGCGGGCCATGCTCTGCGCCGCGCGCTCGCCGACCTCCTGGGCCGCCTCCCGGGCGACGGCCCGGGTCAGGGCCTTGGTCGCGAACTTCTTGGCGACCGCGGCGATGATCTTCTGGATGATCTGACCGATCGCGGTGCGCGCGGTCGCCGCGATCGGACCGAGGGCACCGAGCGAGGCCCCACCGCTGAAGAACGCGGCCACGACGGCGATGAACGCCGCGATCACCGCCACCCAGAAGGCGACGTTGATCGAGATCTTCCCGAACTGGGTCTCCCGGGCGAAGTTGTCGGTCTGCATCGCCATGGACTGGGCGTTCTGCATCAACGCGACCAGACCGGCCTCCGGGGACGCGATCAGCTGCGAGCTGAGGTCCTCGAAGGTGGTCGCAGCCGGCGCGTCCCACCCGGCCTTGAGCTGGCTGCTGGCGTCGCTGAGGTCGGAGGCAGCGGTGGAGAGCTCCTCGACGAGGTCGGACCAGGCGGCGCTGATGTCCCAGACGGCGCTCTCGCTGCCCTCGGGCCAGCTCTGGCCCGCCACGATCATGGAGACGAGGTCGACGAACCAGTCGGGCTGGTCGCCGATCTCCCACGCGGGGCTGACGTCGCCGGAGCTCACGTCACCCCCGTCTCGTCGTGGTGCTCAGTCGTCGGCGGGCAGTCTGGCAGGACGGTGCGCCCGGAGCGGTCGGACCTGCCGACCGCTCCGTCATCAGGAGGAGGAGCCGCGCAACGCGTCGCGGATCGAGACCCGCGGGGTCTCGTCGTCCTGCTGGTCGGTCGGCAGGTCGGTCAGCTCCGTGTGCACGGCCGCCGACTGCGGTCCGGGCGCTGCGCCGCCGCCCTGCTGACCGCCGCCGCCGGCACCGCCGCCACCGCCGCCACCCATCGGGGCACCGGAGGACTGCTGACCGGCCTGACTCGACGCGCCCGGGTCGGCCCCGGCGGGGGACTGCAGCGGCTGGACCGCCTCGAGCGGCGTCGCGCGCTCCAGGGGCGCGGACGCCTCGGCGGGCGTCGACGCGGCCTGCGCCTGTCCCACCACCTCGGCAGGTGCGTCCACCGGTGCGGACGACGCCTCCACCGACGGAGCCGAGGAGCCGGCCGTGCCCAGGGCGACCGCCTGGTCGCCACCGCCACCGCCGCCACCGCCGCCGCCCGCGCTGGACGTCGCTGCGTCCGACGTCAGTGCGACGGCCTGGTCCCCACCTCCACCGCCGCCGCCGGTCGACGGCGCAGGGTCCGACGTCAGCGCGACCACCTGGTCACCACCGATGGACCCCGCCCCGGACGTCACCGTCGGTGCACCCCCCTGGTCCCCACCGTGTCCGCCCTGCCCGGTGCCCGGGCCGCCGTCGGTCGACAGCGCCACGACCTGGTCGCCACCCTGCCCGCCGCCGTGCCCGTCGGACCCGACCTGCCCACCCGAGCCGTCGACCGCTGCGAAGGCCGACGTGACCCCCGTGCCGTGGCCACCGCCGTGTCCCGGCCCGCCGTCGGTCGACAGCGCCACGACCTGGTCGCCGCCGTGCCCGTCGGGTCCACCGTGCCCGCCCTGACCGCCGCCGCCCTCCAGGGAGCCGAACGCCGACACGACCTCGGCGTGGTCGCCGCCGGGTCGACCACCCTCACCGCGTCCACCCTCGCCGCGTCCACCCTCGCCGTGGCCGCCCCCCTCGCCTCGCCCGCCGTCCACGGGTGCCCAACCGTCCGTCGCCACGGCCACGACCTGATCGCCGCGACCGCCTCGACCGCCCTGGCCGCCCTGGCCGCCGGCCGGCACCAGGCCGGCCTCGACGACCTGCGCGCCGTCGCCCCGACCACCGCGGCCGCCGACGGGGGCGAAGGCGGAGACCACGGCCGACGAACCGCCGGCCGATGCACCGCCACCGCCACCACCACCGCCGCCGGAGGCGCCACTGCCGCCGCCGCTCCCGCCGCCCGCGGCGGGCGCCCCGGTGAACTGCCCGTCGGCCTGCCGGACCGGTGCGGCCTGCTCCTCGTCCGAGGCCAGCGAGTCGCCGATGGCCGTCCTGGCGTCCTGGCCCAGCTCGTGCAGGCGGGTGGAGTGCTGCTCGATGCCGTCGGCGACCTGCCCCGACGCGGTCGGGTAGTCGGCGGCGAACTGCGCACCGGCGCCGTCGGCGCCCCAGGGTGCGGCGCCCTCGAGGCCGCGGATGGTGCTCAGGCGGGCCTGGACGTTCTGTCCGAGGGCCGTGTCGGCGGCCTCCCAGGCGGTGATCCCCTTGCCGGCCTGGGCCTCGTCGATGCGTACCTCGTCGCCGCTCATCCCGTCACCTTCCCTGGATCTGCTGGTTCATCGCGCCGAGCATCCCGTCGAGGTCGCCCTCGACGGTGGCCCGCATCTGCTCGGGCGGGATGATCGACTCGAACGTCTCCACGACCTGGTCGCGGGCCTTCCCGATGGCCTTCTGGACGGTCGCGGTGATGGTGTCGGCGAGCTCGCGAGAGTCCGGGCGCCGGTAGATGCGGGGGTCCAGGTCGAGCCGGACGAGGTCGCCACGCGGCCCGACGGTCACCGTCACCAGCCCGTCCTTCGACTTCTCGGTGACCTGGACGGCGCGCGCCTTCTCCACCAGGGCCGGCGCCTGCTCGACCATCTGGGAGAACTTCTGCTGCAGCTGCTCCGAGTAGGCACGCAGCGCCGCGGTCTCCGGCAGTTCGCTGGGTTCCACGGGGTCCTCCTCGGCGTGCGCGCAGGTCTCGGGCCGGGTGGGACGATACTGGTCCGGTCCGGTACGCACCTGCGATCGGGGACGACGACGCACGATCGGGGGACGGGCGCGTGCACCGCTGGGCCGGACGGGGCGGGCTGCTGGTGACCGCGACGCTGCTGCTCCCCCTCGGTGTGGCGGCCCCCGCGGCAGCCGTCCAGGTCTGCGAGCAGCCACCGGCAGCCGCCGGCACCGTCCCGGACGTGCCGTGGCCCCAGCTGTCCTGGGACCCGGCGGAGACGGTGTGGCCGTTCAGCACCGCAGCGGGGGTCACCGTCGCCGTGCTCGACACCGGCGTGCAGGCCGACGTCCCGCAGCTGGCCGGGCGCGTGCTCGAGGGCGTCGACCTGGTGCGCGGGGGTCCGGCCACCGTCGACTGCGTCCCGCACGGCACCGCCCTCGCCGGCATCGTCTCGGCACAGGCCGCCGACGGCGTCGGCTTCCGCGGGCTGGCCCCGGACGCCACGGTGCTGCCCGTGCAGGTCACCGACCAGGCGGCGACGGCGCCCGACGCCGACCCGGTCGACCCGGCCCGGGTGGCGGCGGGCATCGACGCAGCGGTCGGCGCCGGTGCCGGGGTGGTGCTCCTCGGGGTGGTCCTCTACGCCGACGACCCGGGGGTCGCGGCGGCCGTGCAGCGTGCGCAGACCGCCGGTGTCGTCGTCGTCGCCCCGGTCGGGGACGGCCACGACGGCCAGCGGGACGGCACCGGGCCCACCACGGGCCGGGCCACCCCGTACCCGGCGGCCTACGACGGGGTCATCGGCGTCGGCGCCGTGGACGCCTCCGGCCTGCGGGCGGCCGCCTCCCAGGTGGGCGACTACGTCGACCTGGTCGCCCCGGGGCAGGACGTCGTCTCGGCGGCGCTGGGCGGCCAGTCCCTCTACGAGGGGACGGCGTTCGCCGCGGCCTACGTCGCTGCCGGTGCGGCCCTGCTCGTGGGCGACCCCGACCTCGCCCTCCCCCAGGGTGCCGAGCGGGTCGCGGCGGTGGCCCGCCGGCTCACCGCCACGGCCGTCGCCCCGCCGTCGTCCACGGGGTACGGCGCGGGTCTGTTCTCCCCGGGCCGGGCGTTGACCGAGTCGTTGACCGACGCCGCCCCGGCCCCGCTGCCCGGTCGCAGCACCCCGTCTCCGGACCCGGCCGCCGAGGCCCGCGCGGCCGCCGAACGGTCGGCCGCGGCGACGTCCACCGGCTGGGCGCTGGGCCTCGGCGCGGTGGCCGTGCTGGTCGCGGTGGTCACCCTCGTCGTGCCCCGCGCCCGTCGGCGCGGGTGGCGCACCGGACGCCCCGCGCCGGTGGTGCGGGACGAGGTCGAGCCGGGCTTCATCCCCGGCGACGCGCTGTTCCGCCCGCCTCCGCTGCCCTGAGAACGGCCCGGGACGCACGACGGCCGCCACCACCCGGTGGGTGACGGCGGCCGTCGGTGGGCCGGTCCGGCGTCAGGCGCCGGAGACGAGGTTCGTGTTGCGGCTCTCCACGCCCTGCGAGGTCTCGGCTGCGCTGGTCAGCGAGGCCTGGAACTGCTGCAGAGCGGACTTGATGTTGTCCGAGGCCGTCGTCCACTGGCCCTGACGGGTGCCGTAGGCCTGCTGGGCGTCGGAGTCCCACGTCGCCATCAGCTTGTTCACCTGAGCGTTCACGTCGGACAAGGACGCGTCCAGCCCCGAGGTCGCCTTCGACACGTCGGAGGCCGCGTTCTGCTGGAGGGTCCAGCTGACCTGGTAGTCGCCACCGCTGCTCATCGTCTGGGTCTCCTTATCGGGTCAGGCCGGACGTGATGCCGCCGGCAGCACTGTCGACGCTGGTCATCGACGAGCCCATCTCGTCGTCGGCCTGGGTGTAGTTCGTACCGGCCGTGCCCACGTCTGCGGCGATGGACCCCAACGCCTGGTACATCACGTCGCTCTCGTTCTTGACCGTGGCCCGCACGCGGGCGAAGGCGGTCGCGAACTGACCGCGCGACGCCTGCTCCAACAGGGTCAGGTCGCCGTCCAGGGTGCGGAACGTCGACGCCAGAGCTGTCGATGCGTCGGTCGCCGAGCGGGCGAACTCCGCCATCTGCTGTGGGCTGGCACCTGTGCCGTCTGCCATGTGTCCTCAATCCCTCGTGTCCGGCCGTGGTGGACCGGTCGGGCCGTGGTGACGCTCGATGGCGCCGTGAGCGAGGCGAACGGTACCCAAGAGGGCCGGAGCCCGCGACCCTCAGCTGCCGCAGACCCCGTCCCGGACCCGCAGCTCACCCGTATGGGCGATGAGCGCAGGTCAGGCCGGTGCGGCCGCGGCGACCGGGTCCAGAGCCGGCCCCTGGGGCACCCGGGCCACGAGCGACTCGGGCAGCGCCAGCGCCTCGACGTCGGCGTACCCGAGGGTCGCGGCGACCTCGTCGTCGGGGACGGCGAACCGCCGTCCGTCGTCGGTCACCAGGAACAACGGGCCGGTGCCGGCGGTGGCAGAGGACAGCGACCGGACCAGCGCCCCGCCGCCCGGGGGGACGACGACGGCGTCGGCGAGCACCGTGCCCTCGGAGCTGCGCTGGGGGGTGTCCGCCGCGGCGGCGGTGTCCACCTCGGCGCCCAGGGACACCCGGGCGGGCTCCTGGGCACCGGCGAAGGCCGCGCACAACGTCGTGCTCTCCGACGACGGGTCGGCGACCGGGGGCTGCTCCGCCGGGGGGTCGGCCGAGGTCGGCTCGGGCAGGGCCACCCGGTCGGTGGCGTTGGCCTCGGCCGCGGACAGCGGCAGCGCCTCGGGCCGGGCGCCGCCGTAGACGCTGCCCTGGATGTCCGGGTCGGCGAGCAGGAGCGTCGACTGGACCTGGGTGATCTCGACGATCGCGTCGACGTCCACCTGGTAGTACTGCTCGTCGCCGTTGGGCGACTGCACGACCCGGACCTGGCCGACGACGCCCCCGGGGACGGCGGACGAGGGCTGCCCCCGGTCGGCGACCGGCTCCGGGGCCAGCGCACGCCCCTCGGGGAGCCCGTCCAGCCACGCCGTGCCGACCTGCACCTGGGGCTCGTCGCGCAGGACCAGGCCCTCGAGCAGCACCTGCTCGTCGGGCACCGGGAACTGCCGACCGCCCCAGACGACGTGCAGCGTGCCGTCCTCGACGTCCCGGACCAGCACCATGGCCTCGCCCAGCTCGGCACCGCCGCGGGCGCCGCCGCCGACCAGCAACGCGGTGCGCGGCTCGGTCTCCCCGCTGCTGAGCTCCACCGGGGCGGCGCACAGGGTCCACGGGTCGGCCGAGACGGCGTCCGCCGGGGGCAGGGAGTCCGGCCCGCCGACGATCCCCAGCCGCTGACCGCGGGGGGCGTCGCCCAGCGACTCCCGGGACACCGACACGGTCTCCGTGGTGCCGGCCAGGAGCACGGCCGAGGCGTAGTCGGTCACCGGGTGCAGGGCGAAGTCACCCCCTGCGCCCTCGAGCCAGACGTAGCGCGCCCCGGTGCCCTCCTCCACGAGGACGGCACCGGACTCCTGCCACGAGGTGTTGCCCCCGGGCCGGATCACGCCGATCACCCCGGTGACCGCCAGGGACAGCACGGCGACCATCACCCCGGCGAACACCGCGCCGGTCGAGCGCTTCAGCGGGTCCTGGGCCGGGTCGGTCTCCCGCAGCACCAGCCCGGAGACGACGCGACGGACGAGGAACTGGTAGCTCTGGTAGAGGTCCCGGCGACTGGCCACCGGGTCAGCCGTACAGCCCGCGGACGTAGCCGTACAGGCCCACGACCACACAGACGGTGGGGATCACGGCCAGGACGACCAGCACGTCGAGGACGTCGGCCAGCCGGCCGACGTAGGGGCCGGGGGTGCGGTCCCGGTAGACCAGACCGGAGACCAGGACGACGGCGGCGGCCACGACGAGCACCGGCAGCACCACCGCGATCCGGGTCCCGGGCTCCAGGCCCACCGCCGCGGCGACGGCCAGCAGCAGCAGACCGCCGGCCCCGCCGGCGAGGAGCGGCAGCCGGTGTCGCAGGGCCGGGAAGAGCCGGGCGCGCAGCAGACCCGCCACGGCGACGAGGGCGACCAGCACCAGCGCCGACGTCCGGCCGCTGCCCACCAGCAGGACCGCGGCGAGCACGGAGGTGAGCGCCCCACCCCCGAGCATCCCGGTCAGCAGCTCGTCGGAGCGGCGGACCCGGGCCAGGACCCGGGCCCGGGACACCGGCGGCGGGTCGGCGAGCAGGTCCTCGGTGGTCGAGGGCAGCGTGGGCACCGGCAGCCCGCCGAGCCGGATGCTCAGCAGCGGCACCAGCGGGGTGACGGCGACGACCACCGCGGTGGTGATCGCAGCCGCGTCCACCGCGTCCACCGCGTCGGTGCGGGCCACGAGCGCGCCGAGCAGACCGCTCAGGCCGACCACCACGCCACCGACGGCGTACTGCGTGCGCCCGGCCACCCCGACCAGGGCGAGCACCGAGGCCACCACGAGCGCCACCGACCCGCTGAGCACCTGGGCCGGGGACACCGCGCCCAGGGGCAGGTCGCCGAGCCCGACGACCACTCCGCCCGCGGCCGCGCCCGCGGTGCCCACGACCGAGAGCGCCGTGCCGGCGTCGGCGTCGGCGGCGACCCGGGACACCACGACCCCGCCAGCCACGGCGAGCAGCCCGACGCCGAGCAGGAGCAGGCCCGGCAGCGTCCAGGACGGCCCGGTGGTGAGCAGCAGACCGACCGCGACCAGCAGGGCGGCCGTCGACCCGGCCACCCCGGCACGGCGGGTGGCCGCGCTCCCCCACGTCCGGCTCTGCGCCCGGGCGTCGGTGGCGATGGCGTCGACGACGTCGTCGTAGTCCAGTTCGGGCCACTCGGCCTGACGGGGCAGCAGGTGCAGCACCTCGCCGTCCCGCAGCTCCTGGGCGGCCAGGGAGCGGGCGGAGTCGACGAGCGTGCCGTCCGAGCGCCGCAGGACCCAGCCGCCGTGGTCCTGGCCCTCGTCGGCCAGCCCCTCACCGGCGTTGCGCAGCACCGCGGGCAGGAGCTCGGCCACCGGCACGGACTCCGGCAACGCCACGTCGATCCGTCGCCGTGGGGCGGCCACGGTCACCCGGGCGAGCCCACCTCCGACCGCACGCGTCACCGCTCGCCCACCCGTCCGTCTCGACCCGACCCGACCCACGGGACCCGTCCGGGGGGTCGTCCCCCGCCCGGCGCGCCCATACGATACGGATCGGTCGGCACCCGGCCCGTCGTGGCACACCGCACCCAGGCACACACGCAGCAGGGACCGAGGAGGTCGCGCCATCAGCACGGTCGTGCTCCGCCGCCAGCCCCGCCGGGACGCCCCCGAGCTCCCCTCGGGCGAGGTCGTCCTGGACCCGCCCCCGGAGATCCCCGACGCCGGCGGCCGCAAGTGGACCCAGATGCTGATGATGCTGCCGATGCTGGCCGGTGCCGGGGCGATGATGCTGATGTTCTCCGGCGGCCGCGGCGGCCCGCTCGGCTACGTGGCCGGGGGCCTGTTCGGCGTCTCGGCGCTGGGCATGGTCGCCATGGGCTTCATCAACGGCGGTGGCGGCGGCAAGAAGGAGATGGCCGCCAACCGGCGCGCCTACATGCGCCACCTGTCCCTGCAGCGCCGTTCGGTGCGCCGGACGGCGGCGCAGCAGCGCGAGGCGATGCTCTACCGGCACCCCGAGCCCGACCAGCTGTGGGTGACCGCGGCCAGCCACCGCCTGTGGGAACGCCGGGCCGAGCACGCCGACTTCGGCGTCGTCCGCATCGGCCGCGGCCCGCAGGCGCTGGCCACCCCCGTCGTCCCCCCGCAGACCCGCCCGCTCGACGAGCTCGAGCCGCTGTGCGCCAGCGCGCTGCGCCGCTTCGTCCTCACCTACTCCACCGTCCCCGAGCTACCGGTCGCGATGGCGGTGAACGGGTTCTCCCGGGTGCACCTGGTGGGCCCGCGCGAGCGCACCCGCGCCCTGGTCCGCGCGGTGATCGGGCAGCTGGCCGTGCACCACAGCCCGGACGACGTGCTGGTCGCCGTCGTCGCCGGGACCGAGGAGCGCCCCGGCTGGGAGTGGGCCAAGTGGCTCCCGCACGGCCTGCACCCCGAGCGCACCGACGCCCTGGGCAAGCTGCGCCTGGTCACCCCGACCGTGCCGGCGCTGGAGGCGATGCTGGACGACCTGCTCGCCGTCCGGCCGCGGTTCAACCCCGCCGGGGCCACCGCGCAGGTCGCCGGTGCCCACGTGGTCGTGGTGCTCGACGGCGGCGACGTCGCCGGGTCCAGCCACCTGATGAGCGACGGCGGCGTCGAGGGCGTCACCGTGCTGGACCTGTCCACGCCCCCGCCGCGGCTGCTGGACCGCGGCACGCTGGTGCTCGAGGTCGACGAGACCGGGCGGATGCGCAGCCGCACCACCGACGGCGCCGCGGAGATCGGCCGGGCCGACGAGCTGGCCGCACCGCTGGCCGAGGCACTGGCCCGCCAGCTGTCGCCGTTCCGGCTGTCGGCCGGCGCGCGCGGTGAGCAGGCGATGAGCACCGCCATGGGCCTGGCGGACCTGCTCGACATCTCCGACCCCTTCACCTACGACGTGGCAGCCGGCTGGGCCCCGCGCCCCAACCGGGACCTGCTGCGCGTGCCGATCGGCATCGGCCCCGACGGCTCGCCGATCGAGCTGGACATCAAGGAGTCCGCCCAGGACGGGATGGGCCCGCACGGCCTGCTGGTCGGCGCGACCGGGTCGGGCAAGTCCGAGCTGCTGCGCACCCTGGTGCTCGGCCTGGCCGTCACCCACGACTCCGAGACGCTGAACTTCGTCCTGGTCGACTTCAAGGGCGGCGCGACCTTCACCAAGCTGGACCGGTTGCCGCACACCAGCGCCGTCATCACCAACCTGGCCGACGAGCTGCCCCTGGTCGACCGCATGGTCGACGCCATCAACGGCGAGCTGCTGCGCCGGCAGGAGCTGCTCCGCTCGGCGGGCAACTACAGCTCGCTGCGCGACTACGAGCGGGCCCGCACCTCCGGGGTTCCGCTGGCCCCGATGCCGACGCTGCTGATCATCTGCGACGAGTTCAGCGAGCTGCTCAGCGCCAAGCCCGACTTCATCGACCTCTTCGTGCAGATCGGCCGGGTGGGCCGTTCCCTCGGCGTCCACCTGCTGCTGGCCAGCCAGCGACTGGAGGAGGGGCGGCTCCGCGGCCTGGACACCCACCTGTCCTACCGGATCGGGCTGCGCACCAACTCGGCGATGGAGAGCCGGGTCGTGCTGTCGGCCCCGGACGCCTACGAGCTGCCGCGCGCGCCGGGTCACGGGTACGTCAAGTTCGGCACCGAGGCGCTGGAGCGCTTCCGCGCGGCCTACGTGTCGGGCACCTACAAGCGGCAGAGCGAGCGCGGTGAGGTGAAGGCCGCCGAGGGCCCGACCGTGCACGCCTACGACACCCAGTACCTGGCCCCACCGGTGACCACGGTCGACCCGGACGAGCCCGCCGCCACCGACGACGACAGCGTCGGGGAGAGCCTGCTCGACGTGCTCGTCGAGCGGCTGGAGGGCCGCGGCGCCCCGGCGCACGAGGTGTGGCTGCCCCCGCTGGCCGAGCCCGCCACGCTGGACCAGCTGCTGCCCGCGCTGGTGGCCCACGACGACCGGGGCTGCACCGTCGACGCCCCGGACCTGTGGGGGACGCTGCGCGCCCACGTCGGGATCGTCGACAAGCCGCTGGAGCAGCGCCGCGACCCGCTGGTGCTGGACCTGTCCGGTTCCGGTGGCCACCTGGCCGTGGTCGGTGGACCGCAGTCGGGCAAGAGCACGGCGCTGCGGTCGCTCGTCGCGAGCATGTCGCTGACCCACACCCCGCGCGAGGTGCAGTTCTACTGCCTGGACTTCGGCGGCGGGACGCTGTCCAGCCTGGCCGAGCTGCCGCACGTGGGCACCGTCTCCTCCCGTGCGGACGGCGACCAGGTGCGGCGCACCATCGCCGAGCTGCAGGGCCTGCTCGCCCACCGGGAGGCCCGCTTCGGCCGCGAGCGCATCGACGGCATGGGCACCTACCGGCGCCGACTCCGCTCGGGGCAGGTCTCCGACGACCCCTACGGCGACGTCTTCCTCGTCGTCGACGGCTGGCTCACCGTGCGCAACGAGTTCGAGGAGCTCGAGCCGGTCATCACCGACCTCGCCAGCCGGGGTCTGTCCTACGGCATCCACGTGGTGGTCTCGGCCGGGCGCTGGATGGACCTGCGCCCCGCCATCCGCGACCTCTTCGGCACCCGGCTCGAGCTGCGGCTGGGCGACCCCAGCGACTCGGTGCTGGACCGGCGGACCGCGGTCAACGTGCCCGCCGAGACCCCGGGCCGGGGGATCACCCCCGAGAAGCTGCACCTGCTCACCGCGCTGCCCCGCATCGACGGCGAGCAGTCCGTCGAGGACCTGGCCGACGGCGTCGCCGGTCTGGTCGACGAGGTCAAGACCCGCTGGCAGGGCCCGGCCGCTCCCGGCGTCCGACTGCTGCCCGCGCTGGTCGAGCACAGCTCGCTGCTGAGCGACCCCAACCTGGGCATCGCGATCGGGCTGACCGAGAACGACCTGTCCACGGTGCACCTGGACCTCTCCAGCGAGCCGCACCTGGTCGTGTTCGGCGACGCCGAGTCGGGCAAGAGCGCGTTCCTGCGGACCTTCGCCCGCCGCCTGGTCGAGGAGCGGTCGGCCTACGACGTCCGGGTGCTCACGCTGGACTTCCGGCGCTCGCTGCTGGGCGTCGTCGAGGGCGAGCACAGCATCGGCTACGGCACGTCGGCGCCGATGGCGCGGGACATGATCGCCGAGGTCGCCGAGGTGATGCGCAGTCGCCTGCCCGGCCCGGACGTGACCGCGGCCCAACTGCGCGACCGCAGCTGGTGGGACGGCCCCGAGCTCTACCTGGTCATCGACGACTTCGACCTGGTGGCCGCGAGCAACCCCAACCCGCTGCTCCCCCTGGTCGACTTCCTGGCGCAGGGGCGGGACGTCGGGCTGCACGTGGTGCTCACCCGGCGCAGCGGTGGCGCCGGCCGGGCCCAGTTCGAGCCGTTCCTCATGCGGCTCAAGGAGCTGGGCACCCCGGGCATCGTGATGAGCGGCGACCGGAGCGAGGGTGCCCTGGTGGGCAACGTCCGGCCGATGCCGCTCCCGCCCGGTCGGGGCTGGCTGGTGACCCGCAAGCGCGGGACCGAGCTGGTGCAGGTGGCCTGGGCCGACCCGGCGGGCTGAGCCACCCGATCGTGTGGTGCACGCCCCGCAGGACCGCCGTCGGGGCTGCGACCAGCCGGAACGGCCCGGTACCCTTGCCCGCGCAGCACCCCCGGCCCCCGCGGCCGGGCACGACCACGACCCACCCACATCGATGCGGGGAGACGACGTGAGCGACGGCACCAAGGCGAAGCCCGACAGCATCTCCGAGTTCGGGACCAAGACCGTCGGGCAGACCACGGAGCTCGCCGAGGGGTTCTCCACGAACGCCTCGAACGCCCTGGGCGCCAACGTCGGGGCCAGCACGCTGGAGTCCGCGAAGTACTTCCAGGGCACGTACGCCAACCACGCAGAGGCACTGGCGGCGTTCATCGCCGAGGCCGGCGACGGGCTGATGTCGCTGGGGTACGCCGGGGTCACGGTGGCGCAGAACTACCGGGACGGCGACGCCGAACAGCAGGGCGGGATGGACGCCGTGGACGGTGCCTTCCGCCCACCGGCCGGTTCCCCCTCGCTGCAGCGGGACCGGGACCAGAACCAGCAGAACGAGGCGGACGGGGGCTCGGCCACCGGCAACAGCCCCACCACCTGGACCCCGCCGGCGCTGAACGTGTGCACCCCCGGTGGGGCGACGACGACCTCGGACGGCGAACGCGACCCGTTCCAGGAGGTCCAGGACCTGAACGACGAACTCGACGGTGCCGACGGCGAGTTCGACGCCGAGGAGAAGGCCGACGAGACCCGGGAGAACGTCGAGGGACCGGACGAGGCACCCGCGACCCCGTCGCCCTCCCCCGGCCCCCAGCCCTTCCTGCCCGGGTCCACCCCGCTGCCCACCGGTGGCACGCCGACGACGTCGTTCGGCAACCCGTCACCCACGGCCACGCCCTGAGGACGACGGGTCCCACCCGTCGCTGACCCGCACACGCCCCACCACCCCCACCCGGCCCCGTCGGCCGGGCACTCCCGAGGAGCACCGTGCCGTCTGACTTCGGGTACAGCCCGTCCGGTGCAGGTGAGGAGTACCCGGCCTCGCACATGTGCGAGGTCGGGACCGACCCGTACACCCTCGACATCAAGATGCACTACCAGATGGTCATGCAGGAGGACGAGCAGGCGACCCGCGACGCCGCCACCGCCTGGTCCCAGTTGAGCTCCGTGCTGGAGACCCAGCGCGCGACCCTGGCCCGCCGGGCCACGACCCTGCAGGCGGACTGGGAGTCCGACGCCGCGGAGGCGTTCCTGCTCCGGGTCGGCCAGTCCACCTGGTCCCTGGACGACTGGGCGGCAGCGGCCAAGAACACGAGCACGGCGCTGGAGACGTTGGCCGGTGCCATCTCCACGTACCAGGCGCGCATGCAGGTGATCTGGGACGAGTACGCCGCCGATGCCGCGGAGAGCGCCCACCAGGACGCCAACGAGGGGCTCGGCCACATCGGGCTGGGGGACATCGGAGACGTCTTCGGTGAGGACCGGACCGCGACCGTGCTGCGCGAGGCCACCGAGAAGTCGATGCGGGAGGTCGTCAACCCCCTGATGCAGGCCTACGTGGAGGCCTCCGCCGGTCTGGAGCAGGGCAAGAAGTGGGCCGGACCGACCGACGCGGCCACCCCGAGCCAGGCCGCCTGGGCCGGGGCGATGGGACAGCCGGGCGCACCCGGCGCACCTGGTGCACCCGGCGCCCCCGGCGGTCCGGGCGCACCGGCCCCGGTGGCCCCTCCCTCGGGGGTGCCCGGCCAGCCGCCCGGCACCCCGCCCGGTCTCCCCCCGACGTCGCCCCCGGTCACCGAGGTCGGCATCCTCGTCCAGCAGCCGCAGGCCCCGGTGGCGCCGGTGGCCCCCGTGATGCCCGTGGCCCCGGTGGCGCCGGTGGCGCCGTCCGTGCCGGTGGCGCCCGCCCAGGTCGCGCCGCCGCCCTCCGGCGTGGGCACCGCGCCGACCGCGCCCGCCGTGCCGGGTGGGCTCTCCGGTGCTGCAGCTGCCGCCGGTCTGGCCGGTGGCGCGGCCGCGGCCGCAGCCGGTCGGGGCGCACCGCCGGCCGCTCCCGGCGGTCTGGGCGGCCGCACGTCGGCCGGTGCACCCCCCGCCCCCGCCTCCGGGCGGGCTCCGGGTGCCCCGGGCGGTCCGCAGACCCTCCAGGGCCGCAACGCACCGGGGGCACCCCCGGCCGGCGGTGGCGGGCGCCCCGCCGCACCCCAGCTCCCCGGTCGCACCGCCGGTGGACCGGACAGCCCGGCCGGCCAGCGCCCCGGCGCCCCCGGTGGCCCGCCCGGACAGGGCCGACCCGGCGCCCCCGGAACCCCGCCGGGCCAGGGCCGACCCGGCGCTCCCGGTGGCCCCCCGGCGCAGGGACGCCCGGTTCAGGGTCGCCCCGGCAGCCCCGACCTGTCCGGCCGCACCGGCCCCGGCCGTCCCGGCACGGGCAACCCGGCCGGTCCGCACGCCCCGGGCACCCCCGGCCGCCCGCAGGGCCCCGCCGTCCCCCGCCCGCTGCAAGGCAGCCGTGGCGGTCCGTCGGTGCAGTCCCGACCGGGCGCCACGGCCGGCGGCCCCGCCGGCGGCACCCCCACGACGCCTCCCGGTCTCGGCGGGCGCGCCGCCCCGACGCGGGCCACCCGCCCGGAGACGTCGGCGACCGCGCGGTCCTCCATCCGCACCGGTCTGTCCGGGCGCAGCCCGGTCACCGGCAGGCCCGCGGCCGGTGCCGGCACACCCCCGGCCCCCCGCCCCCCGGCGGTGGCCGGCCGCAAGCGCGAGGACGAGCGGACCACCGCCCTGCCCGAGCGCGTGGGCGACGCCGAGCTCTTCGACGTCGACCAGGCCGGGTCCGGGGTCATCGAGCGACCCGAGGAGCGCACCCCGGCCCGCCGGCCGGGGCCCGCCCTCGGTGGCGAGCGCTGACGTGACCACGCCCCCGGCCGACCGGGACCGCACCCCGGGCCGGCACTCCGGCGCCGCCGCCGCACCCCCGCCCGTTGCCCCGCCGCCGCCCGCCCCCGAGCAGCGGGCGGCCCAGCGGCCTCCGGCTCCCGTCCGGCGCATCGCCGCTCCGCCCGCCGCCGGCACGCTGACCGGGAGGGTGCGCACGGCCCGCCCGGCCGGCGCCCCGGTCCCTGCCCCCGCCCCCAGCGGCCCCGCCCCGGCACTGACCCTCGACCCGGCGAGCGCCTACGGCGCCCGCTCCGCCGCACCCGCCACCGCGGCCCGACCGGAGGCGGAGTGGTCGGCCACCGCGCTGGCCGCGGGCTCGGCCGTGGGCACGGCGACCCCGGCTGTCGAGGCGGAACGGGGCACCACCGCTGCCGAGGAGGCCCGGGACCAGCCCGCGGGCGAGGCGGCGCCGGAGGTCCGGGACCGGCCCCCGGCCCCGGTGCCCACCCGACCCCGCGTCCCGCGCCGACCGTGGACCCTGGGCGGGCTGCACCTGGTCCAGGTGCTGGTCTGGGAGCTGGCCCTCGTGGCCGTCCTCGCCGTGCACCGGGAGCCCCTGCCCGTGCTCGTCCCGGTGGCCACGGTCGCCGTGCTCGCCCTGCTGCTGACCACCGTGCGGCTCTCGGGCCGCTGGGCCTGGCAGGTGCTGGCCGCCCGACTGCGCTTCCGGGGACGACGCCGCCGCACGGACCCGCCCGGCACCGACCCGGTGGCCGCGGCCGACGCCGTGCTGGGTGCGGTGACCCGGGGCGGCTGGATCGACGTGGTCCGGGTCGACGGCGTCGACGCCGCGGTCTTCGACCACGCGGGCGGCGCGAGCGTCGTCGTGGAGGCCAGTCCGGCGACGACCCACCCCTTCGACGACCGGGTCCCGGTGCTGCCGGCACTGGGCAGCCTGCTGCCCGCGCCCGAGGACGGTGGCCCCCAGGTCACCGTCCAGCTGCTGGTGCAGACCGTGCCGGCGCCGGGCGTGCTGGGTCCCGAGGACCCGGCGGCGGTGTCCTACCGGGAGCTGACCGGGGGGTCGGTCCCCGCGCGCCGCCGCAGCTGGATCGCCCTGCAGGTGCAGCGGCCACCGGTCGACACCGACGAGGACGACCTGCGCCAGGCACTGGTCAACGCGGTCCGGCGGGTGCAGCGCCAGGTGCGCCGCGCAGGCCTGCGCGGCCACCTCCTCAGCCCCGAGGACGCACGGGCGGGCGTGCTCACCCTGGTCGGGGGCGCTCCGGACGGCACCCCACCCGGGGGCACCCGGGAGACCTGGCGGGCTTGGCACGGCGGGGACCTCCAGCACGTCACCCTGCACGTCGCACGGTGGCCCGACCTCGGCGACGGTGACGCCGCCCGCGCCTGGGTCGACCGGCTCGGCGAGGTACCGGCCCTCACGACGACGGTGTCGGTGGCCGCCCGGCGCACCGGGGACGAGCTGGACCTGGAGGGCACGGTCCGGCTCGTGCTCCCCCCGGGGGACGACGCCCGGGCCGCGGTCACCGCACTGGTCGAGCAGGCGCGGGCCCTCGGCGGCACCGTGCGCCGACTGGACGGCGAGCACGCCGCCGGTGTCGCGGCCACCCTCCCGCTGGGTGGGTTCCTCCGGTGACCGCCCTCCCCAGCCCGGCGTCCGTCGTCCCGGCGACCGTGCTCCCACCGCTGCGCGCCGATGCCACCACCGTCGACGCCCTGCACGTCAGCTCCGGCGGGGGCGGGCTGGTGCTCGGCCGGGACCGGGACGGCGGGACCGTCCGGCTCGCGCTGTTCCGGCCCGAACCGACCGTGGCCCTGGCCGTCGCGCCGCTGTCCCTGGTCCAGGTGCTGGTCGTCCGGTCCCTCGCACTCGGCGCCCAGGTCGTCGTCCAGACCACCCGGCCCGCGGCCTGGAGCACCTTCGCCCAGCTCGCCGCCGGACGCGCGGGGTCCGTCAGCGTCGTGGACCAGCCCGGGACGCTCCGTCCGGGCACGCTCGCCGTCCCGCAGCTGCTGGTGGTCGACGACGAGGCCGGGGGCGGGGACCCGCACCGGGTGGGCGCCTGGGCCACCCAGCTGACCCTGGTGGAGAGCATGAGCCGCTGGAACGCAGCCGGGGTCGGGAACGCCGACGTCGTGCTCACCCAGGGCCTCGGGCTGAGCTCGGCGCAGGTGGTGGGGCGCGCGATGGGCCTGCCCGACCCCGAGTCCTCCCTCGCCGGCCTGCCCGGGGACGTGGTGACCCTGGTCAGCCGGGCCGTCGCGCGCTCGGTGCAGGTCGTCCCCACCAGCGTCGAGCAGTGGCTCCTGCAGGCGGCCGCGCGCCGCTGAGCTCAGTCGAGCAGGGCGGTGTCCTCGCGCAGGCCGCGCACCTCGTCCCGGAGAACCCACCGCCGGTGCACCCCCCGGGCGACCCGTTCGAAGCCGGCGGCCACCGCCTCGGGGGTCGAACCGCCGGCGTACTCGACCAGCAGGTCGCCCCCGCCGTCCCCGGTGCGCTCGTCGTGCACGTGCACCGGCAGGCCTCGCCAGGTGCCAGCGGTGCGCACCAGCAGCAGCACGTCGCAGTCGGCCGCCGGCACCTGGCGCACCCACGGGCCGTCGTCGGTGACCGCGTCGAACCCGGCGGTCGCGCGGGGGGCGACCAGCCACACCCACAGACCGTCGAAGCGCTGCTCGGGGGTGGCCCGCAGCTCCTCGCCCCGCCAGCGGGCCCGGTACGTCGTCCACCTCACGGCTGCTCCTCGGTGACCACCAGCGACCAGACCTCGCGGACGCCGTCCCACACCGCCCGGGCCTGCTGGGCACCCGACGGGTGCAGCTCCCACAGCTCGGCGCCGTGTGGGAGCAGCAGCCCCTGCACCCGGTACTCCCGCACCAGCGAGTCCGGCTGCGCCCACCCGGTGCCGGTGAACGGCTCCTCCTCGACGACCCAGCCCGCCACGGCGTCCCGGCGTTCCTCGTCGACCCCGCCCAGCGGCGTCCGGACCAGCTCCGGTCCGACGACGGCCCAGCGCAGGACGGTGACCGACCCGGTGTCGGAGAGCAGCTCGTCCTCCTCGGCGGCCCGCCCGACGGCGTCGACCAGCGCGGTGGGGGCACCGAGGTGGGCGACGTCGGAGGCGTGGTGCACGTAGCCGGACACCCGGGCCTGCGACGCGGCCAGCAGCACCGGGACGTCGGCCGGCCTCAGCAGCTGCTGGACCACCGCCGGCAGCGCGTCGGGGTCGGCGGCCCGGTCCTCGGCCAGGGTGGGTGCGGCCAGCCGGGCCACCGTGCCGGACTCCAGGAAGAAGGGGTGCTCGGCCCCGGCGTCGACGGCGAGCCCGACGCGGGTGTCCGGCCAGCCGGCGGCCAGCTCCAGGAACGGCGCGACCCGGGCGTGGGTGGCCTCGCCGCGGGTGCACTGCTGCATCCGCTCCACCGAGCTGTAGGCGAGCACCCAGGTCACGCCCTGCGCCTGCGCGGTGGCCCAGGCCGCCGGCTCGTCGCCGGCCGCGGCGGCCGGGGTGATCGGGAGCGCGAGGTCGCCGGTGCGCAGCAGCGCCAGACAGCGCGCGGTGTCACCGGCGCGGGCGGCGGCGTCCAGCGCGGCGGTGAAGACGGCGGGGTCACCGAGCTCCGGGCCCGTCCCGTCGTCCCCCGGTCCGCTCACCTCGGCGAGCCTAGGGGCAGCCGCGACAGTAGGGTCGCAGCGGACCCGCGGGTGCCGTAGAGGACCCGCTCCGACACGTCCGCGAGCAGGAGCTGAGCAGCACCGATGAGCGCCACCCTGCAGGTGTCCACCGACCGCCCCGGCGCCTACCCGACGCTGGCCGAGGCCCTGCTGGACGCCGGTGCCGGCGCGACCGTGGTCCTGGCCGCGGGCACCTACGACGAGGCCCTGGACCTGGTGGGCGCGGACGTGACGATCACCGCGGCGGACGGCGTCGAGGCCGCCGACGTGGTGGTGGGCGGCTCCTCCTACGACCCCACCCTGCGGGTCCGCGGGGGCTCCCTCACCGTCCGCGGGATCACCCTGGTCGGTCGCGAGGCGCACGTCGTGGACGCCGCCGAGGCCACGCTCACCCTCACCGACGTCACGGTGCAGGCCGGCTACGGCGCCGGCGTCCGGGCGGTGGACCGCTGCACGATCACCGTCACCGGTTGCACCGTCACCGGCGCCCAGCAGGGCCTGGTGGTGGAGGACTCCACCGGCACGGTCAGCGGCACCACCATCGCCGAGAGCGCCGACGACGCCGTCGTCGTCCGGCTCGGGGCCGACCCGGTGCTGCGCGACTGCACGATCCGCGGGGCGGGCAGCCGCGGCGTGTACGTCTACCAGTCCGCCCGGCCCACGCTGGAGGGCTGCGAGGTCTCCGCGACCGGCGACCAGGGCATCGCGGTCGCCCAGGGCGGGGCCCCGGTGCTGATCCGGGTCTCGGTGACCGACACCCGCGGGGTCGGCATCGACTTCGGCGCCGGCACCTCGGGCCGGGTCGAGGGCTGCCGCACCGAGGCCACCGCCGCGCCCGGGGTGCGGATCGACGACGCCGCCGACGTCGAGGTGACCGAGGCACCGAAGGCCGCGGCGGTGGGGGTGGGCGCCTCCTCGGCGGCCAAGGGGGACCCCGAGCGCGTCGAGGAGCTGCTCGCCGAGCTGGACCAGATGGTCGGGCTGGAGAGCGTCAAGGACGAGGTCCGCTCGATCATCGACGAGATCCAGGTCAACGAGTGGCGGCGCAGCGCGGGCCTGGCGGTCGGTGGGTCCAGCCACCACCTGGTGTTCGCCGGCGCCCCCGGCACCGGCAAGACCACGGTCGGGCGCATCTACGGCCAGCTGCTCGCCGCACTGGGCGTGCTGCCCGGCGGTCCGCTCAAGGAGGTCTCCCGGCGCGACCTGGTGGGGCAGTACATCGGGCACACCGCGGAGAAGACCGCGGCGGTGTTCGACGAGGCCGTCGGCGGGGTGGTGTTCCTCGACGAGGCCTACACGCTCTCCCGGCAGGCCGGCGGGGGCGGCAACGACTTCGGCCAGGAGGCGATCGACATGATCGTCAAGCTGATGGAGGACCGCCGTGACGCCCTGGCGGTGATCGCCGCGGGCTACACCGCCGAGATGGTCCAGTTCCTCGACGCCAACCCCGGCCTGGCCTCGCGGTTCGTCAAGACCGTGGAGTTCGAGAACTACGGGCCCGACGAGCTCACGCTGATCATCTCCCGGATGATCACCGGCGGGGACTACCTGCTCGACGGGGACGCCGAGCCACTGCTCCTGCAGCACTTCAGCACCGTCGAGCGCGGCGCGGACTTCGGCAACGCACGCGAGGCGCGCAAGCTGTTCGAGAAGCTCCGCAAGGTGCAGTCCCAGCGGCTCCGGCAGCTCGGCGAGCGCCCCACCCTGGCCCAGCTGCAGACCATCACCGGCGACGACGTCCGAGCCGCCGTGGCTGCCTAGGGCGTGGCGAGCGCCGCGCCGAGCGCGGAGGCGGCCAGCCGGATCGCCGCCGAGCGGGTGCGGCCGTCCAGGGCCTCGAGGTGCAGCTGGCTGCCGGTGGCCAGGTGCCGGTCGGCGGGCACGGTCAGGAAGTCCCCGGCCAGCCCGGCGAACCGGGTGCGCGCCTCGGCGATGTCGACCGCCCCGCCCTGTGCGGGCACGTTGGTGACCGCGACGATGCTGCGGTCGGCGAGGGCCTCGAAACCCGACTGGCGCAACCAGCGCAGCACGTTGTGGCTGGCCAGCAGCCCGTCGACGCTGGGCGAGGTGGCCAGCACCAGGCTGTGGCAGCCGCTGACCACCCGGCGCATGAGCGGGGTGGCCAGGCCGGCGCCGCAGTCGGTGACCATCACGGCGACGTGCTTGAAGACGGCGTTCATCGCCTGGACGTAGACGTCCTCGGTGAGCTGCGCGCTCTGCTCGGGGTCCCGGCCGCTGGGCAGCACCCAGGCACCGTCGGCCGAGCGGGCCAGCGCGCCGGCGAGCACCTCGAACCGGCCCGGGTCGCCGGCCGCGGCGAGCTCGTGCGCCGAGGCCTGCAGCGGCACGCCGGTGCGCAGCGCGAGGGACCCGAACGTGGTGTCGGTGTCGAAGAGCAGCACCGGGTCACGGCGGGCGCGGGCCAGCGTGCTGGCCAGCAGCACCGACAGCGTGGTCTTGCCGACCCCGCCCTTGAGCGCGATGACCCCGATCCGCCGCGGGGAGGGCACCGGTGCGGCCAGGTACCCGGTCCAGGCGGCGACGTCGGCCGGGCCGGGCGTGGGGTCGCCCTCGGTGAGGCCGCGGCCGAACAACCGCCGGCGCGGGGCCGGGCGGGGCGCGTCGAGCCCGGCCACCCCGGGGTCGAGGTGCGGGGCGCTGCGGGTGCCGGAGTAGGGCAGGGGCGGGTGGTGCGGTGAGCTCACGTACGGACCCCGCCCGGGCCGGACACGGGGAGGGCACCCTGGGCGGCGAGCGGCGCCGTCGTCCGGAGAGTCCTCATGCCGCACAAGATACGACCCTGCGGGGGCCGTCACCTGCAGGACGTGGCCCGCCCCCACCCCACCGGGTCAGCCGCCGGTGACCAGCTCGGCAGCCCGTTCACCGATCGCCACCGCCGTCGCCGCCGGGCCCCGGGTGGTCACCTGGGGCATGACCGAGGTGTCCACCACCCGCAGGCCCTCGACGCCGCGCACCCGCAGGTGCTGGTCGACCACCGCGCCGGGGTCGGTGTCCGGGCCCATCCGGGCGCTGCCCGACAGGTGGATCGCCGTGGCCAGGTGCGACCGGGCCCAGGCGTCCAGCGCCCCGTCGTCGGCCAGCACGTCGCCGGGCAGGTCGGTGCGCCCGGCGACCAGGGGGCCCATCGCGTCGGTGCGCAGCAGCTCCGCGGCCAGCCGCACCGCCTGCCGCATCCGCCGGCGGTCGGTCCCGGTGCTCAGGTAGCGGTACCGGATGCGCGGCTGGACCGCCGGGTCGGCGCTGGTCAGGGTGAGCACGCCGCGGCTGTCCTCGGCCTGGAGCGCGACGCCGAGGTACAGGTCGTCCCGGGTGCGGGCCTGCTGCCACACCCGCTGCAGCGAGGTGCCGCGCAACGCCCTCAGGGTCGCGGCCGGTCGGCGCAGCACCTCGGTCAGCCCGGAGAGCGCGTGCCCGGAGGAGCGGGACAGCATCACCTTGCTGAACGGCTTGAGCCACGGCATCACCTCCAGGTGGTCCGCGGTGTTCAGCGCGGTGGTCAGCGGCAGCATCGCCCGCGGCATCGGCGTCCGGCGGGTGGGCTGCCAGGTCACGTAGAGGTCGGGGTGGTCGGTGAAGTCGGCCCCCACCCCGGGCAGGTCGACCAGCGGGGTCACCCCCACCGCGCGCAGAACGCCGGCCGGACCGATGCCCGAGAGCATCAGCAGGTGCGGGGAGCCGACGGCGCCGCAGGCCAGCACGACCTCGGCGGCCCGGTGCTCGGTGCCGTCCGCCGTCCGCACCCCGACCGCGCGGCCCCGCTCCACCAGCACCCGCACGACGGGGCTGTCCCCGCGCACCGTCAGCCCGGGGTGCCCGCGCCGGGGCGAGAGGTAGGCCATCGCGGTGTTCACCCGCACGCCGTCGCGGACGTTGACCGGCACCGGCCCCACCCCGGGTGGGGCGTCACCGTTCTTGTCCGGCTCGGCGGGGAACCCCAGCTCCAGGCAGGCCGCGGTGAACGCGTCGCTGACCGGGTGCGGTGCCGTCGTCCGGCTGACCGGCATCGGGCCGGTGGTGCCGTGCAGCGGGTCGCTCTCGCTGCGCCGGAAGGAGGGCAGCACCGCCTCGTGCGACCACAGGTCGTTCCCGCGGGCCGCCCAGCCGTCCAGGTCCTCCTTCGTCGCGCGGATGAAGTAGGTGCCGTTGAGCGCGCTGGACCCACCCAGCACCCGGCCGCGGGGCACCGGCCAGCGCAGGTCGTCGGTGAGCTCCCCGGTGAGGTCCCAGTTCGCCGGGTGACCGGGGACGGCGGCGCCCATGGTCGCGGCGTCCCGGATCGTGGCCGGGAAGTCCTCGGGCTGCGGGTGGTCGCGGCCGGCCTCGAGCACGAGCACCGAACGGCCGGCGTCGACCAGCCGGGCGGCGAACGCGCACCCGGCGGACCCCGCGCCGACCACGACCACGTCCCGGTCGGTCACAGGCCCAGCACGCCCGGCAGGTCCAGCCGGCGGACCTTGCCGGTCGAGGTGCGGGGCAGCTCGCCGACCGGGTGCAGGGACTTGGGCCGCTTGGCCGGGGCCAGCCGCTCCCGGGCCCAGGCCCGCAGCTCCTCGGCCGGCACGTCGCCGACGTAGGCCGCGACCACCCGCTGGCCCCAGTCGTCGTCGGGCACCCCGACGACGGCGGACTCCACCACGGCCGGGTGCGCGTCGAGCACGGCCTCCACCTCGGCCGGGTAGACGTTGACCCCGCCGGAGATGACCAGGTCCTCCCGGCGGCCGTCCAGCCACACGGTGCCGTCCTCGTCCACCCGGCCGAGGTCGCCGACGGTGACGAGGTCACCGCGCCAGGCGGCGGCGGTCTTCTCGGGGGCCCGCCAGTACTCGAACCGGGCCCAGCGGGGGACGGCGCACCACAGCTGCCCGCGTTCGTCGGTCTCCAGGCTCCGGCCGGGCCGGGCCCGCCCCACGCTGCCCGGGTGGGCCAGCCAGTCGGCGGCCGAGCAGACGGTGAACTGGGCCTCGGTGGAGCCGTAGAACTCCCACACCGCCCCCTCGGGGAGCGCCGCGACGACCGCCCGCTTCGTCGGCTCGGGGCAGGGCGCGCCGGCGTGCGCCAGCACCCGGAAGGAGGACCAGTCGACGTCCTCGCGGAGCAGCCGCTGCAGGTGGGTGGGCACGCAGAACGTCGTCGTCGGGCGCAGCCCGCTGATCACCGCGGCTGCGCGGGCGGCGTCGAACGGACCGGGCAGCAGCACCTCTCCCCCGGCCAGCAGGGTGTGCGCGGCGAACCGCAGCGGGGCCGAGTGGTGCAGCGGGGAGAGCACCAGGTGCCGGTCGGTGGGCACGAAGCCCCAGAGGTCGATCTCCTCGGTGGCCAGCGCCCGGGCGTCCTCGTCGGTCAGGACGCCGGACCACACGCCCTTGCGTCGTCCGGTCGTCCCCGACGTGTAGTGCATCGGCCGGGCCAGCGGGAACGGCGCCAGGTCACCGACGGCGTCCCCGAGCAGCTGCGCCGGGTCGTCCCCGACGTCCAGCGCGGGGTCGGCGTCGGCCACCAGGTCGGCCCGCTCGGCCGCCGGCAGCGCGGGGTCCAGCACCACCGGGACGACGCCCACGCGCAACGCGCCCAGGACGACGGCCAGCAGCGCCGGGGACGCCGAGGCCGACACGACCAGCCGGTCGCCGCGGGTCAGGCCGAGGGCGGCGAGCGAGCCGGCCACCCGTCGCTGGTCGGCGAGGCTGTCGGCGGCGGTGACGAGGGGGACGTCGGCGGTGACGGTCACGCCCGCACGGTAGGCCCCGTCCGCTCAGGCCACCCGCCAGCTGTCCCCCGCGCCCCGGACGACCTGGCCCTGGGCGGACAGCTTGGCCAGCGTGGCCCGGGTCGACTGCGCCGCGGCCGGCCAGACCTCGCGGGGCACCGCGGCGTAGACGTGGGCGACCAGCTCGTCGACGGTCTGCGGGCCGGGCAGCAGCGCGTCGACCAGCTGCCACTCGCGGTACGCCCGGTGCGCGGCGTAGAAGTCCAGGACCGCGCCGACGTCCTCGGTGAGCTCCGGGCCGTGCCCGCAGTACAGCGCCGAGGGGCCCAGGTCGTGCACCCGGCGCAGCGAGTCCAGGTAGGCCAGCACGTCGCCCTCGGGGTGGGTGACCACCGAGGTGCCACGGCCCAGCACGTGGTCCCCGACCAGCACCGCGCCGGACTCCAGCCGGTAGGCCAGGTGGTCGCTGCAGTGCCCCGGGGTGCCGACGACGTCCAGCACGGTGCCGGCCAGCTCCACCCGCTCACCGTGCTCGAGGAGCCGGCCGGCGGGCCCGGCGACGTCGGGCGAGGACGCCGCCACGGTGACGCCGAACCGGGCCGCCCAGGGCAGTGCGGCCTCGGCGTGGTCGCCGTGGTGGTGGGTGACGAGCACGCCGACGACCTCGGCGTCCCGCGCGGCCAGCACCTCCTCGACCGCGGCCAGGTGCGCGGCGTCGTCCGGGCCCGGGTCGACGAGCACCGCCTGCCCGCCGCCCGGGGCTCCGACGACGTAGGTGTTCGTGCCGTCCAGGGTCATCGGCGACGGGTTGGGCGCCAGCACCCGGGTGACCAGCGGTTCGAGCTCGGCGGTGCGGGCCAGCTGCCCGGGTGCGGGGAGGTCCCAGGAGCGGCGGGGGTCCGTGGGGGCGGTCACCCGGGCAATGTAGGCACCTGGATACGGTCGAGGCCATGCGTCTCCCCGTGCGCCTGCTGTGCGCCCTCCCGGTGTCCCTGCTCGTGCTGAGCGGCTGCTCGCAGAGCGAGGACGACGTGCGGATGGACGCCTTCTGCTCCGACGTCCCGGCCCTGCTGCGCGACGTCACCGCCGACCTGAACGCCTTCGACGGCTCCGACCCGGCGTCCGGCCCGGCCCTGGTGGACGACGCGGTGCCCCGGCTGGAGGCCGTCGACCCGCCCGCCGACGTCAGCGACGAGTGGGACCGGCTGCTCACCGCGTGGACCGGTGTCCGCGACCTCCTCGGGCAGGCCGACCTCACCGACCCGTCGGCGAACACCGCGCTCGCCCCGGAGCTGGAGAGCCTGGGCACCGAGCTGACCGAGGCCGGCGGGGCGGTCGACGACTGGGGCCAGGCGAACTGCTGAGCCCGGACCGCTCCGTAGCCTGACCGGATGCGTCTGACCACCACCGTCACCTCCGGCCTCTCCGCGGCCGCCGCCCTCGTCCTGCTCACCGCCTGCGGCGGCGCGGACTCCGACGCCACGGCGTCCTCCTCCGCCGGCAGCAGCGCCGCCGGCAGCTCCGGCCCGGCGGAGTCCAGCGCGGCGACCGACGACGAGTCGGTCGCCTTCTGCACCGAGGCCGAGGCCGTGCTGACCGAGGTCGGACCGCAGCTGGAGTCCGCCACCCCCGAGACGATCCCGTCGGTGCTGCAGCAGGTGGTGGACGGCTTCGACACGCTCACCCCGCCGGCGGCCATCGAGGGCGACTTCGGCACCCTGCGCGACGCCTACGCCACCCTGCTGGAGTCGGCGAACGCCAACGACCTGACCACCCCCGAGGGCGAGTCGGCCTTCCAGGCGGTGTTCTCCGACGTTCACGTCGGAGGCCACCACCGCCGAGACCGCGGTGGGTGACTGGATCGACACCAACTGCGCGGACGGCGCGACGCCGACCTCCTGAGCACGGTCCCCCGGGTCCCCTACCCTCGCCGCATGCGCCTGTCCACCACCCTGACCTCGGGCCTCTCCGCGGCCGCGGCCCTCGTGCTGCTCACCGCCTGCGGCGGCTCGGACACCGACGAGACGGCGGCCTCCGCGTCGTCGTCCGGCAGCTCGGCTGCCAGCACCTCCAGCGCCCCGGAGACCACCGAGGGCGGTGGCGACACCGAGGCCGACGCCTTCTGCACCGAGGCCCAGGAGGTCTTCACCGACCTGGAGTCCGCCGGGACGACGGGCGACCCGGCTGCCCTGCCGGGCCTGCTGGCCGAGGCCTCCGAGCGGATCTCGGCGATCGAGGCCCCGGCCGAGATCAGCGGCTCGTGGGACACGCTGACCCAGGCCTTCGCCGGCATCGTCGCCGACACCCAGGGCCTGGACCTCAGCACGGCCGAGGGCCAGGCCGCGTTCACGTCCGCGCTCGGCTCGCTCCAGGGCGAGGCCGCCACGGCCCAGACCGACGTGCAGACCTACGTGCAGGCCAACTGCGACCTGCCCACCACCGCACCGACCTCCTGACCCCACGCACGACAGCGGCCCGGCACCCCTCGAGGTGCCGGGCCGCTGTCGTGTGCGGTCAGCAGCCGCGGATGGTCACTCCACGCGCCGCCATCCACGGCACCGGGTTGACCTGACCGCCGTACATCACGCCGCCGGGGTGCACCTCGAAGTGCAGGTGCGGGCCGGTGGACTGGCCCTTGTTGCCGACCTCGGCGATCTGCTCGCCGGCCGAGACCCGCTCACCGGCGGAGACGAAGTACCGGTTCACGTGGCCGTAGACGGTCACCGCGCCGTCGTCCCCACGGATGTAGACGGCCTGGCCGAAGCCGCTGGCGGCACCGGCCCGGGCCACGACGCCGGAGGTGGCCGCGTAGATCGGGGTGCCGATCGGGGCGGCGATGTCCACGCCGCCGTGCAGGGTGCCCCAGCGGCTGCCGAAGCAGCTGCTGGTCCGGCCGGCCGCCGGGAGGACGTAGCCCGAGGACCCGGCGGACACCGAGCCACCGCCTCCGCTGCTGGCGCCGCCACCGCCACCGCCACCGCCACCACCGCCACCGGAGGACGGCGCCGGGGTGCTGCGGGCAGCGGCGGCAGCAGCCGCGGCGGCCGCGGCGGCCTGCTGCTGGGCGGCCGCGGCGGCGGCCTCCTCGGCGGCACGCTGGTCCAGCCACGCCTGGTAGGCGTTGCGGGCGCCCTGCAGGGAGAGCAGCTGGATCTGCGCGGCCTGCAGCTGGGAGTCGTAGGCGGCCTTGTCGGCGCTCACCTGGGCGTAGACCGCGGTCTGGTCGGCGACCTGGGCATCGGCGTCGTCCTTGGCCTCGGTGGCGGCCTGCTCGGCCGCGGCCTGCACCCCGAGCGCCTCGCGGGCGGCGGAGTCGGCGTTGGCCTGCTGCACCCGGGCGACCTCGAGGTCGCCCAGCACGTCGAGCTGGTTCTCCGCGACCCAGTCCAGCATCGCGGCCCGCTGGACGAGCTCGGCCGGTCCGCCGGCGTCGAGCAGGGCGACCTCGCTGGTGAGGGCGGCGCCGTTCATGTAGCTGTCGCGGGAGAAGTCGCTGAGCCGGCCCTGGGCGTCGGTGACGGTCTGGGTGGCGGCGGCGAGGTCGGCCGCGGTCTGGTCGGCGGCCGCCTGGGCGGCGGCCAGGGCCTCCTCGGCGGCCAGCAGGGCGGTGCCGGCGGCCTCGGCCTGCACCTGCACCTGCTCGAGCTGGGACTCCGCGGCGGCGACCAGGCCGGCGATGCGGCCCACCTCGGCCGCGGCGGCGTCCTGGGCGGCCTGGGCGCCGCCGATCTCGGCGTCGCTGGGGTTGACCGGGGGGGCCGGCACGGCCAGTGCGGGACCGGCACCGGTGACCACGAGCGCAGCCGCGAGCAGGCCCACCAGCGTGCCGGTCAGGGTCCGCCCGGCACGACGGCGGTGCGTCGTCGCGGGTCGGGTCGGACGGGTCCGGCGGGTGCCGGGGGCACGCAGCAGCAGCAGCTGCGACATGGTCGCTCCCTGGGGAAGAGGGATGGACGAGTGGGACGAAAGAGTCCCACCCGCACCACGAGTCACACGAGCAACACGCGGGAGCGCGGCGGAACTCGTCAGTTGCCGATCGCAACCCACGCCGTTCTGTCTCTTCCCCATCGACATGGGACGGGTGGGACTTGAGGGGCTCGGGAGGAGAAATCCCTCGAAGGGGAGCGGCGTGCCGCTCGACCCGGTCCCGCGGGTGCGCTAGGAGACCGGCGGGGTGGGGCGTTCCAGCTCGTGGGCCAGCTGGTCGAGCTCGGCGCCGCCGGCCATCATCGAGGTGATCTCGTCCCGGGTGACCTCGTCCTTGCGGAAGTCGCCCAGGCTGCGGCCGCGCTTGAGCAGCACGAACCGGTCGCCCACCGGGTAGGCGTGGTGCGGGTTGTGGGTGATGAACACGACGCCGAGGCCACGGTCGCGGGCCTGCGCGATGTAGCGCAGCACCACCCCGGCCTGCTTGACCCCCAGCGCCGACGTCGGCTCGTCGAGGATCAGCACCCGGGCACCGAAGTACACCGCCCGGGCGATGGCCACCGACTGCCGCTCACCGCCGGACAGGGTGCCGACCGGCTGGTCGGGGTCCCGGACGTCGATGCCCATGGCGAGCAGCTCCCGCCGGGTGGTCTCCTTCGCCGTCGCCGCGTCGAAGCGCCGGAAGGGCCCCCACCCCTTGGTCGGCTCGGACCCGAGGAAGAAGTTCCGCCAGATCGCCATCAGCGGGATCATCGCGAGGTCCTGGAACACCGTCGCGATGCCGGCGTCCAGCGCCTCGCGGGGGGCACCGAAGCGCACCGGGGTGCCGTCGAGGAGCAGCTCGCCGCGGCTGGGCTGGTGGACCCCGGAGAGCACCTTGATCAAGGTGGACTTGCCCGCCCCGTTGTCCCCCAGCACGCAGGTGACCTCACCGGCCCGGACGCTGGTGGAGATGCCGTCCAGGGCGATGACGGAGCCGAAGTCGCGGCCGATGTCGCGCAGCTCGAGCAGCGGGGGCGTGCCGGTCGTCTCGGTCATCGTCGGGCCTCCGCGTAGCGCCGGATCGCCCGGTTGGTGAGCACGGCCAGCAGCAGCATCGCGCCGAGGAAGAAGAAGAACCAGTCGGAGTCGTAGCGCAGGTAGACGATCCCCTGCTGGGTCATGCCGAAGATCAGCGCACCCAGCGAGGCCCCGATCGCCGAGCCGAAGCCACCGGTGAGCAGGCACCCGCCGATGACGGCCGCGACGATGTAGATCAGCTCGTTGCCGATGCCCACGTTGGCCTGCACCGAGGTCTGGCGCACCGCGTAGACGACCCCGACGAACCAGGCCGCGGCCGCCGTGGTCATGAACAGCGTGATGGTGGTGCGGGCGGCCGGGACGCCGACGTTGCGGCTGGCCACCTCGTCACCACCGGTGGCGAACACCCAGTTGCCGAACCGGGTCTTCAGCAGCACCCAGGTGGCCAGCGCGGTGAACAGCACCCACCACAGGATCGCGATGCGGAACGGCTGCCCGGCGATGGTCACGGTGGAGGCGAAGACGGCCTCGGCGGAGTCGAAGCCGTCGGTGGCCCCGATGCCCCCGGCGTTGACCGTGCCGGTGAACAGCTTGGTCAGACCCAGGTTCAGGCCCTGGAGCATGAGGAACGAGCCCAGCGTGATGATGAAGCTGGGCAGCCCGGTGCGGACGACGAGGAACCCGTTGAGGAACCCGACCGCCAGGGTGATCACCAGCGCGACCGCGATCCCGACCCAGATGCTGGTCTCGAACTGCACCGAGACGATGCCGACGGTCAACGCCGACGTCCCGGTCATCACCCCGGCCGACAGGTCGAAGTGCCCGCCGATCATCAGCAGCGCCACCGCGCAGGCCATGATCCCCAGCGTCGACGCCGGGTCCAGCCAGTTGGCGATGCCGGCCGGGGAGACGAAGACCGAGGACTGGGCGGCGAAGAACGCGAAGACGACGACGGCGCCCACCAGCGCGCCCAGCTCGGGCTTGACCAGCAGCCGCTTGAGCAGGCCCACCGAGGCCACCCGCTCGTCGGCCACGGGCCGGCTCGGTGGTGCGTCCGTCGTCGTCACGGGTGTCTCCGTCGTCTGTGTCAGCTCGGTGGTGGTGTCAGCGGGTGCCGGAGGACGCCAGCTCGGCGATCTCGTCGACGTTGTCGGCGTCCACGATGCCGGGGCCGGTGAGGACCGGCTGGCCACCACCCACGGTGTTCAGGTTCTGCGCGTAGAGCTGCAGCATGACGATCGGCAGGTAGCCCTGCTCGTACTGCTGCTGGTCGACGGCGAAGGAGATGCTGCCGTCCTGGATGCCGGCGATGACGTCGGAGTTGAGGTCGAACGTGGCGATCTCGGCCTCGCTCCCGGCGTCCGTGGCGGCGGTGGCGGCCACCGCGGCGACGGCGGAGTTCAGCGTCAGGACCGCGTCGATGCTCGGGTCGCTCTGCAGCGAGGAGGTGATCGTCGACTGCGCGGCCTGCAGGTCGTTGATGTCCACCTGCAGCGTGGTGACGTCGGTGCCCAGGCCCTGCGAGGCACCGTCGCACCGCTGCTCGAGACCGATGTTGCCGGCCTCGTGCACCACGCACAGCACGTTCGTCCGGCCGTCGGCGGCCAGTCGCTGGCCGGCGCCGAGCCCGGCGATGGTCTCGTCCTGCCCGACGTGCCCGATCGCACCGAACTCCACGGACTCGGCCGCACCGGAGTTGATGGTCACGACCGGGATCCCGGCGGCCACGGCGTCCTCGACGGCGCTCTGCAGCGCGTCCGGGTTGGCCATGGAGACCACGATGCCGTCGACGTCCTGGTTGACGGCGGCCTCGATGAGCTGGGACTGACGCTGCGGGTCGCCGTCGGACTGGTAGTCCACGTCGATGCCGAGGTCCTCCCCGGCCTGCACGGCGCCGTTCTGCACGACGTCCCAGAAGGCGTCCCCGGCCGAGCCGTGGGTGACGACGGCGAAGCTGAGGCTGTCGCCGTCCGCGCCGGTGGCCGCGGCGCCGTCGTCGCCGCCGGAGCAGGCGGAGAGCAGCAGGGGTGCTGCCAGGGCGAGGGCGAGCAGCCGCTGGGGTCGAGCCATGGGAGTCCTCCGGGTGCGTGTGCGTGCCGCGGTCGCACCATCGCTCCCGCGGGGGTCCTGCGTCCCGGTCTCGTCCTGGTCGGACGGACGTCGGTGGACGGGGCCCCGCACGGAGTGTGCGGCACGCGGGGCCCGAGCGGGACGCCCGACCCCCCGGGCGGGTGCCCGTTCCCTACGCTCGGCCCGTGGACGTCATGGGCTCCGGGCACGAACAGGTCGTCTTCTGCTCCGACGAGGAGTCCGGACTGAGAGCGGTGATCGCGGTCTACTCGACCGCCCTGGGTCCGGCCCTGGGTGGCACTCGCTTCTTCCCGTACGCCTCCGAGGAGGCCGCGGTGACCGACGCGCTGGCCCTGTCCAAGGCGATGGCCTACAAGAACAGCCTGGCCGGCCTCGACCTCGGCGGCGGCAAGGGCGTGATCATCGGCGACCCGAGGACGCAGAAGACCGAGGCGCTGCTGCGGGCCTACGGCCGGTTCGTCGAGGCCCTCGGCGGCCGCTACCTCACCGCGTGCGACGTCGGCACGTACAACGCCGACCTCGACGTCGTCGCCCGGGAGACCCGCTTCGCCCACGGGCGCTCCCTGGCGTACGGCGGGTGCGGTGACTCCTCGGTGCTCACCGCGTTCGGCGTCTTCCAGGGCATGCGGGCGGCCGCCCAGCACCGGTGGGGCTCCCCCACCCTCGCCGGGAAGACCGTCGCGGTCGCCGGTGTCGGCAAGGTGGGCTCCTGGCTCGTCGACTCCCTGGTCGAGGACGGCGCGTCGGTCGTCGTCACCGACGTCGACGCCGCAGCCGTGGACCGGCTGCAGGCCAAGCACCCCGGCGTCCGGGCCGTCGGCGACACCGCCGAGCTCGTCCGCACCCAGCACGACGTCTACGCACCGTGCGCCCTGGGCGGGGCCCTGGACGACGAGACCGTGGCCGTGCTGCCCGCCGAGGTGGTCTGCGGCGGGGCGAACAACCAGCTCGCCCACGACGGCACGGCCGCCCTGCTCGCCTACCGCGGGGTGCTCTACGCCCCCGACTACCTCGTCAACGCCGGCGGGGTGATTCAGGTCGAGGACGAGCGGCACGGGTTCTCCTTCGCCCGCGCCGAGGCCAAGGCCACCACGATCTTCGACGTCGCCCTGCGGGTGTTCGCCGCCGCCGACGCCGACGGGGTCTCCCCGGCCGTCGCCGCCGACCGGCTCGCCGAGGAGCGGATCGCCTCGGTCGGCCGGCTCAGCAGCATCCGACTGCCCCTCCGCGGCTGAGACACGCACCACCATCCGGCCCGTGACACCCCGCCCGACCTGCCCGTCCGGGTGGCGGAGGACGGGGACGCGTGCCGACGCCCGATCCGTGTCGTAAGCTCGGCCCAGGACACAGTCAACTCAGTCGGGGTCTCCACACGGGCCGTCCAAGCCCGGAGCTGGACGCCCGCACTCCGGTTACGAGGGGGTCGAGCCATGGGGCGCGGCCGAGCGAAGGCCAAGCAGACACGCGTGGCCCGTGAGCTCAAGTACAGCTCACCGTCCACCGATCTCACTGCTCTGCAGCGAGAGCTCGGTGGCCAGCCGTCGACCTACGTCACTCCGGTGGCCGCGGACGACGACGACGGCGACGAGCTCGCCGGCCGGTGGGCCACCGACGACGACACGGACGACGACTGGGTAGCCAGTCGCTGATCCGCTGCGCCGTCACGGCCAGCAGGACCGGACCACAGCACTCTCACGACACCGTCGCCCCTCGGGACGACGGTGTCGTCGTGTTGTCCACCGTCCGATCCCGGGGACCGCGGTCCTCGTCAGATCAGCGGTAGGAACCGACCAGCCGGGCGGCGGGGGCCGCGTCGTCGGCCCGGGTGCCGATCGTCCCGGCCACCCACGTGGGCACCCCACGGGCGGCGAGCAGCTCCAGAGCGCGGTCGGCGACGTCGGGCGCGACCGCGGCGACCATGCCGACGCCGCAGTTGAACGCCCGCTCGGACTCCGTGCGCGGCACGCCGTGGGACTCCATGAGGTGCACCGGCGCCGGGAGCGCCCACGTGGAGCGGTCCAGCACGGCCTCCAGGCCGGCGGGGACGACGCGGGCGGCGTTGCCGGCCAGGCCACCACCGGTGATGTGGGCGAAGGCGTGCACCGCGTCCACCCCGAGCTCGGCGACCAGCGCCAGGCAGTCCAGCGCGTAGACGCGGGTGGGCTCCAGCAGGGTGGCGCCCAGCTCCCGGTCCAGTCCGGCGGGGGTGCTCAGCAGGTCCAGTCCGGCCGAGGCCACGACCCGACGCACCAGCGAGTAGCCGTTGGAGTGGAACCCCGAGGACGCCATCGCGAGGACGACGTCGCCGTCCCGGACCCGCTCGGGGCCGAGCACCGCGTCGGCCTCGACGACGCCGACGGCGGTGGCGGCCAGGTCGTAGTCGTCGGCGCCCATCAGGTCGCCGTGCTCGGCGGTCTCCCCGCCGACCAGCGAGGCCCCGGCGAGGGTGCACCCGGTGGCGATGCCGGTGACGATCGCGGCGATCCGCTCGGGCACGACCTTCCCGCAGGCCACGTAGTCCTGCAGGAACAGCGGCTCGGCGCCGCAGGCCACCAGGTCGTCGACGCACATGGCGACCAGGTCGATGCCCACGGTGTCGTGCCGGTCCAGCTGCCGCGCGAGGGCGATCTTGGTGCCCACGCCGTCGGTGGAGGAGGCCAGCAGCGGCTTGCGGTACTTCTGGGTGTCCAGGGCGAACAACCCCGCGAACCCGCCGAGGCCACCCACGACCTCGGGCCGGTTGGTGGCGTGCACGGCGCTCTTCATCAGCGTGACGGCGCGCTCGCCGGCGTCGATGTCGACGCCGGACCCGGCGTAGGTGAAGCCCCCGGTCACGGGCGGGACAACGCGTCGTCGGCGCCGCCGGCGGTGCTCGGGCTGCCGGCCTGCTGACCGGTCCACCCGCTCACCGCCCGTGCAGCTGCACGGTCGACGTCGTCGAGCACCGACAGCGTGCGCCGGGAGATGCCCTCCAGCACGTGCTTGCCGAGCACCTCGGGCTCCCCCAGCGGGATCGGGTACTCCCCGGTGAAGCAGGCCGAGCAGAGCCGGTTGGCCGGCTGCTCGGTCGCGGCGATCATGCCGGCCTCGCTGACGTAGCCCAGCGAGTCGGCGTTGATCGAGGCCCGCACGCCGTCGACGTCCAGCCCGTTGGCGACCAGCTCGGCCCGGCTGGCGAAGTCGATGCCGTAGAAGCAGGGCCACTTCACCGGCGGCGAGGCGATCCGGACGTGCACCTCGACCGCGCCGGCCTCGCGCAGCATGCGGATGAGCGCGCGCTGGGTGTTGCCGCGCACGATGGAGTCGTCGACGACGACCAGGCGCTTGCCGCGGATGACGTCACGCAGCGGGTTCAGCTTGAGCCGGATCCCGAGCTGGCGGATGGTCTGGCTGGGCTGGATGAACGTGCGCCCCACGTAGGAGTTCTTGACCAGGCCCAGCCCGTACGGGATGCCCGAGGCCTCGGCGTAGCCGACGGCGGCGGGGGTGCCCGACTCGGGCACCGGGATGACCAGGTCGGCCTCGACCGGGTGCTCCTTGGCCAGCCGCCGACCGATCTCGACCCGGGCGGCGTGCACGCCGCGGCCGGAGATCGTGGTGTCGGGGCGGGCGAGGTACACGTACTCGAAGACGCAGCCCTTGGGCTCGGCGACCGCGAAGTGCTGGGAGCGCAGGCCGTCCTCGTCGATGGCGATCAGCTCGCCGGGCTCCACCTCACGCACGTAGGAGGCGCCGACGATGTCCAGCGCCGCGGTCTCGCTGGCCACGACCCAGCCCCGGTCGAGCCGGCCGAGCACCAGCGGCCGCACGCCCTGGGCGTCGCGGGCGGCGTAGAGCGTGGTCTCGTCCATGAAGGTGAAGCTGAACGCCCCGCGCAGCAGCGGCAGCACCTGCATCGCCGCCGCCTCGACCGACAGGTCCTGCTTGGCCGCGATCAGCGCGGTGACGATGTCGGAGTCGGTGGTGGAGGAGAACGCACCGGAGACGCCCTCGTCGGCGGCCCGGCTGGCCAGCTCGGCGGTGTTGACCAGGTTGCCGTTGTGGCACAGCGCGATGCCGGTGCCCGAGCCCGAGGTGCGGAACGTCGGCTGGGCGTTCTCCCAGGTCGAGGCCCCGGTCGTGGAGTACCGGGTGTGGCCGACGGCGAGGAACCCGCGCAGGCTGGACAGCGTCGACTCGTCGAAGACCTGGCTCACCAGCCCGAGGTCCTTGTAGACCACCACCGAGGCGCCGTCGGAGACCGCGATCCCGGCGGCCTCCTGGCCTCGGTGCTGCAGGGCGTAGAGACCGAAGTAGGTGAGCTTCGCGACCTCTTCACCGGGCGCCCAGACACCGAAGACGCCGCAGGCGTCCTGGGGTCCGGCGTCCTGGGGATCGAGGTCGTGCGTCAGCCGTCCATCACCGCGAGGCACGTCGACGAGGGTACCGGCGCCCGGCGACCTGATCAGCCCCGGTCGGGTGGCTCGCGCCACTGCCGACCGGGACCGCCGGTCAGTGGATGGTGTCGGTCTCCGCCGACACCGTGGTGTCGTCCCCGTGCCCGGTGCGGACGACGGTGTCGCCCGGCAGCGTCAGCAACCGCTCGCGGATGCTCGCCACGATGGTCGGGTGGTCGCTGAAGGACCGCCCGGTCGCGCCCGGCCCGCCGCAGAACAGGGTGTCGCCGGTGAAGACGGTGCCCAGCTCGGCGGCGTGCAGGCAGGTGCTGCCCGGGGAGTGCCCGGGGGTGTGCAGCGCGGTCAGCGTCGTCCCGGCGACGGTGAACGAGGTGCCCTCGACCAGGTCGTGGTCCGGGGTGGCCTCGGCGTGCACGACGTCCCACAGCATCCGGTCCTGGGGGTTGAACCAGATGTCGGCCCCGGTGGCCTCGCGCAGGGCCACCGCGGCGGTGATGTGGTCGTTGTGCCCGTGGGTGAGCACGATCGCGGTGACCGTGCGGCCGCCGATCGCCTCGAGGATCGGCACTGCGTCGTGCGGGGCGTCGACGACCAGCACCTCGCTGTCGTCACCGACCAGCCAGACGTTGTTCTCGACGTCGAAGTCCTGCCCGTCGAGGCTGAACACGCCCGGGACGACGGTCTTGTCGATGCGCGCCGGCATCAGAACACCACGACCGAACGCAGCACGTCGCCGTGGTGCATCTTCTCGAACGCGGCCTCGACGTCGCCGATCGCGATCGTCTCGGACACGAACGCGTCGAGGTCGAAGCGGCCCTGCAGGTACAGGTCGATGAGCATCGGGAAGTCGCGGCTGGGCAGGCAGTCGCCGTACCAGGAGGACTTGAGCGCACCGCCGCGGCCGAAGAGCTCGATCAGCGGGAAGGTGATCTCCATCGTCGGGTTGGGCACACCGACCAGGACGACGGTGCCGGCGAGGTCGCGGGCGTCGAAGGCCTGCTGGTAGACCGCCGGGTGCCCGACCGCGTCGATGGCGACGTCGACGCCGAACCCGCCGGTGAGCTCCTTGATGGCGGCGACAGGGTCGGTCTCCTTCGAGTTGACCGTGTGGGTGGCGCCCATGCCCGTGGCCCACTCGAGCTTGCGGTCGTCGAGGTCGACGGCGATGACCTTGGCGGCACCGGCGAGCCGGGCGCCGGCGATCGCAGCGTCACCGACACCGCCGCAGCCGAACACGGCCACGGTGTCGCCGCGGCCCACGCCGCCGGTGTTGATGGCGGCACCGACACCGGCCATCACGCCGCAGCCGAGCAGGCCGGCCGCGGTCGGGGAGGCGGCCGGGTCGACCTTGGTGCACTGCCCGGAGTGGACGAGGGTCTTCTCGGCGAACGCGCCGATGCCCAGCGCCGGGGACAGCGGGGTGCCGTCGGCCAGCGTCATCTTCTGCGTGGCGTTGTGGGTGTCGAAGCAGTACCAGGGCTTGCCCTTGGCGCACGCCCGGCACGTCCCGCAGACCGCCCGCCAGTTCAGGATCACGAAGTCGCCCACGGCGACGTTGTCCACCCCCTCGCCGACCGCGGAGACCACGCCGGCGGCCTCGTGGCCGAGCAGGAACGGGAACTCGTCGTTGATCCCGCCCTCGCGGTAGTGCAGGTCGGTGTGGCAGACCCCGCACGCCTGCACGTCCACGATCGCCTCACCCGGACCCGGGTCGGGGATCAGGATCGTCTCCAGCGAGACGGGGGCACCCTTGCTGAGGGCGACGACGCCCTGGACCTCGTACGGCATGCACCGGAGCCTATGGGTGGGGTACGACAGGCGCTCCAGGGACGCCCCAGGTCACGATCCGGCGTCGACTTCGGCCCACACCCCTCCAGAGGGGCCTCCGGGCGCGCGATCGGTTGCACACCGCACTACCGTCAGCGACCGCATGGCCCGCGTCACACAGCGGGCCCCCAGCAGACCCCGGGGCACCGCCCCGGCACAGGAGGACCCTCGGTGGCTGTTCCCAGCTTCCTGGCGCGCGAGAAGACCGTCGCCAAGCCCGGCTTCAACCGGTGGCTCATCCCACCGGCAGCTCTCGCCGTGCACCTGTGCATCGGCCAGGCGTACGCGACGAGCGTCTACAAGACCGCCCTGGTCGAGCACTTCGACGCGAGCCTGACCTCGATCGGCGTCGTCTTCTCGATCGCCATCGTGATGCTCGGCCTCTCCGCGGCCGTCTTCGGCACGTGGGTGGACCGCAACGGCCCCCGAGCCGCCATGTTCACCGCGGCCTGCTTCTGGTCCGTCGGCTTCCTGGTCGGCGCCGCCGGCATCGCCACGAACCAGCTCTGGCTGCTCTACCTGGGCTACGGCGTCCTGGGCGGCATCGGCCTGGGCATCGGGTACATCTCCCCGGTCTCCACGCTGATCAAGTGGTTCCCCGACCGCCCGGGCCTGGCCACCGGCATGGCGATCATGGGCTTCGGTGGCGGTGCGCTCATCGCCACCCCGCTCTCCCGCCAGCTGATGAGCCTGTACGACCCCGCCTACGACGGCACCGCGGCCACCGTGCCCAGTGGTGGCGCCGTGGCCGGGCTGTTCGTCACCCTCGGCCTGGTCTACCTCGTCTACATGATGGCCGGGGCGTTCATCGTGCGGGTGCCGGCCGAGGGCTGGAAGCCCGACGGTTTCGACCCCTCCACGGTCAAGCAGAAGTCGCTGGTCACCACCGACAGCGTGTCCGCGGCCAACGCCATCAAGACGCGGCAGTTCTGGCTCCTGTGGGTGGTGCTCTTCTGCAACGTCACCGCGGGCATCGGCATCCTCGAGCAGGCCAGCCCGATGATCCAGGACTTCTTCCGCGAGGGAGACGCCTCCACGGTCGCCGCGGCTGCCGGCGCCGGCTTCGTCGGCCTGCTGTCGCTGTTCAACATGGCCGGCCGGTTCGTCTGGTCCTCGACCTCGGACAAGATCGGTCGCAAGCCGATCTACATGGTCTACCTCGGCGTCGGGCTGCTGCTCTACGTCGCCCTGGCCACCGTCGGCAGCTCGGCCACCTGGCTCTTCGTCGTCCTGGCCGCCGTCATCATCAGCTTCTACGGCGGTGGGTTCGCCACGATCCCGGCCTACCTGCGCGACCTGTTCGGCACCTACCAGGTCGGCGCCATCCACGGCCGGCTGCTCACCGCCTGGGCTGCGGCCGGCGTCGCCGGGCCGCTGATCGTCAACGGCGTGCTCGACACCCAGGGCACCCCCGGTGAGCTGGTCGCGGCCGACTACCGGATCGCCCTGTTCATCATGGTCGGCCTGCTCGCCGTCGGGTTCGTGGCCAACCTGCTCGTGACCCCGGTCGCCAGCAAGTGGCACGAGCCGAAGTCCGACACCACCCCCGCCACCCCGGAGAGGAGCGCCGCCCGATGAGCACCCCCCAGCGCACGCAGTCGTCCACCCCGACCCTGCTGATCGTCGTCGCCTGGCTGCTGGTCAGCATCCCGCTGGCCTACGGCCTGGTCCGCACGATCATCACCGCGGCCCCGCTGTTCACCGGCGGCTGACCCGCCCCGCAGCGCGACCCGACGCCCCGTCCACCCTGAGGTGGGCGGGGCGTCGTCGTCCCCGTGCTCGCCCCACCCCCAGGCAGGGGAAGCCCCGCACACACCCGGGAAGCTCACACCCGGGTGCAGGGCTTCCCCTGCCTGGGGTGGCGGGGTGAGCGCTAGCCGGGCGGGCCGCTGCGGAAGGGGCGCAGGGGCAGGACCGCCGCCAGGTCTGCCCGGTTGCCGCTGGCCGCCACCTTGCCCGCCGCCACCGCGTCGCCCCAGCTCTGCAGGCCGCTCACCAGGCGCAGCCACGTCGCCGCGTCGGTCTCGACGACGTTGGGCGGGGTGCCACGGGTGTGCCGCGGGCCCTCGATGCACTGGACGGCGACGTGCGGGGGCACCCGCACCTCCACCGAGCGGCCGGGCACCTGCTGGGCCAGCCAGCGTGCCGTCGTCTTCACCGCGGCGCCCAGCACCGCACGCGCCGGCTGCTCGGCCTCCCCCCGCAGCCAGGGCAGGCAGGGGGCGAGGGCGTCGCGGAGCGCCTCGGCGGGGATCGGCGGCATGCCGGCCATCAGCTGGTCGGGACCGCCCCGGTGGGGACGGCGCCGACGGTCGCCTCGGGGGTGTCGAACAGCGCGGGAAGCGTGGTCGACCAGGCGGTGCGCAGCTCGGCGAGCGGCAGCTCCAGCAGACCGTCGACGACGAGCGCCTCGCCACCCGTGGTGCCCAGCTCGACCGCCGGGACGCCGCGGCCGCGGGCGGCGGCCAGGACGGTCGCCGGGTCCGAGGTGCTGACGACGGCGCGGGCCACCGACTCCCCGAACAGCGCGGCCGTCGGGTCGCCCTGGACCGACACCGTGGCGCCGACGCCGTACCGCAGCGCCGACTCGGTCAGCGCCTGCGCCAGGCCGCCGTCGGAGAGGTCGTGCGCGGAGCTGACCAGGTCGTCGGCGGCGAGGTCGGCGAGCAGCTCGCCCAGCGCACGCTCGGCGTCCAGGTCCAGCCGCGGGGGGAGCCCCCCGAGGTGGCCGTGCACGACCGAGGCCCAGGCCGAGCCGCCGAACTCCGCGGCCGAGGTGCCGAGCAGCACCAGGGTCTCCTCCGCGGCCCTCCAGCCACCGGACACCCGGGTGCGGACGTCGTCGTGCACGCCCAGCACGCCGATCACCGGCGTCGGGTTGATCGGCACGTCGCCGGTCTGGTTGTAGAGGCTCACGTTGCCGCCGGTCACCGGCAGACCCAGGGCGCGGCAGCCGTCGGCCAGGCCTCGGACGGCCTCGGCGAACTGCCACATGACCTCGGGCTCCTCGGGCGAGCCGAAGTTCAGGCAGTTGGTGACGGCCAGCGGGACGGCGCCGGAGACGGCGACGTTGCGGTAGGCCTCGGCCAGGTTGAGCTGGGCGCCGGTGTAGGGGTCCAGGCGGGCGAACCGGGCGTTGCCGTCCAGCGCGAGGGCGATGCCCCGGTGGGTGGTCTCGTCGATCCGGACGACGCCGGCGTCCTCGGGCTGGGCGAGCACGGTGTTGCCCTGCACGTAGCGGTCGTACTGCTCGGTGACCCAGGACTTGTCCGCGCCGTCCGGGCTGGACACGACCGCGAGCCAGTCGGCGCGCAGGTCGGTCGACGTCGCCGGCGGCAGGTCGGCCTGCAGCGCGTCCAGGTCGGCCGGGCGGGCCATCGGGCGGTCGTAGACCGGGCCGTCGAGGGCCACGGTGCGCGGGGGGACGTCGACGATCTGCTCGCCGTGCCAGCCGACGGTGAGCCGGTCGCCGTCGGTGACCTCACCGATGACGGTGGCCAGCACGTCCCACTTGACGCAGACGGCGAGGAACTGCTCGACCTTGGCGGGCTCCACGATCGCGCACATGCGCTCCTGGGACTCGCTCATCAGGATCTCGGCGGCGGTCAGCGTGGAGTCGCGCAGCGGGACGGTCTCCAGGTCGACGTGCATGCCCCCGGAGCCGGCCGCGGCGAGCTCGCTGGTGGCGCAGGACAACCCGGCGCCGCCGAGGTCCTGGATCCCGGTGACGAGGTCGGCGGCGAAGATCTCCAGGCACGCCTCGATGAGCAGCTTCTCGGTGAACGGGTCGCCCACCTGGACGGCCGGGCGCTTGGCCGGGCCGTCGGCGTCGAAGGTCTCGCTGGCCAGCACCGAGACCCCGCCGATGCCGTCGCCGCCGGTGCGGGCACCGAAGAGCACGACCTTGTTGCCCACGCCCTCGGCCTTGGCCAGCCGGACGTCCTCGTGCCGCATGACGCCGACGCACAGCGCGTTGACCAGCGGGTTGCCGGCGTAGCAGTCGTCGAAGAGCAGCTCGCCGCCGATGTTGGGCAGGCCCAGGCAGTTGCCGTAGCCGCCCACGCCGGCGACGACGCCGGGCAGCACCCGTGCGGTGTCGGGGGCGTCGGCGCGGCCGAAGCGCAGGGAGTCCATGACAGCGACCGGGCGGGCACCCATGGTGAGGATGTCGCGGACGATGCCGCCGACCCCGGTGGCCGCGCCCTGGTAGGGCTCGACGTAGCTGGGGTGGTTGTGCGACTCGACCTTGAAGGTCACCGCGTACCCGTCGCCGACGTCGACGACGCCGGCGTTCTCCCCCATGCCGACCAGCAGCGCCTCGGACCGCGGCAGGTCCCCGAAGGTGCGCAGGTGGACCTTGGAGGACTTGTAGGAGCAGTGCTCGCTCCACATGACCGAGTACATCGCCAGCTCGGCGGTGGTCGGGCGGCGCCCGAGGATCTCCCGGATCCGGGCGTACTCCTCCTCGCGCAGGCCCAGCTCGCGCCAGGGCTGCTCCTCGTCGGGGGTCTCCCCGGCGCGGGTGACGGTGTCGACGGTCATGCGGCGAGTGCTCCCTGGAGGACCGAGGTGAAGAAGCCCAGGCCGTCGGTCGAGGGTCCGGTGAGGTCCTCGACGGCGTGCTCGGGGTGGGGCATGAGGCCGACGACGCGACCGTCGGCGCTGGTCACGCCGGCGATGTCGCGGGAACTCCCGTTGGGGTTGCCGCCGGTGTACCGGACGACGACTCGACCCTCGCCCTCGAGCCGGTCGAGGTCGGCGTCGGCGCCGACGTAGCGGCCCTCACCGTTCTTGACCGGGACGACGATGGTCTGGCCCTGCTCGTAGGACGAGGTCCACGCGGTGTCCGCGCGCTCGACGAGCAGGCCCTGGTCGCGGTTGCGGAAGTGCAGGTGGCTGTTGCGGGTGAGCGCGCCGGGCAGCAGGCCGGCCTCGCACAGCACCTGGAAGCCGTTGCAGATGCCGAGCACGGGCAGACCCTGGCGGGCACGGTCGACGACGGTCCGCATCATCGGGGCCCGGGCGGCGATGGCGCCGGCGCGCAGGTAGTCCCCGTAGGAGAAGCCCCCGGGCAGGACGACGGCGTCGACCCCGGCCAGGTCGTCGTCGGCGTGCCAGAGAGCGACGGCCTCGCCGCCGGCCAGGCGGACTGCGCGGGCGGCGTCGACGTCGTCCAGCGAGCCCGGGAAGGTGATGACACCGATCCGCATGCTCAGGACCCCGGCTGGGTCTCGAGGTGGAGCTCGACGTCCTCGATGACGGGGTTGGCGAGCAGGGTCTCGGCGATCTGACGGAGCTCGGCCTCGTCGGGGGTGCCCTCGACGTCGAGGACGAAGTGCTTGCCCTGCCGGACGCCGGTCACCCCGCTGTGGCCCAATCGGCCCAGGGCGCCGAGGACGGCCTGCCCCTGGGGGTCGGAGATCTCTGGCTTCAGGACGACGTCGACCACCACGCGAGGCACGGCGCCGAGGGTACCGGGGCCCGGAGTGCCCCTCGGACGCTCGCTGTCCTCACCCCGACGAGTCAGGTCCCCCGATCAGGTAGTTCCGGAACAGAGACTGCCGATAGTTCACTCAGTGGAGCCGGACGGACACGTTCCGGTACCTCCTCGTGAAGTGGACCGTCCGTGAACAAGCGCAAGCGCTCCGGCCTGCTGGCCCTGCTCCTCGTCGGCATGCTCGGTGGGGGCATCGCCTTCGCGGCGTGGTTGACCAACGGGACCGGCTTCCTGGGTGGCCGCGCGGGAGACGCCCAGCAGTTCCTCGTCATCGCGACCACCCCCGCCACCGACCTGCTGTACCCGGGCGGCACGGGCATCCTCACGGGCACCATCACGAACCCCAACGACTACCCGGTCCAGGTGCAGTCGGTCACCCTCGGGGCCATCACCACCAGCAACCCCGGCTGCGACGCCTCGAACGTCTCCTTCCCCACCGTCACCCTCACGGGCCTGACCGTGGTGGCGCCGGCGGACTCCGCGGGCACCGTGCTCGCGCTGCCGAACGCGATCGCCATGGACGCCGATGCCGCGGACGAGTGCAAGAACGTGACCTTCACCGTCGCCGTCACCGCCACCGGGACCTCGGTCCCCTGATGACCACGACGACCCTGCGACGGTTCCGGCACACCGCCCGCCGACGGCTGCTCGTCGTGGTGGCGGCCGCGGCGGTGCTCCTGGGCGGCGGCGTGGCGTGGGCCGCGTGGACCGCGACCGGCACCGGCACCGCTGCTGCACAGGCGGTCACCGCCACCGTCGCGGCAGTCACCCCGGGCACCCCGACCGCCTCGCTCTACCCGCGACCCACGGCCGGGTACCCCACGACCGGACCGGGCTCGATCGTGTTCACCGTCAACAACCCGAACCCGTACTCGGTCACCTACAACGCCATCGCCCTGGGCGCCGTCACGTCCGGGAACGAGGGCGCGTGTCCCGCGGTCAACGTCGTGCCGGCCACGCCGACGCCCACGGTGTCGATCACGGTGGCGCCGAACGCGACGTCGACGTTGCAGACCGTGCCCGCCGCCCTGTCCATGCTGCAGTCGGCGCCCAATGGGTGCCAGGGGGTGACCTTCACCGTCGCGGTGACGCTGACCGGCACCTCCGTGCCCGCCTGAGCCCGTGGAGGTCACCCGCGTCGTCCGGCGAGGCCTGACCTCCCTCGCCGTCGCCGTCGTGGTCCTCGGAGGGCTGGCGACCACCCCACCTGCCCGAGCGGCGTGGTCGGCTGCCACCACTCCGGGACCGGCAGCCAGCGCCTCCGTCACCCTCACCGCCCCGACCGGCCTGACCGTCGCCCGGAACAACGGGGTCCTGAGTTCGACGGTGACGGTGTCCTGGAACGCCGTCCTGGTGGACGGCACACCGGTGCCCGGCTACCGGGTCGTCCTGGGCGGGAGCGGGGTCACGCTGCCGACGACCCGCGGGTGCACGACCACGGTGACCACGACCAGCTGCACCGACGTCTTCGCCCTCAACCTCCTCGCCCAGTACACGTACGAGGTGCGCGCGGTCGTCAACAACTGGACCGGGCCACCCAGCACGGGCTCCGCGTGACCGCAGGTGCCGTTCGAGGCGATTCCGTCCGGCCTCCGGCCGATACCGGCAGCAGACCCGTGCCGTTCGGCGCACGGCGGCCGACGACAGGAGCAGCCGTGAGCGACCCCAGCGCGCCCGGCGCGACCCGTCCGGCCACCGGCAGCAGCGTCGAGGTCGTCGGCGAGGACGGTGGCACCCAGGCGCACAGCACGGTCGACAGCAGCCTGGAGCAGGAGCTGGTCCTCGAGGTGGGCAGCGACCGCGAGGGCCGGCGGGTGCGACTGGGCCTGGGCGCCCAGGTGTCGGTGTGGTGGAGCCCGGCGGACACCCCGGTCCGCTGCCGGCCGTACGAGCTGGTCGACGTCCGTGGTGGCGTCGTCCCCACCTGGCGGTTGCGGCCCACCGGGCCCGCGGTCGATGGCGACCGGCGGGTGCACCCGCGCGCGCCGGTGCACGTCCCGGTCGGGCTGGCGATGCCCTCGGGGATGCTGCTCGGCGAGACCGCCGACCTCAGCGAGGGCGGGTTGCGGGTGGTGTTCGTCGCCGAGCCGACGGCGGGCTTCGGCGACGTCGTGCACCCCCTCCCCGACCCGGGTGACCGCGCCACGATGGCCATCGTCCTGGAGGGCGTCCGCACCGAGCTGCGCTGCCGCGTCGTGCACCGCCAGCGCCTGCCCGACGGCCGCAGGACGCTCCGGGTCGCCTTCGAGGACCTGCCCGACGACGTGCGCGTGCGGCTGCGCTCCACCACCGCCCTCGAGCTCGCCCACCGTGCCACCCGCGTCTGACTTCCGGGCGACTCGGTTCCGCGAGGCCGGAAGCGGGACCGTCCGGTCTCCGGTCCGGCTAGCGTCCTCCCGATCCTGGAGGGAGGCCGACGTGACCCTGGCCAGCACGGTCGGCCGTGACCGGCCGGACTCGGGCGCCCGCGTGACGGTGCTCGCCGACGACGTCCTGCACGCCACCGAGGTGCGCCTGTCCACCGAGGTCGAGCTGACCGCTGCCGTGGCCCGCACCCGGGACGGCCGCCGCGTCCGACTCGCCCTGGGCACCGAGCTGCTGCTCAGCTGGTCCGCCGACGGTGGCGTGCGCGCCCGCCGCTACCGGGTGACCGACGTCCTGGGCGGTGGTGACCCGCGGTGGTCGCTGCGACCGCTCGCCCCCGCCGAGACCGGCAACCGCCGACTCGCCCCGCGGGCCGACATCGCCGTCCCGATGGCCGTCCAGGGGCCCGACGGGCTCGTCGTCGGCACCACCGTGGACCTGTCGGTCTCCGGCGCGCGGATCGCGTTCCCCGAACCGACCCTGCGCCGCCGGCTGCCGTCGGCCGGCGCCCCGGCCCAGCTGGTGCTGGTGGTCGACGACGTCCGGCTCGAGCTGGACGCCGACGTCGTCGACCTCGCCGCCCGGCCCGGGGGCCTCCGCGAGCTGCGGGTGGCCTACCTGGGCCTGGACCAGCCCACCGTCGAGGCGCTGCGGACGACGGTGGAACGGCTGCTGGGCGAGCGGGTCAGCTGAACGGCGTCCCGGTCAGCTGCTCGTAGGCGCTCACGTACCGCTCGCGGGTGGCCGCGACGACGTCCTCGGGCAGCTCCGGCGGCGCCGACTGCCGGTCCCAACCCGACGACGTCAGCCAGTCGCGCACGTACTGCTTGTCGTAGGAGGGCTGCGTGGCGCCCGGGGACCAGGTGACGGCCGGCCAGAAGCGCGAGGAGTCCGGGGTCAGCACCTCGTCGGCCAGCACCAGCGTGCCGCCCGCGACGCCGAACTCGAACTTGGTGTCGGCCAGCACGATGCCGGCGGCCGCGGCGATCTCCGCGCCCCGCCGGTAGAGGGCCAGCGTCAGGTCCCGCAGCGCCGCAGCCTGCTCGGCGCCGACGAGCTCGACGGTGCGGGCGTAGGTGATCGCCTCGTCGTGCTCGCCCACCTCGGCCTTGGTCGAGGGCGTGTAGACCGGCTCGGGCAGCCGGGAGCCCTCGACCAGCCCGGCGGGCAGGACGACGTCCTGGATCGCGCCTGCGCGCCGGTACTCCACCGTGCCCGAGCCCGAGAGGTACCCCCGGGCCACGCACTCGACCGGGATCATCTCCAGCCGGCGGACCAGCATCGCCCGCCCGGCGACCTCGGTGGGGACGTCGTCCGCACTGAGCAGGTGGTGCTGGGCACCGTGCGCGGCGAGCACGTCGGCGAGCTGGTCGAACCACCACACCGACAGCTGCGTGAGCACCCGGCCCTTGTCCGGGATCGGGGTGGGCAGCACGTGGTCGTAGGCCGAGATGCGGTCCGAGGCGACCAGCAGGAGGCGGTCGTCCCCTGCGTCGTACACCTCCCGGACCTTGCCCCGGGCGAGGAGCGGGAGGTTCACGACAGGGCGGCCAGGCGCTCGAACAGCGGGTCGAGGTTCTGCACGTACCGCTCGGGTCGGCAGATCTCGTCCAGCCGCGCCTCGTCGAGGGCCACGCCGTCGGTCTCTGCCTTGGCGCGCAGCGTTTCCCGGAACGGGGTGCCGGTCTTCCACGTCTCCATGGCAGCGGTCTGCACCAGGGCGTAGGACTGCTCGCGGCCCATCCCCGCCTCGACCAGCTCCAGCAGCACCGAGGAGGTGTAGATCAGCCCGCCGGTGGAGTCCAGGTTGGCCCGCATCCGCTCGGCGTCCACGACCAGGTTCTCGACCAGACCCGAGGTCAGGTCGAGCAGGTAGTCGGTGGTGATGGCGGCGTCGGGGAGGAAGACGCGCTCGGTCGAGGAGTGCGAGATGTCGCGCTCGTGCCAGAGCGGGATGCCCTCCATGACCGGCACGATCGCGGCCCGGACGACGCGGGCGAGGCCGGCGATCCGCTCGGAGCGGATCGGGTTCTTCTTGTGCGGCATCGCGCTCGAGCCCTTCTGGCCCGACCCGAAGGCCTCGGACAGCTCGCGCACCTCGGTGCGCTGGCCGTGCCGGACCTCCAGCGCGATCGCCTCGCAGACGGTGGCGATGATCGCCAGGGCGGAGACCCACTCGCTGATCCCGTCCCGCAGCACCACCTGGGTGGAGGCGTCGGCGGCGCGCAGGTCCAGCGCCTGCGCGACGGTGACCTCGACCGAGGGGTCGATGAGGGAGTAGGTGCCCACCGCACCGGAGATGGCGACGACGCCGACCGCCGTGCGCGCGGTGCGCAGCCGGTCGCGGGAGCGGGCGGCGGCGAAGGCCAGGTCGGCGACCCGGTGGCCCCACACGTCGGGCTCGGCGTGCACGCCGTGCGTGCGGCCGACCTTGAGGGTGTTCCGGTGGGCCAGCCCGTGGTCGCGCAGCGCGGCGACCAGCCGGTCGGCCTTGGCCAGCAGCACGTCGGTGGCGTCGGTGAGCTGCACGGCCAGGGCGGTGTCCAGCAGGTCCGAGCTGGTCATGCCGTGGTGCACGTAGGCCGCGGCCGAGCGGGGCTCGGTGTTGTCGGCCCACGCGCTGAGGAAGGCGATGACGTCGTGCTGGGTGGTCGCCTCGATCTCGGCGACCGCCTCGGGGGTGGGCGCCGGGGCGTTGCGCACCGGCTCCACGACCTCGGCCGGCACCCGACCGGCGGCGGCGTGCGCCTCGAGCACCAGGGTCTCCACGCGGCACCACAGCTCGTACTTGTGCTGCTCGCTCCAGACCACTCCCATCTCGGGGAGGGTGTAACGCTCGATCATGCGGGTACCAGGGCGGATCGGTCAGCTCGTCGCAGCACGGGGACATCCTCGCGCACGGCCGGCGTGATCGTGAACGGCCCTGCCCCAGCCGCTGCACGTGCACCACCCACCGCGACACCCACCAGCCCCGTCGGACTCCGGTCCACCCGGCCCGGCACACCCGAGGTCCCCCATGCTGCAGCGAGCGAACCACCTGCTGGACCGGGCGCGCGAGCGCATCCGGGCCGCCGCCGAGCACGACCCGCACGCCTGGCCCGACGGCACCGTCCTGGTCATGGAGGACGGCAGCCGGGTGACCGTCGACCACGTCGAGGACCCCGTCGAGGACGACCTCCGGGACGACGTCGGCGACGACGACCTGATCGAGGACGACGCCCGGGAGCACCCGCTCGGCAGCCCGCACCCCGACGCCCCCGACCTGGACTCCCCCGGTGGGGTGAGCGGTCCCCCGGCGCAGGGTCGCGCGGACCAGCGGGTGGCCCAGCGGCGCACCGCCCAGCGTCGGCGCAGCCTGCTCGCCTCGCGCGAGCCCCAGCACGCCGACGCCAACGTGCCCAACGCGCTGAAGACAGCCGCGGCCTGGGCCTGGCGGATCATCCTGGTGATCGCCGGGATCTACGCGGTCCTGTACGCCGCGGCGTACATGGCCGTGGTCGTGGTCCCGGTGATCGTCGCGCTGCTGCTCGCCGCGCTGCTGCAGCCCGGGGCGTCGTTCCTGCGCCGGCACGGCTGGCCCTCCTCGCTGGCCGCCCTGGCGATGCTGATCGTCGGCGTCGGGGTCGTCGCCGGGATCATCACGCTGGTCGTCGAGCGGTTCGCCGCCGGCTTCTCCGACCTGGTCGCCCAGCTCGACGAGGGCATCGGCCAGATCCGGGACTTCGTCGTCACCACCCTGCCGGTCACCGAGCGCCAGATCGACAACGCGATCACCAGCGCCCAGTCCGCCCTGGCCGACAACCAGTCGACCCTCACCCAGGGCGCGCTGACCACGGCGGTCACCGTCGGGGAGGTGCTCACCGGCCTGGTGCTGGCGTTGTTCACGCTCTTCTTCTTCCTCAAGGACGGGCGCAGCATCTGGCTGTGGATGGTGGGGCTGCTGCCCGCCGACAGCCGCGCCTACGTCGACGAGGCCGCCCGACGCTCCTGGCGCACGCTGATCTCCTACGTCCGTGCCACCGCCGTGGTGGCCCTGGTCGACGCGGTCGGCATCGGCATCGCGCTGGCCGTGCTCCAGGTGCCGCTGGTGGTGCCGCTGGCCGCGCTGGTGTTCCTCGGGGCGTTCATCCCGATCATCGGGTCGTTCCTGGCCGGGTCGATGGCCGTCCTGGTCGCCCTGGTGTCCAACGGGCCGATCACCGCACTGCTCGTGCTCGGCGCGACCGTGCTGATCATGCAGCTGGAGGGCCACGTGCTGCAGCCCCTGCTGCTGGGCCGGGCCGTCCGGGTGCACCCGCTGGCCGTGGTGCTCGCGATCGCCGCCGGCCTGCTCATCGCCGGCATCTTCGGCGCGCTGATCGCCGTCCCGACCATCGCCTGCGTGAACGTGGCCGGCACCTACCTGACCCGCCGGCACGAGGGACCGCGGCCGCCGGAGCCACAGCCGCGCCGGGACAAGGTGCCCGTCGCGACGGAGTGAAGGACCCCGCTGCCCCCCGGGCCACGCTCCGCGCGACCCGGGACCCTGCAGCGGGGCCGGTCGCTACGCGACGACGATGGCGCCCTCCAGGGCGGCCAGGCCGATGTCGGTGCGCCAGTGCGCGCCGTCCAGCCGGACGGCGGCCACCCGCTCGTAGGCGGTCTGCCGGGCGTCGGCCAGGTCGGTGCCGACGGCGGTCACCGCCAGCACCCGCCCCCCGGCCGAGTGCACGCTGCTGTCGAGGGCCACCCGGGTGCCGGCGTGCAGCACGCCCTCGCCGTCGGCACCGGTGACGACGTCGCCGGTGCGCGGGGACTCCGGGTACCCGTGCGCGGCCACGACGACGGTCACCGCGGCACCCTCGGCCCACTCCAGCGGCGGGTGGGCGGCGAGGGTGCCGGTGGCCGCGGCCAGCAGCAGCCCGGCCAGCGGGGTGCGCAGCAGCGGCAGGACGACCTGGGTCTCCGGGTCGCCGAAGCGGGCGTTGAACTCGACCACGCGCACGCCCCGGCCGGTGAGCGCCAGGCCGGCGTAGAGCAGACCGCTGAACGGCTCGCCGCGCCGGGCCATCTCGTCGACGGTCGGCTGCAGCACGGTGGCCAGCACCTCCTCGACCAGCCCGGCGGGGGCCCAGGGCAGCGGGGCGTAGGCGCCCATGCCGCCGGTGTTCGGTCCGCCGTCGCCGTCGTCGCGGCGCTTGTGGTCCTGGGCGGGCAGCAGCGGCAGCACCGTCGTCCCGTCGGTGACGGCGAACAGGCTCACCTCGGGGCCGTCGAGGAACTCCTCGACCAGCACCGAGTGCCCGCCCTCCAGCACCGCGTGACCGTGCGCGAGGGCGGCGGCCCGGTCGGTGGTGACCAGCACGCCCTTGCCGGCGGCCAGCCCGTCGTCCTTGACCACGTACGGCGCTCCCGGGGCGTTGACCGCGGCGACCTCGTCGAGCGCGGTGTGCAGCTCGGCCTCCCCGCCCACGGCCCAGGACCGTGCCGTGGGCACGCCGGCGGCCTCCATGACGTGCTTGGCGAAGGCCTTGGAGCCCTCGATCTGGGCGGCCTGCGCCGAGGGGCCGAAGCAGGCGATGCCGGCGTCGCGGACGACGTCGGCCACCCCGGCGACCAGCGGCACCTCCGGGCCGACGACGACGAGGTCGGCGGCCCACGCCACGGCCAGCGCGGTCACCGCCTCGGGATCGGCGGCCGCGACCGGGTGCGCCTCGGCGAGCGCGACCGTGCCGGCGTTGCCCGGCGCACAGGCCAGCGCCGTCACCGCGGGGTCGTGGTCGAGGGCGACACAGAGGGCGTGCTCACGAGCACCGGAACCGATCACGAGCACGCGCATGGCGGGGAACCTACCGGGGCGCCCTGCGACCGCGAGGTCGGTCACACCCGGGCTGCTGCGCCGCAGGTGAGCCGGTCGTCCGCGCGATGGTCAGGCGACTGCCAGGCTCCGTTCGCCGACTGGACACCCGCCCGGAGTCTCCTGGGAGCCATGGACGAGACCGACCTGAGGGTCGCTCCTGCCGCCGCCCCCTCCTCGCGGGTCACCCGCCGTCGACCCGTGGTGGTCGGGCACCGGGGCGCCCCCGCGCACCGCCCCGAGCACACCTGGTCGGGCTACTCCCTGGCCCTGGACCTGGGCGCTGACCTCATCGAGCCCGACGTGGTGGCCACCCGCGACGGGGCCCTCGTCGTCCGGCACGAGAACGAGCTGTCGCTGACCACCGACATCGCCGCGCACCCCGAGTTCGCCGACCGCCGGCGCACCCAGGAGGTCGCCGGGGAGCTCTACACCGGCTGGTTCGCCGAGGACCTGACCCTGGCCGAGGTCCGCACCCTGCGGGCCACCGAGCGCTGGCCGCAGCTGCGCCCGAGCAACACCCGGTTCGCCGGGCTCGAGCCGGTGCTCACCCTGGCCGAGGTGGTCGCGCTGGCCACGTCCCGCGGCGCCCGGGTGCAGGCCGAGCTGAAGAACCCCACCTGGTCGGCCTCCGTCGGGCTGCCGCTGGCCGAGCTGGTGGCCGCCGAGGTCACCGCCGCGGGTGCCCTGGGCGACGTCGTCCTCCAGAGCTTCGACGCCGCCGGGATGCGCGAGCTGCGCGGCCGGCTCGGCGCCGCCGCCACGCTGGTGCAGCTGGTCGGGAGCGAGGCCGTGTACGACGGCATGGTCACCCCCGCCGGGCTGCGCGAGATCAGCACCTACGCCGGGGGCATCGGCCCCAGCACCAAGCGGATCCTGCTGCGCGACGCCGACCAGACGATGGTGGGCGTCTCCGACCTGGTCGCCCAGGCGCACCGGGCCGGGCTCACCGTCGTCCCCTACACCGTGCGGGCGGAGAACACCTTCCTGCCGCTGCACCTGCGCCGCGGCACCGACCCCGCCGCCCGCGGCGACGTGCACGCCGAGGCCCGCCTGCTGCTGGCCCTGGGCGTGGACGGCGTGATCACCGACAGCCCCGAGGTCGCCGTCCGCGAGCGCGCCGAGCTCGAGGCCCCCGCCCTCGCCCCGGTGCGCCCCCGGCTCTGAGGCCCTTCAGCGTGGATCAGGTGACCTGATCGAAGACTGGCCGCCCTCACCAGCGTTGGTGAGGGCGGCCAGCTTTGGATCAGGAGACCTGATCGAAGCTGCGCGGGGCGTCAGTCCAGGAGGTCGTGGATCAGCACGTTCTCGTCGCGGCCGGGGCCGACGCCGATGACGCTGATCCGGGCACCCGAGAGCTCCTCGAGGCGCTTCACGTAGGCCTGCGCGGTGGCGGGCAGCTCGTCGAAGGTGCGGCAGTGCGTGATGTCCTCGGACCAGCCCGGCATCTCCTCGTACACCGGGGTGGCGTGGTGGAAGTCGGTCTGGGTCATCGGCATCTCGTCGTGCCGGACGCCGTCGACGTCGTAGGCCACGCAGATCGGCACCGTCTCCAGCCCGCTGAGCACGTCGAGCTTGGTGAGGAAGAAGTCGGTGATGCCGTTGACCCGCGAGGCGTACCGGGCGATGACGGCGTCGAACCAGCCGCAGCGCCGGTCGCGTCCGGTGGTCACGCCGACCTCGCCGCCCTGCTTGCGCAGGTACTCCCCGAAGCCGTCGAACAGCTCCGTCGGGAAGGGGCCCGAGCCGACGCGGGTCGTGTAGGCCTTCAGGATCCCGACGACCCGCGTGATGCGGGTGGGCCCGATGCCCGAGCCGGCCGAGGCGCCGCCGGCGGTCGGGGACGACGAGGTGACGAACGGGTAGGTGCCGTGGTCGACGTCCAGGAGCGTGCCCTGCGAGCCCTCCAGCAGCACCCACTCCCCGGCGTCGATCGCGTTGCCCAGCAGCAGGCGGGTGTCGGCGATCCGGTGCTTGAGCACCTCGGCGTACCCGGCGTACTCCTCGACCACCTCGTCGACGTCGATGGCCTTGCGGTTGTAGACCTTGACCAGGATCTGGTTCTTCTCCCGGAGCACGGCCTCGAGCTTGTCGCGCAGGATGCCGAGGTCGAGGAGGTCCTGCGCGCGGATGCCGACGCGGGCGACCTTGTCGCCGTACGCCGGGCCGATCCCGCGGCCGGTGGTGCCGATCTTGGCCTTGCCCAGGAAGCGCTCGGTGACCCGGTCCAGGGCGCGGTGGTGCGGCATGATCAGGTGCGCGTCGCTGGAGATCACCAGCCGCGACGTGTCCACCCCGCGCTCCTCCAGGCCGGCGAGCTCGCCGATCAGCACCTCGGGGTCGACGACGACGCCGTTGCCGATCACCGGCGTGCAACCCGGGGTCAGGATCCCGGAGGGGATGAGGTGGAGGGCGTACTTCTCGCCGTCCGGGGTGATCACGGTGTGCCCGGCGTTGTTCCCGCCCTGGTAGCGGACGACGTAGGGGACGCGGCCGCCGAGGATGTCGGTGGCCTTCCCCTTGCCCTCGTCGCCCCACTGGGCACCGATCAGCACGACAGCCGGCATCGGGTGGATCTCCTCAGGTTCTCGGGCCCCGGCGACGACCGGCTGGCAGGTGGGAGGGTATCGCTGTGCCCGTCGTCCCGTTCGACCTGCGCGGTCTCGCCCCCGGTCAGGGGCCCTCGCGCCGACACGTCGCGTCCGTGGTCGACGCGGCGTCCGGCCAGGACACGACGATCGCCGTCGCCGGCCGGGTGCCGGCCCTGGCCGCCGTCCTCGCCCGGCTGTGGAAGACCGACCGACTGCCCGGGGTGGCCGTGGCCTGGGAACCGGTGGACGGCGACCGCGACTGCTCCGGCCTGGCCCGTGACCTGGGCCTGGGCACCGGGGAGCCGCGTGAGCTGTCCCTCGTGCGCGACGACCACGGCGGGGTGCTGCTGCACCACGGCCGTGTCGAGGCCGCCGGGGAGCCGCGCCGGGCGCTGGCCCGCCGGTTCGGCGCGCAGGCCCACCACGACAGCACCAAGATCGCCGACGGCCAGATCACCCGCATCGAGGTGCGGCCGCGCTGGGACGTCGCCGACGAGCTGAGCGTCGGCGTGGTGACCGTGCCGCTGCGTCCGCTCCGGCGCAGCACCGGGCGGGCCGTGCAGATCGCCTGCGACTCGGCCCGGGTGGTGCGCGACGGGGTGCCGCTGGACCGCGACGTCGTCCGCTGGACCTGGTACGCCGACGACCGGGTGCGCTGGCGGCTGCAGCCCTAGCGACCGGGCGCCACCACCGGGACGACGGTCGTGGCGCGGGTCGCGCCCGCGGCCCGCAGCGCCGCCCGCCCCGGACCGGCGGTGACCGCCATCAGCACCAGCCCGACCCCGGCGAGCACCAGGATCGGGACCCCGCCCCGGAGCGCGTCCCCGCTGGCCAGCGCCAGCACGGTGGGGACGACGAAGCCCGCGTACACCGGCAGGTAGAAGGCGCTCAGCAACGCACCGCGCCGGTCCGCGGGCGCCACCCGGTCGCAGACCGCCACGCCCGACGTCATCCCCAGCCCCTCCCCCAGTCCGATCAGCAGGCAGGCCGGCAGCACCCAGGGCCACCCGCCGGGCTGGACGGCGAGGTACCCCAGCGCGCAGCCCACCGCCGCGAGCAGCGCTGCCAGCGGACCGGCCACCACCGGGCCCAGCCGGGTCGCCAGCGGGGTGACCAGCGCGGCGCTGCCCTGCACCAGCAGCGCGGACACCCCGACGAGGGCGAACACCGCCCCGAACCCGGCTCCGGCGACCAGCAGCGGGAACACCGTCAGCGACAGCACCGCGTACGTGTAGACGGTCAGCCCCACCGGCACCAGGTAGGCCCAGAACGCCCGGCGGGCGACCCGGGGGACGCCGAGGGCCAACCGACCGGGACGGCGTTCCAGCACCGTCTCGGGCACCCCGCGCAACGCGAGCACCGCGACCAGCAGCAGCACCGCCGAGGGCACCAGCGCGACCAGCTGGGGTGCCGGCCCCCACTGCACCAGCAGACCGGCGACCAGCGGGCCCGCGGCGAACCCGGTGGCCATCGCCGCACTGGCCACGGCCGCGGCCCGGCGCACCCGACCCGGTCCCTCGTCGTCCTCGGAGGCCGACAGCTCGCGCAGCCACACGGTGCCGACGGTGAACACCGCCCCGCTGGCCAGGCCCTGGGCCACCCGGCCGACCACCAGCAGCGGCACCCCGCCGACGTCGGCGGCGATCAGCACCAGCGTGCAGACCAGCGCGGCGACCACCCCGCCGAGCACCACCCGGCGTCGCCCGTCCCGGTCCGACAGCGGGCCCGCCAGCAGCAGCGAGGGCACCAGACCGACGGCGTAGGCGGCGAAGAACAGGGTCAGCGTCAGGGCGCCCAGGTCGAGCACGTCGGCGTACCGCAACAGCAGCGGGGACGGCGACTGGGTGCTCACCGCCGTCGCGAACAGGGCGAGGAGCAACCGGCGACGCTGCCGGGAGGGGGCCATCTGCGCACCGTAGGGGGTGCGGGGTCCGGGACGCCCCCCGTCGTGGACACTGGGGCACACCGCCTGCGCCGAGGAGGACCCGCTGCCGTCCACCCGACCGCAGGCGCGCGCGTGAGCACCGCCCAGCTGCCGTTCACCGCCCGGCCGGCGCCCCCGCCGCGGTCCCCCGGGCGACGTCTGATCGACCGCGCCCTGGCCCGACCCAGCCTGGCGGCCCTGGTCGCCACGATCGCCGTCGTCGTCTTCTTCGCCCTGCAGGCGCCGCAGCTGCTGACCACCGGCGGCATCGCCACCGTGCTCGACGTGGCAGCGCTGCTCGGCATCGGCGGGGTCGCCGTGGCCATGCTGCTCATCGCCGGTCAGTTCGACCTCTCCGTCGGGGTCGTCGCCACCGGCAGCAGCCTGGTCACCGCGCTCCTGGTCAGCCAGGCGGGCTGGGGGCTGTGGCCGGCGCTGGGGGTCTCGCTGGCCGCCGCGCTGCTCACCGGGCTGGTGAACGGCCTGCTCGTGGTCAGCACCGGGCTGCCCAGCTTCCTGGTCACCCTGGCCACGTTCCTGGTGCTGCAGGGCACCTCGATCGCCGTCACCGAGGCCGTGGCCGGCTCCGGGCAGATCAGCGGGCTGTCGGCCGCCCCCGGCTGGGAGTCGGTGCGGGCGGTCTTCGGCCTGACCGTGCAGCTGGGCGACGGCCGCTTCCGGGTCTCGCTGCTGTGGTGGCTGGGCGTGACGCTGCTGGCCAGCTGGGTGCTCTGGCGCACGCGGTTCGGCAACGCGGTGCTCGGGTCCGGCGGCGCCCCCCGACCGGCCCGGGAGCTCGGCGTCCCGGTCACCCGGACCACGGTCACCCTCTTCCTGGGCACCGCCGCCGCCGGCTGGCTGATCGGCACCCTGGGCCTGGTGCGCCTGAGCGGGGTGCAGGTCGACCCGGTGCTGGGCGCCGAGATCGAGTACGTCGTCGTCGCCGTCATCGGCGGGTGCCTGCTCACCGGGGGCTACGGGTCGGCGGTCGGCGCCTCGATCGGGGCACTGCTCTACGCCGTGGCCCGCGAGGGGATCGTGCTGGCCGGCTGGGACCCGCGTTGGTTCCAGGCCTTCCTGGGCGTCCTGCTGCTGCTCGCCCTGCTGGCCAACGGCGTCGTCCGGCGCCGGCTGCTGGCGGTGCCACGGTCGTGACCGGCACCCAGCCCCCGCTCCCCTTCGAGGAGACCTTCCCCGGCGACCCGTCGGGTGACGCCGTCGCCGGTGACCCCACCGCTCCCCCCGCGGGCACCCCGGTGCTGGAGCTCAAGGGGCTCAGCGTCCGGTACGGCAACGTGCCCGCGCTGGCCCGGGTGTCGGCCCGGCTGCGCGCCGGTGAGGTCACCTGCGTGCTGGGCGAGAACGGCGCCGGGAAGTCGACGCTGGTGCAGGTGCTGTCCGGGGTGCGCCGGCACGACGAGGGCGAGCTGCTCCTCGACGGCACCGCGGTCCGCTTCCGGTCCCCCAAGCAGGCCCGCGCGCGCGGCATCGCCACCGTCTGGCAGGACCTCGCCGTCGCCCCGCTGATGAGCGTGTGGCGCAACTTCTTCCTCGGCTGCGAGCCCACCCGCGGGGTCTGGCCGCTGCGCCGGCTGGACCGCGAGGGCGCCCGGGAGACCACGGTGCGGGCCATGGCCCGGGTCGGGGTCACCGACATCGACCCCGACCGCCCGGCCAGCGCGCTGCAGGCCGGCGAGCGGCACAGCCTGGCCATCGCCCGCGCCCTGCACTTCGGCGCCCGCGTGCTGGTGGTCGACGAGTCCTCCGCGCCCCTGACGGTCAGCCAGCACGCGCTGGTGCTCCAGTCGGTCAGCGCCGCCCGCGACCAGGGCCTGGCCGTCGTCCTGGTCACCCACAACACGCAGTACGCGCACATCGTCGGCGACCGCTTCCTGCTGCTCGCCGGCGGCGCCGTGGCCGGCAACCTCACCCGCGACGACGTCGACGTCGACGACCTCACCCGCCTGGTCGCCGGCGGTGACGACCTCACGGCGCTGGTCAGCGTCCTCCGCGCCGCCCACCCCGACCTCCGCTGACCCGCCCCTGTCCGGTCATCTGGCAGGGATCCGGTCACCGGACACGCTGACCGGATCCCTGCAGGGTGACCGGATCACCCGGCGCGCGGACGACGACGGCGCCCGTCCAGCACCCGGAAGAGCGGTGGCCCGGGCGGGACCTGGGCCAGGAGACGCACCAGCCGGTCGAGAGCTCGCGGCCACCCCTGGTCGTCCAGGTCGGCGTCCACGACCGTCCAGAACCTCAGGCCGGCCGCGATGAGCGCCTCCCGCTGCCGCTTCTCCGCCCAGTGCGCCTGCTCGGTGGTCCGGCCACCCCACGGATCCCGGTACTTCACCCGCCCGTCGCAGGCCATCAGCACACGCTGCCGCCGCCAGAGCCCGTCGGCCTCCCACGTGACGGGCCCAGCGACGACGACCACCTGCAGCTGTGGGATCTCGATCGACGCCTCCACCAGCCGGAGCCTGGTCCGGGTCTCCAACGGGGAGTCCGCTCCGTCGCAGCTGAGGTCTGCCACCCGGCGGGCGGCGGCCACGCCCCGCTGGCCGGCGGCCTCGACCAGGGCCTCCGCCAGCTCCGCCTCGCTCAACCGCCCACCCCAGCGTGCGGCGTCGGTGAGGATCAGCGCCTCCTCCAGCGTCCACTCCCGGGCGCAGTCGACGACGGTGCGGGCGAGCGTGGTGACGGGCAGTCCCAGCCGGGTGGTGGTGGAGCCGGGTGGCAGCGGCGCGTGGGTGACCTCGTAGCCCCGGCCGCGCCGGTGCTGCGCCGGGTCGGTCAGGGTCACCGTCCCGCGCAGCCGCCGTGGTGTGGGCAGGCCCCACACCCGCGCGGCGGACAGCCCGCTCAGCACCGCTGACGGGCGGGCCAGGGTCAGCACCACGGCGGAGGCCTCCAGCACCGGGCGCCGGCCCTCGGCATCGGCCGCGGCCAGGACGTCGGTAGCGACGAACGCACCTCGCCGTAGCCGCACCCATGCGCCGGCGTCGACCAGGCGGCGCACCTCCTGGGGCCCGATGCCCGCGCGGACGAGGTCCCGGGTGCAGACGACGCCGTGCTGTCGCTCGGCCGCCAGCCGCAGGAAGGAGTGCACCCGTCCACCGTGCCGACCCGGAGGCTCCCGCGGGCGACGTCGGCAAGATCTGTGGACAACGGACAGCCGATCACCGTGCAGGGATCCGGTCGGCGTGTGCGGTGACCGGATCCCTGCCAGGTGACCGGCTGGGATGGGGCGGGAACGGGTCAGGCGGCGAGGCTGGGGTCGCAGTCCCGCAGGAGCTCGGTGAGGCGCTGGGTCTCCGCGGTCTCGCCGATCGCCTCGCTGGCCTTGGCCAGCTCCGTCACGCAGCGCAGGAAGCCCTGGTTGGGCTCGTGGCTCCACGGGACCGGGCCGAAGCCCTTCCAGCCGTTGCGGCGCAGGGCGTCCAGGCCGCGGTGGTAGCCGGTGCGGGCGTAGGCGTAGGCCTCGATGGTGCGGCCGCCCTGCAGCGCGTTCTCGGCCAGTGCGGCCCAGGCGGCGCTGACGGTCGGGTGCGCAGCGGCGACGACGGCCGGGTCGGTGCCGTCGGCCAGCGCGTCGTCGGCCTCGGGCTCCGCGGGCAGGCGGGTGGCCGGGGGCTCGCCGAGCAGGTTGTGGTGGGAGTGGGTCACGACTGGGCCCTGCCCGCCGACAGCAGGTCCTCACACGCGGTCTGCACGCGCTCGGCCATGCCGATCTCGGCGGCCTTCATGTAGGTGCGCGGGTCGTAGACCTTCTTGTTGCCGACCTCGCCGTCGATCTTCAGCACGCCGTCGTAGTTGCTGAGCATGTGCCCGGCGATGGGGCGGGTGAAGGCGTACTGGGTGTCGGTGTCGACGTTCATCTTCACGACGCCGTAGGACAGCGCCTCGCGGATCTCCTCCTGCGAGGAGCCCGACCCGCCGTGGAAGACCAGGTTGAACGGCTTGCTGCCGGCCTCGAGGCCGAGCTCGGCGACGACGACCTCCTGGCCCTCCTTGAGGACCTCGGGGCGCAGCTTCACGTTGCCCGGCTTGTAGACCCCGTGCACGTTGCCGAAGGTCGCGGCCAGCAGGTAGACGCCCTTCTCGCCGAGGCCGAGGGTCTTCGCGGTCTGGATGAAGTCGCCGGGGGCGGTGTAGAGCTTGTCGTTGATGTCGTGGCTGACGCCGTCCTCCTCGCCGCCGACGACGCCGATCTCGAGCTCCAGCACGATCTTCGCCGCGGAGGTCTTGGCGATCAGCTCCTCGGCGATGGACAGGTTCTCGTCCAGGTCGATGGCCGAGCCGTCCCACATGTGCGACTGGAACAGCGGGTTCTCGCCCCGGTCCACCCGCTCCTGGGACAGCGCGATGAGCGGCCGGACGTAGGAGTCCAGCTTCTCCTTCTGGCAGTGGTCGGTGTGCAGCGCCACCTGGACCGGGTACTGCTTCGCCACGACGTGGGCGTACTCGGCCAGCGCGCTGGCGCCGACCACCATGTCCTTGACCCGGGTGCCGGAGATGAACTCCGCACCGCCGGTGGAGAACTGGATGATCCCGTCGCTACCGGCGTCGGCGAACCCGCGCAGCGCGGCGTTGACCGTCTCCGAGGACGTGCAGTTGATGGCCGGGTAGGCGAAACCGCCCTCCTTCGCCCGGCTGATCATGTCGGCGTAGACCTCGGGGGTCGCGATGGGCACGGTGACGCTCCTGTCGATCGAGGAAGACCTGCTCGGGGTCCAGTATCCCGCCCCATCGGGGGACGACGACAGCGGGCGAGCGTCGGACCCGGCAGGATCACCGCCCGTGACGACACCCCCCGTCCCCGCCCGCCGGCAGCTGCTCCCCCTCGTGGGGTGGCTCGTGACCCTGGCCGCGGCCCTGTTGTCGATCCTGCTGACCGACGACAGCGTCTGGGGGCGCGGTGTGCTCGAGGACGGCGGGGAGGTCACCGCGACCCAGGGAGTGCTGGTGTCGGTCCCGGACTACCAGGCGACGATCGTCCTGGCCTTCGCCGGCCTGGGCATCGCCGCGGTCGTCGGTCTGGCCGCGGTGCCGTGGTCCAGGGCGACCCGCTGGGCGCTGGCCGCGGTCGTCGGGGCGCTCGTCGTGGCCGGCGTCGTGGCCACCCTCGCCCAGGCGCAGGACAGCCCCACGGGTGAGCTGATCGGCGCCCTGGTCGTCTCCCTGGTCCCGGCTGCCCTGTTCCTGCTGCTGGTCTGGCGGAGGCTGCGCCGCACCAGCGCGTCCATCGCCTTCGTCGCCGTGTCCGTGGGTCTGGTCGCCCACGCGATCACCCTGGTCCGGCTGCTCGGGTCTGCCGGCTCCCCCGCGGCGGGCGCCTGGGCGATGGCCGTGCTGCTGGTCCTGGGTCTGGCCGGCAGCCTGCTGGTGCTGCGGTCGGTCGCCCGGGTCAGCCCCTGACGACCGCGCTGGCCTTGCGGGCGGCGACGGCGACGACGTCGTAGGTCGGGGAGAACGGCGGGGCGTAGGACAGGTCCGACGCCGCGAGGTCCGCGGCGGTCATCCCGGCCCAGATCGCGGTGGCCAGGACGTCGACCCGCTTGCCCGCGCCCGGGCCGCCCACGACCTGACCGCCCAGGATCCGGCCCGAGCCGACCTCGGTGACCAGCTTGACCGTCAGCCCCTCGGCGCCGGGGTAGTAGCCGGCCCGGGTGGTGCCCTCGACGACGTCGCTGGTGAACGCGTAGCCGGCCTGCTCGGCCTGGGTGGTGCACAGCCCGGTGCGACCGATCTCGGTGTCGCCCACCTTGGTCAGCGCCGTCCCCAGCACCCCGCCGAAGCGGGCCGGCCGACCGGCGATGACCGAGCCGGCCACCCGGCCCTGCTTGTTGGCGTGGGTGCCCAGCGCGACGTGCTGGGGCTCGCCGGTGAGCTGGTGGTAGGTCTGCACGCAGTCCCCGGCGGCGAACACGTCGGGATGGCTGCGGCTGCGCATCGTGGCGTCGACGTCGATCCCGCCGGTCACCCCGATCGCGATGCCCGCGGCCTCGGCCAGCGATGCCTCCGGGCCCATGCCCAGCCCGAGGACGATGATCTCGGCGTCGTAGGAGCCCTCGTCGGTGCGCACCCCGCAGGCCCGCCCGTCGGCGTCCAGCAGCACCTCCTCGACCGCCTGGTCGGTGTGCACGGTCATCCCCAGCTCGCGCATCGCGGCCAGCACCAGGTCGCCCATGTCGGCGTCCAGCAGGCCCATCGGCAGCGGGTCGGCCAGCACGACGGTGACGTCCAGGCCGCGGGTCTGCAGCACCTCGGCCATCTCCAGGCCGATGTAGCCCCCGCCCATGACGACCGCGCGCCGGGGACCGTCGGCGGGCAGCTCGTCGATCGCGGCCCGGATGGCCTCGCCGTCGTCGAGCCGGTGCACGCCGAACACCCCCGGGGCGTCCAGGCCGGGGATCGGCGGGCGGGTGGGCTTGCCGCCGGTGGCGATCAGCAGGGTGTCGTAGTCGAACGAGCGCCCGTCGGCGGTGGCCACCGTCCTGGCCTCGGTGTCGATCGCGGTGGCCCGGGTGCCGGTGTGCACGGTGAGCCCCTTGGACCGGTGCTCCTCGGGGGTGCGGGCGACCAGGGCGTCGCGGCCCTCGACCAGGTCACCGATCCAGTAGGGGATGCCGCAGGCGGAGAACGAGGTGTCCCCGCCCTGCTCGAGGACGACGATCTCCAGTTCGTCCTCGTCCCGGATCCGTCGCGCCTGGGCGGCGGCGGACATGCCCGCCGCGTCGCCCCCGATCACCAGCAGTCGTGCCCGCCCCGTCATGGACCGAGCGTCCCAGGAACCACCGGGTTCAGCGCAGCGACGCCGCCCCGGCCAGGTCGGCGACGCTCGCCGAGCGGAACATCTTGCCCGGGTTCAGCAGCCCCTGCGGGTCCAGCGCGGCCTTGACCGCCTGGTGCACCGACAGCGAGACCGGGCCGATCTCGCGCTCCAGCCAGTCGGTCTTGAGGTTGCCGACGCCGTGCTCGCCGGTGATCGTGCCGCCCAGCGACAGCCCGAGCTCGAGGACGTCGTCGAAGGCGCTGAACGCCCGGGTGCGCTGGTCGTCGTCGGTGGGGTCGAACACGACGGTGGGGTGCATGTTGCCGTCCCCGGCGTGCCCGACGACGCCGATCACCAGGCCGCACCGCTCGGCGATGGCGTCGCAGCCGTCCAGGAACGCCGCGATCCGCGAGCGGGGGACGGCGACGTCGTCGATGAGCGTGGTGCCCAACCGCTCCAGGGCGGGCAGCGCCATCCGGCGGGCGGTGAGCAGCAGGTCGCCCTCGGCGGCGTCGTCGGTGACGTGCACCAGGTCGGCGCCGGCGTCGCGGCACAGCTGGGCCAGCGCCTCCATCTCGTCGACCGCGGCCTGCCCGCCGGCGTCGGACTGGGCGACCAGCAGGGCGTGGGCGTCCCGGTCGAGGTCGGCCTTGAGCATGTCGTCCACGGCCCGGATGCAGGTCCGGTCCATCACCTCGAGCAGGCTCGGCACCAGGCCCGAGGTCACCACGGCCTCCACGACCTGCCCGGTCTGCGCGGTGGTGGTGAAGCTGGCGACCAGGGTGACCGGCGTCTTCGGCGCGGGGCGCAACGACAGGGTGGCCTCGGTGATCACCCCGAGGGTGCCCTCGGACCCGACGAAGAGCCGGGCCAGGTCGTAGCCGGCCACGCCCTTCACCGTCCGGCGCCCGGTGCGCAGCACCCGGCCGTCGGCGAGCACGACCTCCAGGCCGAGCACGTAGTCGGTGGTCACGCCGTACTTGACACAGCACAGGCCGCCGGAGTTGTTGGCCAGGTTGCCGCCGATCGTGCACCAGTCGTAGGAGGACGGGTCCGGCGGGTAGAACAGCCCGTCGGTGGCCACCGCGTCCCGCAGCGCCTTGTTGACCACCCCGGGCTGGACGACGGCGAGCCGGTCGGCCGTGGACACCTCGAGGACCGCGTCCATCCGGGTGAGCACCAGGGTGATCGCCCCGTCGATCGCGTTGGCCGCCCCGGCCAGCCCCGAGCCGGCACCGCGCGGGACGACGGGGACGCCGTGCGCCGAGGCGATCCGCATCACCGCGGAGACCTCGTCGGTGGTCCGGGGCAGCACGACCGCGGCCGGGGTGCCGGACTCGGCCAGCATCGCCTGGTCCCGGGCGTAGGCGGCGGTCACGTCGGGGTCGGTGAGCACGCTGCCGGCACCCAGGGCGTCGACGAGCTCGTCGAGCCAGGCGGGCACGGGTGCGGTGTGCGACGTCGTCGTCGCGGTGATGGCGGTCACGCGACCACCGTACGACGGGCCACCGACATCCAGCTCCTGCACAGCCGACGCCCGTACGGTCCCGCCCCGTGACCGGCTTCCTCGACCCGACGAACCTGATCGACACCTTCGGGCTGATCGGCATCGCCGTGGTGCTGTTCGCCGAGTGCGGGCTGCTGGTCGGGTTCTTCCTGCCCGGGGACTCGCTGCTCTTCACCGCCGGGCTGCTGGCCGCCGCCGGTCGCATCGCGCCGCTGTGGGTGCTGCTGCTGGTGCTCCCGGTCGCGGCGATCGCCGGCAACCTGGTGGGCTGGTGGATCGGCCGGAAGGCCGGGCCGGCGGTGTTCCGTCGTCCGGACAGCCGCCTGTTCAAGGCCGACCACGTCGACCGGTCCCAGGCCTTCTTCGACCGGCACGGCCCACGCACCGTCCTGCTCGCCCGCTTCGTGCCGGTGGTGCGCACCTTCGCCACGGTGATGGCCGGCGCCTCCCGGATGGACCTGCGCCGCTTCGCCCTCTGGTCGGCCCTGGGCGGGCTGCTCTGGGCCGGTGGGCTGACCCTGCTCGGCTTCTGGCTGGGTCAGGTCGCCCTCGTCCGGGAGCACGTGGAGCTGTTCGTGCTCGGCGTCGTGGCGCTGTCCCTGCTGCCGGTGGTGGTCGAGGTGCTCCGCACCCGCCGGACGACGGCCTAGGCCAGGCCCAGGTCGCGGAGGTCGAACGCGGCGAGGTAGGTGTATCCGGCGGCCTCGACGGCCGCGCGCGCCCCGCGGTCGACGATCACGGCGATGCCGACGACCTCGGCCCCGGCCTCGGTGAGCGCCTCGGCGGCGGTCAGCGGGCTGGTGCCGGTGGTGGAGACGTCCTCGACGACGAGCACCGTGCGGCCGGCGACGTCGGGGCCCTCGATCCGGCGCTGCAGGCCGTGCGCCTTGCCCTGCTTGCGGACGACGCAGGCGTCCAGGAAGCCCTGACCGTCGCTGGCCGCGTGCAGCATCGCCGTGGCCACCGGGTCGGCACCCAGGGTCAGCCCGCCGACGACGTCGTAGGACAGGTCGACGGTGAGCTGGCGCATCACCCGGCCCACCAGCGGGGCCCCCTCGTGGTGCAGCGTCAGCCGGCGGAGGTCGATGTACCAGTCGGCCTCGGCGCCAGAGGAGAGCGTCACCTTCCCGTGCACCACGGCGAGGTCGGTGATCAGCTCCAGGAGCCGGTCACGGTCGGGGTGGTGGGAGGGCGCGGTCATGCGCCCGACCGTACTGGGGACGACGATCCGGGCATGACCTCCTCCTCGGACCGGGTGGCCGCGGCTGCCCTCGCCGTCGGTTCCGCCGTCGTCGGTGGCCTGGCCACCGACCCGGACAGTCGCTGGTTCCGGCGCCTGGACAAGCCGGCGTTCTACCCGCCACCGCAGGCCTTCGGCATCGTCTGGAGCGCGCTCTACACCGGCATCGCCTGGGCCGGTGGCGAGGTCCTGAGCCGGGCCGACGGGCAGCAGCGCCACGACTTCGGCCGGGCCTACGCGGCGAACCTGGCGCTGAACACCGCCTGGACGCCGCTGTTCTTCCGGGCCCACCGGCCGTGGCTGGCCACCGCGGAGTCCGCTCTGCTCACCGCCTCCACGGTCGACCTGGTGCGGCGGGCCGACCGGGTGAGCCGTCCCGCGGCCGCGGCGCTGGTGCCCTACGCGGCCTGGACGGCGTTCGCGACGGTGCTGTCCGGGGCCATCGCCCGGCGGAACTGACCCACCACGCGCGGCAGGGCCGCCGTCCGGGGTGCGGACGGCGGCCCTGACGGGTCGTGCGGGGTTCGATCAGGCAGCGGCGGGCGCGAGGACCTGGTCGATGATGTAGACGGTCGCGTTCTCGGTCTGCACGTTGCCGCAGATGACGTTGGCGTCAGCGGAGGCCAGCAGGGTCTGGTCGGCCGAGATGGTGAACGACTCGCCGGAGCCCTCGATGGTGACGGTGTCGCCGAGCAGGGTGGTCTGCTCGCCGGCCAGCGCGTCGGGGGCCAGGCGGCCGCCGATGACGTGGTGCTGCAGGACCGAGGTCAGCTGCGGCACGTCGGCCAGCAGGGCGTTGAGGTTCTCCGACGGGACGGCCTCGAACGCCGGGTTGGCCGGGGCCAGCACGGTGATGTCCTCGGCGGAGTTCAGGGTGTCGACCAGGTTGGCGGCCGTGACGGCCTGGACCAGGGTCGAGAGCACCGGGTTGCCGGAGGCGGCGGTGGCGACCGGCTGGGCGCTCATCGTGTCGAAGGAGCCCTCACCGTCGGTGGGGACCAGCGAGCAGGCCTCGCCGAAGGGCTCGGTGGAGGCGGCCTCGGTGGTCTCCGAGGAGGTGGCGCTCTCGGCGGCCGAGGAGGCGGCGGAGGTGGCCGAACCGACGGCGTCGCCGGCCTCGTCCGCGGCGTCGGAGCCACAGGCGGTCATGGTGAGCGCGAAGGCGGAGGTGGCGGCGATCAGGGCGCCACGGGTGAGACGGGTGCTCTTCATGGGGTGGTGCTCCTCGTACTCGTGCGACGGCGTGTCGCGGTGGGGGGTTGTCCCGGTCGGGCCGGGGCGCCTCCGGCCGGATGGCCGTCGACGAGCTCTGTGGGTGTGCTCAGCTGCTGGACAGCGGAAACACGGTTGGGCGGTTCGTGATCACGTCGTGACCACCCGGATCGAGTGCAGTCCGGTGGCGCCGTTCGGGAACGGGGCGACCCGCTCCTCGGTCTGCGTCTCACCGGTCGTGTCCGTGGCCCGGACGGTGAACTGGTGCTGGCCGGCGGCGAGGTCCACGGGCAGGACCCACTGGCGCCAGAGGTCGGCGTTCACCTCGGGGGACAGCTGCGCCTCCACCCAGTCGGCGTCGTCGACCTTGACCTCGACCTTGGCGATCCCCCGGCCCTGGGCCCAGGCGACGCCCGCGACCGGGGTCGTGCCGGCGGGGATGTTGCGCAGGGCGGCCGGGGTGTCGATCCGGGAGAAGACCTTGATCGGGGCGTCGGTGGCCCAGTCCCGCTCGGTCCAGTAGGCGTCGACGGCGTCGTAGGTGGTCGCCTGGATCTCGGTGAGCCACTTGCAGGCCGACACGTAGCCGTAGAGACCGGGGATGAGCATCCGGACCGGGAAGCCGTGGTCCACCAGGAGCGGCTCGCCGTTCATGCCGATCGCCAGCATCGCGTCCTCGACGTCGAGCGCGGACTCGGTCGGCGTGCCGATGGTCATGCCGTCGGAGGACCGGCAGACCAGCTGGTTGGAGGAGGACTGGACGCCGTTCTCGCGGAGGAAGTCCCCGAGCGGGACGCCGATCCAGCGGGCGGTGCTGGCCAGCTTGCCGCCGACCTCGTTGGAGACGCAGGTCAGCGTGATGTCCCGCTCGATCAGGTCGTCGCGGTCGAAGAGCTCCTGGAGCGTGAAGCTGCGGGGGCTGTCGAACATCCCGCTCAGCGTCAGCGAGTACTCCGAGGGGCTGATCTGGGGCACGGTGATGGCCGTGTCGACCCGGTAGAAGTCGGAGTTGGCGGTGAAGAGCGGGGTCAGGTCGGGGGTGCTGGTCGCCAGGTCGGCACCGGCCGGCAGGGCCGGGGCGGCCGAGGACGGGCTGGGCAGGCTCAGGTCGGACCGGGCGCCGGCGACGTCGAAGCGACGCTGCAGCAGACGGCCACCTCCGCCGGTGACGACGGCGGCACCCACCGCGACACCGGAGGTGAGGAAGAAGCGGCGGCGGTCGAGCGCGAAGCCCTTCCGGTCACCGGAGCCGAGCACCTCGCGCAGCCGGTCGACGATCGCCTCGTCGGCGTGCTGCCGGGAGGCTGTCGAGCCCCCACCCTCGACCCGGGCGACCGGGGCGGGGGCCGAGCTGCGGGCGGAGGCCAGCAGCGGGGAGACCAGCGCGCCGAGGGCGACCACGCCCACCAGGGCGCCGACCAGGGAGGGCAGCCCGTCGAGCAGGCCACCGGCCGGACGGGTCACCGCGGCGACGACGCCGATGACGCCGAAGAGCGCGATGCCCAGGAAGCCGACCAGTCGGCTGCGCAGCGAGACCAGGCCGACGGCGAGGGCGTAGAGCGCGATGACGACCAGCACGCCGCCGATGAGGACGATCTTGTCGTCCTCGCCGAACTGCTCGATGGCGAAGCTCTTGAGCGACTCGGGGGTGAGCGTGATGGCCGCGTTGCCGACGGCGACGACCGGGCTGGAGGCGGGGCCCACGAGACCGGCGACCAGCTCCCCGACGCCCAGCGCGACGGCGGCGGCCAGGAGGCCGGCGAGGGCGGCGAGCACCCGACGCAGTCGACGGGCACCCCGGGTGGGGGCGTCGTCGGCGCCGGCTGCGGGGGCCGGGGACTGCTCGGTCAGGGTCACGCCCTGGGTTCGGGCCGAGTGCGTCAACGGTTCATCACGAACCTGTAACGACTGTGGAACGGGGCTGGGCACCGGCTGTGGGTCTGCGTGCCAGGGTGGGCCGGTGCCCCAGACGAGCAGCCCGTCCCCGAGCCCGGCCCCGCCGTCGTTGCGGATCGCGGTAGGCCTGCTCCTGCTGCTCGCGGTGCTGCTGCTGGCCAGCGGGGCGTTGACCCTGGCCGGGCGCGAGACGGTGGTCGACCGGTTCCTGTCCGTCCAGCCCGACCTGGACCGGGAGACCGTGATGCGGTCCCTCGTGCTGGGCCAGGTCCGCTACCTGCTGGTCGGGGTCGCCGCGCTCGTGGCGGCCGTCTTCCTGCTGCGCCGCCGGGCGTGGTCCCGCTGGCTGGGCCTGCTGGCCGTGCTGTTCCTGGGCCTGCTGACGCTGCTGTCGATGGTGGACGCCGGCGGCGCCACCCTGTTCTCCCTGCTGGTCGTGGTGCTCTGCGTCGGTGCCGCCAGCAGCCTGCTGGCCGGGACCACCGCCTCCGCCGTCGGGCGCGGTCGGACGCCGGGGAGCACCCCGGGGACCGCCGCGCCCGACCGGCGCAGCTGACCGGGGTCAGCCGGGCAGGCCGGCCTTCCGACGCTGGCCCTGCACCCGGTACCAGTCGTTGGACGGCTTGAGGGCGAGCAGGGCGACCGCCGCGGCGAGCAGCAGGAACTGCAGCACGCCGAGCAGGGTGATCACCAGCAGCGGGGCGCCGAACACCGAGAAGACCCCCAGCAGGCCCAGCCCGCCGAACACCCAGAGCACGATGCGCGCCCAGTTCTGGCCCTTCCAGGCGAAGTACGCCATGGTCCCGTAGAGCGCGACGCCGAGAAGCGTGACGATCGCGCCCGCGGTCACCCCCGTGGTGCTGATCGAGTCGGTCAGCGACGAGCCGAACGTGGCCTCGTAGTCGGCCCGGCTGTAGCCGAGGTCCTCGAAGGCCTGGTCGACGTAGGCGTCCAGGTTGACGAACGTGATGATCGAGGTGATCAGCCCGATGACGGCCGCGGCCACGAAGGCGTAGATGCCGTACGTGACCGTGCTCGGCCGCGACATCGGCGGCGGGACCGGCCCACCGGGGCCCGGCTGGCCGTACCCCTGCTGGCCGTACGCCTGTTGCTGCCCGTACGGCGGCTGTCCGTACTGCGGCTGTCCCTGCTGCTGACCCCAGCCCGACGGCGGCTGCTGGCCGTAGCCGCCCTGGGGCTGCTGCCCCCAGCCACCCTGCGGCTGCTGGCCGTACCCGCCCTGCGGGGTGGGGCCTCCGCCCTGCCCGCCCTGTTCTCCCCAGCCGGGCTGCCCCTGCTGGCCGTACCCCTGCGGTCCGGACACTGACTGCTCCTCGCTGACGACTGCACTGGCGCGGGGATCATGTCCTGTCCGGTCCGCCGGTGGGCGTCGACGTGCCGACCGGCCACCCGATCGGGCGGGGTGCGTCCGGTCGCACCCACTCCCGGCTGTCCGGGTGCAGCAGCAGCCCGAGGACGACCACCCCGGCGAGCACTCCCCACGGGGAGAGGGACACCGTCGCCACCGCCAGCCCGGCGACCTCGACGACCACCAGCACCCACCAGGCCCACCGGTGCCGGCCGTGGAACGCCCTGAGCACCAGGCCCCACCCGACCAGCAGGCCGACCACACCGCCGAGCACCGGCCCGGCCACCCCGGCAGGCTCCGCGAGGGCGAACGCCGACAGCGCCAGGAGGGGCAGCCCGGCCAGAACCATCTGCAGCACCCCCAGCCGCACGACCCACCGCGTCGCCTGCAGCCCGCGCACCCGGGACCGCACCCCGTCCACCACGCCCATGCCGCCCACCCCGTCCGTCCCGGCGACCGGACCACCCGGCCGCGCAGGAGGGACGGTGTCAGCCGGGACCGACCCCGCGCGGGCTCCGTCCACAGCCTGTGGACGGAGCCCGCGCAGGGGTCAGGCGGCCGGCTCGGCCCGCCGCACGGTCAGCCCGGCGTCGGTGGCCCCGCCGGTCGCGTCCCAGGCCACGTCGACCTCCACGCCGTCGCCGTCCCGGACCTCGCCGGACAGCAGCGCCCGGGCCAGCTGGTCCCCGATCGCCGACTGCACCAGCCGGCGCAGCGGGCGGGCGCCGTAGACCGGGTCGAACCCGGTCATCGCCAGCCACTCCTTGGCCGCGTCGGAGACCCGCAGGGTCAACCGACGAGCAGCCAGCCGACGGGCCAGCACCCCGACCTGGATGTCGACGATGCCGGTCAGCTCCTCGGTGCCCAGCGCCCGGAAGACGACCACGTCGTCGAGCCGGTTGAGGAACTCGGGCTTGAAGTGCGCTCGGACCACCTCGTCGACGGCCCGCCGCTTGGCGTCCGCGGCGATGGACTGGTCGGCGATGACCTGGGAGCCGAGGTTGGACGTCAGCACCAGGATCGTGTTCCGGAAGTCCACGGTGCGGCCCTGGCCGTCGGTCAGCCGGCCGTCGTCGAGCACCTGCAGCAGCACGTCGAAGACGTCCGGGTGGGCCTTCTCCACCTCGTCGAGCAGCACGACCGTGTAGGGACGACGACGCACCGCCTCGGTGAGCTGCCCGCCGGCCTCGTAGCCGACGTACCCGGGAGGCGCCCCCACGAGCCGGGACACCGAGTGCTTCTCGGCGTACTCGCTCATGTCGATGCGGACCATGGCCCGCTCGTCGTCGAAGAGGAACTCCGCGAGCGCCTTGGCCAGCTCGGTCTTGCCCACGCCGGTGGGGCCCAGGAAGAGGAAGGACCCGGTGGGGCGGTCGGGGTCGGCCACCCCGGACCGCGCCCGTCGCACGGCGTCGGCGACGACCCGGACGGCGTCGGGCTGGCCGACCACCCGCCCGGCGAGCACGTCCTCCATCCGCAGCAGCTTGGCGGTCTCGCCCTCCAGGAGCCGGCCGGCCGGGATGCCGGTCCAGGCCTGCACGACCTCGGCGATGTCGTCGGGGCCGACCTCCTCCTTGAGCATCGAGGCCTCGCCGGTGGCACCGGAGGCCTCGGCCAACGCCTTCTCCAGGGCCGGGAGCTGGCCGTAGCGCAGCTCGGCGGCCCGCGCCAGGTCGCCGTCCCGCTCGGCCCGCTCGGCGTCGGAACGGACCGCCTCCAGCCGCTCCTTGGTCTCCCGGATGCGGTCGATGGCGCCCTTGTCCTGCTGCCAGCGGGCGGTGAGCTCGTCGAGCAGCTCGCGCCGGTCGGCCAGGTCCTCGCGCAGTGCGACCAGCCGGGCCTGCGAGGACTCGTCGTCCTCCTTGGCCAGCGCCATCTCCTCGATCTCCAGCCGGCGGACGACGCGCTCGACCTCGTCGACCTCGACCGGGCGGCTGTCGATCTCCATCCGCAACCGGCTGGCCGCCTCGTCGACGAGGTCGATGGCCTTGTCGGGGAGGAAGCGGGCGGTCACGTACCGGTCGGACAGGGTCGCGGCGGAGACGATCGCGGCGTCGGTGATCCGCACACCGTGGTGCACCTCGTAGCGCTCCTTGAGCCCCCGCAGGATGCCGATCGTGTCCTCGACGGTGGGTTCGCCGACGAAGACCTGCTGGAAGCGCCGCTCCAGCGCGGCGTCCTTCTCGATGTGCTCGCGGAACTCGTCCAGCGTCGTGGCGCCGACCATCCGCAGCTCGCCGCGGGCCAGCATCGGCTTGATCATGTTCCCGGCGTCCATCGCGGAGTCGCCGCTCGCGCCGGCCCCGACGATGGTGTGCAGCTCGTCGATGAAGGTGACGATCTCGCCGTCGGACTCGGTGATCTCGGTGAGCACGGCCTTGAGCCGCTCCTCGAACTCCCCGCGGAACTTGGCCCCGGCGACCATCGCGGACAGGTCCAGGCTCATCAGCCGCTTGCCCTTGAGGCTCTCCGGCACGTCGCCGGCGACCATCCGCTGGGCCAGGCCCTCGACGATGGCGGTCTTGCCCACGCCGGGCTCCCCGATGAGGACCGGGTTGTTCTTGGTCCGGCGGGAGAGCACCTGCACGACCCGGCGGATCTCGGCGTCCCGGCCGATGACCGGGTCCACCTTGCCCTCCCGGGCCCGCTCGGTGAGGTCGACGGCGTACTTCTCCAGCGCCTTGTAGGTGCCCTCGGGGTCGGCGGAGGTGACCTTGCGGGTGCCCCGCACGGTGCGGAAGGCAGCGAGGAGCGCGTCGTCGGTGGCCCCGGCACCGGCGAGCACGGCGCCGGCCTCGCCGCCGACGGTCGCCAGCCCGACCAGCAGGTGCTCGGTGGACACGAACTCGTCACCCAGGGCCGTGGCCTGCTCGCCGGCGGCGTTGACCACCCGCAGGAGGTCCCGGGACGGCGACGGCGCGGCGACCGTGGAGCCGGACACGCTGGGCAGCCGGCGCAGCGCGCTCTCGGCCTTGGCCCGCACCTCCCCCGGGATGGCGCCGGTGGCCTGCAGCAGCGGACCGGTGATGCCCTCGGGCTGGTCCAGCAGGGCGACCAGCAGGTGCAGCGGCTCCAGCGCCGCCTGCCCGCGGTCGACCGCCAGCCGCTGGGCCGCGGCGATGGCCTCCTGCGAACGGGTGGTGAGCTTGTCCATGGTCGGGGTGGGGTCCTCTCGGGTGGGGTGCGCGGGTGACTCGTCGGGACAACGGGCGGTGGGTTGAGTCTGTTCCGCTCAACTCTGCGCGTCCAGTCGGGCACGACCCGGTCGCGTGTCGGAACCGACAGTCCCGCGCACCGCCCAACCCGGTCGGGCACCACCTAGGCTGACCCGATGACGGACACCCCGTCGCCGAGCGTGGCTCTCGACGACCAGCTCTGCTTCGCCCTGTACGCCGCCTCGCGGGCGGTGACCGCGCGCTACCGCCCGATGCTGGACCGGATGGGCCTCACCTACCCCCAGTACCTGGTGATGATGCTGCTCTGGGAGACCGACGGGCAGACCGTGGGCCAGCTCGGCGCCCGGCTCTCCCTGGACTCCGGCACGCTGTCGCCCCTGCTCAAGCGGCTGACCGCCGCCGGGCTGGTCAGCCGGCACCGCCGGGTGGACGACGAGCGGTCGGTCTCGATCCTGCTCACCGACGCCGGTCGCGCCCTGCAGACCCAGGCGATGGACGTGTCGAGCGAGATGATCGGGGCACTGGGCCTGGAGATGGCCGAGTTCGACCACCTCAAGGACGAGCTGCGGGCCCTCACCGAACGCGTCGCGGAGGACGGGAACACTCTCCGCGGCTGATCGGTTGTGCACGACCGAACGGGGTCACCAGGCGGTGGCCCCTCGTCGACAGAGGAGTCAGCATGCCCACTCGCACCGCACGCACCGCCTGGAACGGCACCCTGGAAGAGGGCTCGGGCCAGGTCGAGCTCAGCAGCTCGAAGGTCGGCACCTACGAGGTCTCCTTCCCCAAGCGGGCGGCGGACGAGGCCGGCGGCACCACCTCCCCCGAGGAGCTCATCGCCGCGGCCCACTCGTCCTGCTACGCCATGCAGCTCTCGGCCCTGATCGCCCAGGCCGGCGGCACCCCGCAGTCCCTGGACGTCTCCGCTGACGTCTCCCTGGGCCCGGACTCCGCCAACGGCGGCTTCAAGCTCACCGGCATCAAGCTGACCGTCCGCGGCGAGGTCGACGGCCTCGACGCCGCCGGCTTCGACAAGGCCGCCCAGGACGCCAAGGCCGGCTGCCCGGTCAGCAAGGCCCTCACCGGCGTCGAGATCACCCTGGACGCCGCGCTCGAGTCCTGATCGACCACGCCACGGCCCGCCCCCGCACCGGGGGCGGGCCGTCGTGCTGTCCGGACCCTGGGTGCGTGCACAGCGGGTGCACGGGGGACGACGGCACCGTGGGGGGCATGACACCTCCCGCCGAGCACCTCCTGGAGACCCGTCGCCGCGGCACGCTGCGGCTGCGGCTGGCCACCGCCGGCGTCGCCACCGCCGCGCTGCTCGCCACCGGGGCGGCGACGGTCGCCCTCGCCGACACCGGGACGACGGCCACCGCTGAGTCGGGCAGCACCGAGTCGAGCAGCACCGCGTCCACCACCGCCGGGTCCACCACCACCGGGTCCACCACCGCCGGGTCGAGCAGCAGCACCGACGACGGCATCTCGTCGTCCGCCGGCGTGGGCCCGTCGTCCTCGAGCACCGCCGACGCCTCCTCCGGCGGCAGCTGAGCCCTCAGGTCCGCCAGGTGTAGCGCCGCTCGGGCCGCCCGGTCGTGCCGTACCGCAGGTGCACGACCGCCTGCCCGGTCGACAGGTGGTGCTCCAGGTAGCGCCGGGCGCTGACCCGGGAGGCCCCCAGCGCCTCGGCGCACTCCGAGGCCGACAGCCCCGGCTCCCCCGCCGCCCGCAGTACCTGCTCCACCCGCTGGGCGGTCTCCCGGGACAACCCCTTGGGCAGACCCCGGGCCAACTGCGCCTCGCGCGGCCCGGTGAAGGCCCGGTCGACGTCGGACTGCTCCGCCGCCCCGACGGAGGACAGGTGCTCGCGCACCTCCCGGTAGTGCAGCAGCCGCACCCGCAGGTCCTCGGCGGTGAACGGCTTGAGCAGGTAGGACACCGCCCCACCGCGGACGGCGGCCTGCACGGTGTCCACCTCGCGGGCCGCGGTGACCATGAGGACGTCGACGTCCGGGCTGGACTCCCGCAGCCGGCGCAGCACCTCGGTGCCCACCAGGTCGGGGAGGTGGACGTCGAGCAGCACCAGGTCCACCCCGCCCAGGTCCACCCGGTCCAGCGCGTCCTGACCAGTGGCGGCCACGCCGACCACGGTGAACCCGTCGACCCGGCCGACGAACCCGCGGTTCACGGCGGCCACCATCGGGTCGTCATCGACCACGAGCACCCGCACGCTCACGCCGCACCCACCGTCGAGGACGCCAGCTCCGCGGCGCCCACCGGCAGCCGGGCGGTGAACACCGCTCCCCCGCCGGCCGGGGAGTCCACCCGCACGTCCCCGCCGCGGCGGCCGGCGACCAGCTGCACCAGGGCCAGGCCCTGACCGCGCCCCTCCCCGGGCTTGGTCGACACCCCGCGGCGGAACACCGAGTGCAGCACGGCGTCGTCCACACCCGGGCCGTCGTCGGCCACCCGGACCACGACCTCGTCGCCGGCCACCCGCACGTCGACCTGCACCCGGGCGCCGGGCCGGTCGGCGACGGCGTCCAGCGCGTTGTCCACCAGGTTGCCCAGCACGGTGACCAGGTCGGCGGCCAGGCCGGGAGCGACCCGGGGCAGCGCGCTGCCGTCGGTCACGACCACGGTCGCGCCGCGTTCCCGGGCCAGGCTGGACTTCGCCGCCACCAGGGCGCCGACCGCCGGGTCGGCCAGCCGCCGGGTCACCGCGTCGTCCAGCACCGCACCGTCCCGCCCGAGCGCCTCGATGAAGTCGACCACCTCCTCGTGCAGGCCGAGCTGCACCAGGCCCGAGATGGTGTGCAGCCGGTTGGCGAACTCGTGGGTCTGGGCGCGCAGGGTGTCCCCGACGTCGCGGCTGGCGACCAGCTGCTGCTGCAGCGCGACCAGCTCGGTGTGGTCGCGCAGGGTCGTGACCGAGCCGAGCACCCGGCCGGCGCGGTGCAGGTCGGTGCGGGTGAGCACGAGCAGCCGACCGCTGCGGACGACCATCCGGTCGGGGTCGGGGGTGCCGGTGGCCCCGGTCAGCAGGCCGAGCAGCGGCTGCTCGGTGACGTGGTCGGCCAACGGGGCCCCCACGCAGTCCTCGGGCAGGTCCAGCAGCTCGACCGCGGCCTCGTTGACCAGCGTGACGCGCCCGTCGGCGTCCAGGCCGAGCACGCCCTCGCGGATGCCGTGCAGCATCGCCTCGCGGTGCTCGGTGAGCGCGGCGATCTCGGTCGGCTCCAGGCCGAGGGTCTGCCGCTTGACCCGCCGGGCCAGCAGCACCGAGCCGGCCACCCCGAGGACGCCGGCGACCAGCAGGTAGGTGAGCAGGTCGGGCAGCGCGGTGACCAGCAGCGCGGCGGTGCTGGGGTCGTCCTGGGCGACGACGACGGTGCCCAGCAGCGTGCCGTCGTCGGCCAGCACCGGGGCGCGGGCGGCCCGGACGTCCCGGTCGCCCAGCGTCGTCCCCCCGCTCCACCCGGCGCCCAGGGACACCGCGCCGTCGTCGGCGCCGGGGGTGAGCACGGTGCGCAGCAGCCGCGGGTCGTCGGGGGCGGCGAGCACGGTGCCCTCGGCGTCGGTGACGACGATCGAGTCGACCGCGTTGGTGGTGCGCAGGTCCTCCACCACCGGGGCGAGCTGGGCGCCGTCGGCCACCCGGGCCAGCTCGTAGCGCAGCACCGGCAGGCTCGCGGCGTACTCGGCGACCGCCCGCACCCGCCGGTCGGCGCCGGTCTCGCTGGTGAACCGGCTCTGCGCGACCGACACCGCGGCGACGCCGAGCACCACGACGGCGACCAACCCGAGCTGGAAGGCCAGCAGCCGGCCGGCCAGCGAGGTGGGACGTCGGTTCACGGGCCCATGATGGCCCGCCCCGTGGCGTGCCCCACCATGGGCGGATGCGCAGCCGGGCCGGACTCGTCGCGGTCGCACTGCTGCTCGCCGGCTGCGGCGGGGGGCCCGCACCGGTCGAGGACCTGCGGGTCATGGTGCCCAACACGGTGGGCGGTGGCTACGACGTCACCGGCCGGACGGCGGCCCGGGTGCTCGAGGAGACCGGCCTGGCGCCCGGGGTGGAGGTCTTCCAGCTGCCCGGTGCCGGCGGCGCGGTGGGGTTGGCCCGGCTGGCCGGGGAGGCCGGCAACGGGGACCTGCTGATGAGCATGGGGCTGGGCCTGCTGGCGGCGTCCCGGGCCAGCGACGTCACCACCACGGTCGCCGACGTCACCCCGGTGGCCCGGCTCATCGAGGAGCCCGCCGCCGTCCTGGTCACCGCCGACGCCCCGTACGACACGGTCGCCGAGCTGACCGACGCCTGGGCGGCCGACCCGGCCGCGTTCCCGGTCGGCGGCGGGTCGGCGCCGGCCGGGCCGGACAGCCTGCTCGCCCTCCAGCTGGCCGCCGCGGTCGGGATCCCGCAGGACGGGGTGGACTACGTGGCCTTCGACGGCGGCGGCGACCTGGTGCCCGCGCTGCTGTCCGGTCAGGTCGAGGTCGCGTTGTCCAGCACGGCGGAGTTCGCCGACCTGCTGGCCTCGGGCGAGGTGCGGGCACTGGCGACGACGGGGGCGCAGCGGGTGCCCACCGTCGACGCACCCACCCTCACCGAGCTCGGCGTCGACGTCGTCTTCACCAACTGGCGCGGGCTGGTCGCCCCGCCGGGGCTGAGCGCCGAGCAGGTGGACCGGCTGACCGGGCTGGTCGTGGCGATGCACGACTCCCCGCAGTGGCGGGCCGCGCTGGCGACGAACTCCTGGACCGACGCCCTGCTCACCGGCCCCGCGGCCGCGGAGTTCTTCACCGAGCAGCAGCAGGTGGTCGACGACGCGCTGGACCGCGGCTAGGCGGCCTCGCGGACCGCCATCCCGACCAGCACGGTGCGCACCAGCGACTCCGCGGCGTCGGCGACCAGCGCGGCCGCCTCGTCCATGGCCCGCTGCAGCGACATCGGCCCGGGCACGATGCTGCTCACCGCGGCCAGCCCCATCGCGTAGACGGCCTCCCAGCCCTCCCCCAGCGTGCCGGCCAGCGCCACGACCGGGGTCTGCGCGGCGCGGCAGCGGCGGGCCACCTCCGCCGGGACCTTGCCGTGCGGGGTCTGGGCGTCCAGCTGCCCCTCGGCGGTGATCACCAGGTCGGCGACCGCGATCAGCTCGTCCAGGCCCTGCCCGGTCAGCGCCCGGTCGAGGAAGACGTCGAACCGGCAGGCCAGGGTGGCACCGACGGCCATCAGCCCGGCACCCAGACCACCGGAGGCACCGCCGCCGGGGACGACGGCGAGCTCCCGACCGCACGCCCGGGAGAGCGCCGCCGCCCACCGGTCGAGTCCGGCGGCGAGCAGCTCGACCTGCGCCGGGGTGGCGCCCTTCTGCGGTCCGAACACCCGGGCCACCCCGTGCGGGCCGGTCAGCACGTTGCTGGTGTTGCCGGCCACGACCAGCTCGACCTCGGACAGTCGCGGGTCGAGTCCGGACAGGTCGACCTCGGCGACGTCGGCCAGCGCGGCCGCACCCCGGCCCAGCTCGCGACCGTGCGCGTCGAGCACCCGGGCGCCCAGGGCCTGCAGCGCGCCGGCCCCGCCGTCGCTGGTGCCGGAGTCCCCGCAGCCGACCACGACCCGCCGGCACCCGGTGTCCAGTGCCGCCCGCAGCAGCTCGCCCACCCCGGCGGTGGTCGTGCGGGTGGGGTCCCGCCGGTCGGCCGGGACCAGGGACAGCCCGGCGGCCGAGGCCATGTCGATGACCGCCGTGCCGGTGGCGGCCCCGCCCAGGACGGCGACGTGCGCCCGCACGGGGTCACCGACCGGGCCGGTCACCTCGACCGGCACGACCGAGCCGCCGGTGGTCGCGGCCAGCGCCGCGGCCGACCCCTCGCCGCCGTCGACCAGCGGCATGCGGTCGATCACGGCGTCCGGCAGCACCCGGCGGACGCCGACGGCGATGGCGGCGGCCACCTCGCCGGTGTCCAGGCTCTCCTTGAAGCCGCTGGGGGCGATCAGCACGCGGGTGAGGGTCATGAGGGGTCCTTCTCTCGGTCGAGGGGTGGGGGTCAGGAGCTGTGGGGCAGGCCGAGGAGCGGCCAGACGACGAGGGCGAAGACGAGGACCAGGACGGCGGTGAGCGGGCCGAGCACCGCGGACAGCCGGCGCAGCTCGCGCGGTCCGTACGTGGGGGCGCCCTCGATGCGGGCGAAGACCGCGACCGGCTTGGCCGAGGCGGGCAGCGTGTGGCAGAAGCCGGCGGCGGCGGTCGAGGCCAGCGCGGCGGCGACCGGGTCGACGCCGGCCACCGGGGCCAGCGCCACGACCAGCGGGACCAATACGGCCGAACGGGCGGTGCGGGAGGCGATGACGAGGTGCGCGGCCGTGCTCACCACGACGACGACGGCGAGGAAGGCGACCGGGGAGCCGGTGACCGGCCCGCCGAGGGCCAGCCCGGCCAGCGCGGCCGCCGCGCCGGAGTCGACCAGCGCCGAGCCGAGCGCCAGGGTGGCGGCGAGGAACAGCAGCAGGGACCAGGGCACCCGCGCGAGCGCCTCGGACAGCGTCGTCCCGGTGACCCCGGGCGCGGTCACCACGAGGGCGGCACCGAGCGCGACCAGCGCGGGGCTGACCCCGTGCAGGGCCTCGGTGCACCAGAGGGTGACGACGACGCCCAGCAGCACCAGCACCCGCCGCTCCTCGGGCCGGAGCCCGCGCGGGGTGCCGACCTCGGCGGCCAGCCGCTCGGCCGACACGTGCAGCGGGGTGCGCCGCTCGGCGCGGTCCACGGTCTGCCGCAGCACCAGCTCGGCCGCGGTGTGCGAGCTGACCAGCGCCAGCGGCAGGCCGAGCAGCGCCCAGCGCAGGAACGACACGCCCTCCCCGGTGGCCTCGGTGAGCACCGCGCTGGTGACCAGGTGTGCACCGGCGCCGAGCAGCGACCCGACCGCCGACAGCAGCACGACGGTCGGCACGAGCAGGGCCAGTCCGCGGACCAGCTGCGGCCGGTCGGCCAGCACCCGGGCCAGCGCCAGGAACACCGGCAGCGCCAGGGCGGCGCGGCCCGACGTCGAGGGCACCATGAAGGTGGTGGCCACCAGGGCGAGGGTGGTGAGCTGGAACAGCGTGCGCGGCGTGCGGGCCCGGGCCAGCAGCCAGCCGGCGGCCCGGTCGGCCAGCCCGGAGCCGGCGACGGCCACCCCGACCACGAAGGCCGCGACCAGCAGCCAGACCACGTCGGAACCCAGCGTGCCGAAGAGCTCCTCGACCGGGAGCACCCCGGTCACCGCGAGCACCAGGGCCGCGGCCAGCGCGACGGCGGTGTCGTCGAGGTCGGTGGCCACCCAGGCCCAGGTGGCGACGGCGAAGACCGCCAGCGTCAGTCCCCCGGCCGGGTCCAGCCCCCCGACCAGGACGGCGCAGAGCACGGCGAGCAGCACCCCGGCCAGCAGGGCCAGTCCGGCCAGCCGGCCACGGCTCGCGCCGGCCACCGCGTCCCGCACCCGCTCACGCGCGGCCACCCGGAGCCGGTCGCGCCGGCCGGGCGCGGTGGGCAGCGGCCGGGTGACGTCGTCGCGCTGGAGCGTCGGGGAGGTGGGCACGGGATGAACCGTGGTCGTCGTCCCGGTGACCGGCGTGAGACGACGGTGGCAGACCTCTCATGACGCACGCGAGGCCCGCCCCCGGGTGGGGACGGGCCTCGAGCGGTGTCTCTGCGGTGGGGTCAGCGGCGGGCGTCGACCGGCTCGTGCCGCCCGCCCTGGTCCAGCTCGGTGCCGGTGAAGACGGTGACCCGCACCGGCTCCTCGGGGGCGTCCGGACCGGCCACGGCGTGCCGGCCGGCCAGCTGGTCGTCCACCGCGGCCGTGCTGTCGGCCGGGGTCGCGCCGGCCTGCTCGCCGGCCACCCGCTCGTCGCCGCTCTCGGTGCGCAGGGCCACCTCGTGGATGAAGACCACGGCCGCCACCGTGATCACCGACAGGAGCGCGGCGATCAGGAAGATCCGGCCGGTGGCGTCGCCGTAGGAGACCCGGATGAGGTCCTGGATCTCGGGCGGGGCGGTGGTCAGCGTCGCGAGGCCGATGTCGCCGGACCCCGCCTGGCCGGCCGCGCCGGCCGGGAGGCCGTCGGTGATCAGGCTGGCGACCCGGGCGCTGAGCACCGCACCCAGCACCGAGACGCCGATCGTGCCGCCGAGGCTGCGGAAGAACGCGACCGCGGAGCTGGCCGCCCCGAGGTCGGTGGCCGCCACGGTGTTCTGCACGGCCAGCACCAGGTTCTGCATCGTCATGCCGATGCCCAGGCCGAGGACGGCGAGGAAGACGCCGAGCACGACCATGTTCGTGGTGTGGTCGATGGTGGCGAGCAGGCCGAAGCCGGTGGCCACCAGGACCGAGCCGCTGACCAGGTAGGCCTTCCACTTCCCGTAGCGGGAGATCAGGATCCCGGACGCGGTGGAGGAGACCAGCAGGCCGCCGACCATCGGGATGGTGAGCAGGCCGGCCGCCGTCGGCGAGTAGCCGCGGGAGATCTGCAGGTACTGGCCGAGGAAGACCGTCGAGCCGAAGAGCGCGACACCGACGGCGACGCTGGCGATGATCGCCAGGCTGGTCGTGCGGTCCCTGAACAGCCGCAGCGGGACGATGGGCTCCTTGGCCCGCATCTCGGTGACGATGAACGCGGCCACGGCGAGCAGGCCGCCACCGACCATCAGCAGCGTCTCGACCGACATCCAGGCGAACGTGTCGCCGGCCAGGGTGACCCAGATGAGCAGCGAGGAGACACCCGCGGTGAGGAAGGCCGCACCCAGGTAGTCGATCGACACGTCGCGCTTGATCGTGGGCAGGTGCAGCGTGCGCTGCAGCAGCACCAGGGCCACGACGGCGAAGGGGACGCCGACGAAGAAGCACCAGCGCCAGCCCAACCAGCTCGTGTCGACCAGCAGGCCACCGATGAGCGGGCCGCCGACGGTCGCCACGGCCATCACGCCACCCAGCAGGCCGGAGTACCGACCACGCTCCCGGGGGCTGATCATGGCCGCCATCGCGATCTGCACCAGCGCCTGCAGGCCACCCAGGCCCAGGCCCTGCAGCACCCGCCAGCCGATCAGCGTGGGCACCGACTGGGCGAGCCCGGCCAGCATCGAGCCGACCACGAAGACCACGATCGCGATCTGGATGAGCAGCTTCTTGCTCATCAGGTCGGCGAGCTTGCCCCAGATCGGGGTGGACGCGGTGCTGGCCAGCAGGGTGGCGGTGACCACCCAGGTGTACTGGCTCTGACTGCCGCGCAGGTCGGTGATGATCGTGGGCAGGGCGTTCGAGACCACGGTCGAGGACAGGAACGCCACGAAGAGCGCGAGCAGCAGCCCGGACAGCGCCTCGAGGATCTGCCGGTGGGTCATCCGGCCCTGCTGTTCGACCGGGGCGGTGGCCGCCGGTGCTGACCGGGCGTCGGACCGCTCGGTGGTGGTGCTGGCCATGCTGGTTCTCCTGGTGCGCTTCGGTGTCGCGGTGGGGCGGGCTGCGGGCCGGGTGGTGGGCCCGGTCAGCCGGGGACGGGGTGCAGGGCGCGGTCGACGCCAGCGGCGGCCAGGTCGGCGCTGAGCCGTTCGATGAGCCGGCCCAGCAGCTCGGCCTCGTCGTCGGTCCAGTCGGCCAGGGCGGCCACGGCCCACTCGCTGCGGACCTGGCGGGTGTGGGCGAGCACGGCGCGGCCGGCCTCGGACAGCCCGAGCAGGCTGGCGCGGCCGTCCTGCGGGTCGGGACGGCGGGTGATCAGGCCCGAGCGCTCGAGGACGGCGACCTGACGGCTGGCCACCGAGCCGTCGACCCCGAGCTGGAGGGCCAGGGCACTCAGGCGCTGCTCGCCACCGGACTCCAGCGGCACGAGCACGGCCCATCCGTAGGAGGGCAGGTCGCCGTAGAGCTCGTGCGCGGCGCGGTGGGAGAGCTGGCGGCCGACCCGGAGCAGCTGACCGATGCCGACGGTGAGCCGGTCGGTGGTGTCACGGGTGATCCGCACGGTCGCCTCCTGTTGTAGACCTCAACCATCCTCGGTCAGATGGTTGCTGTCTGCAACAGGAGTGCGCTGTGAACCCGCCCACCCGGGCGGGGATGGACCCGGGAGGTCAGTCCTGGGCGGCGCGGACCTGGGCCTCGCGGGCCTCGCCCAGCCGGTTCAGCCGGCCCAGCAGCTCGGCCAGGGTGGAGACGTCGCGGGTCGGCCACTCCTGCAGGTCGGCCTCCCAGCGGGCGCGCCGGGCGTCCCGGATCTCGGAGAGCCGGCGGTGCCCCTCGACCGACGTGCTCAGCACCTGGGCGCGCCCGTCGTCGGGGTCGGCGGCCCGGTCGACCAGGCCGGCGTCGACCAGGGAGGCGACCTGCCGGCTGACGGTGCTCTTGTCCAGGCCGAGGCGGGCGACGACGTCACTGGCCCGCAGCGGGCCGGCGTCGTCGAGCAGCACGAGCAGCCCGTAGGCCGCGCCGTCGAGCCCGCTGGCGAGCTCCCCGGCCAGGCGGCCCTGGATCGCCCGGGCCCGGCGCAGCAGCAGGGCCACCTCGCGTTCGAGCTTCACGTGGGCCCCGTGCGCGTCCAGGTCGTCCCCGGGACGGGCGTCGAGGGCCCCGTCCTGGGTGGCCGGGGACGAGAGCTGCTCGGTCACGGTCATGTCGTCCTCCACGTACACGCCCTCCGATCCGTTCCCGGCCGGCCGCTCGGGCCCGGTCACCGGCTGCCCCGCGGGCCGCGCGGCCGCCAGACCACGAGCGCCGTCCCGGGGTCGGGGTGACCCAGGTCGGGCCGGAAGCCGGAGCGGACCGCGGACTCCGCCGCCATCGCCCGGCGCTGGGCACCGTCGAGCTCGGCGAGCAGCTCGTGCACCCGCAGCTGCAGGGCCTCCACCTGGGACTCCAGCTCGATGATCCGCTTGATGCCGGCCAGGTTGACGCCGTCCTCCTGGCTCAACCGCTGGACCTCGCGCAGCAGGGCGACGTCGCGCGGGCTGTACCGGCGGCCGCCCCCGGGGGTGCGGCCGGGCCGGACCAGCCCGAGGCGGTCGTACTGGCGCAGGGTCTGGGCGTGCATGCCGGCGAGCTCCGCCGCGACGGAGATCACGAAGACCGGGGCGTCCTCGGCGACCGGGCGCGGGTCGCTCACCGGACCCACCCGCTCACGACCCGCTCCCACCCCGGACCGCCGCGGTCACGTGCGGGCGGGGGTCCTCGTGGAGCTCGGTGGCCAGGGCCTCGACGGCCTCCCGGGCCGCCGGGCTGAGCGTGTCGGGCACGGTGACGACGACGGTGACCAGCAGGTCACCGGCCACCCCCTTGGTCTGCACGCCGCGACCGCGCACCCGGAAGGTGCGGCCGCTCGCGGTGCCCGGGGGGACCCGCAGCGACACGTTGGTGTCCAGGGTCGGCACGGTGAGGGTGGTGCCGAGCGTCGCCTCGGCGAAGGTGACCGGCACCTCGAGGGTGAGGTCGTTGCCCTTGCGCCCGAAGAGGTCGCTTCCGCTGACGTGCACGACGACGAACAGGTCACCGGCCGGGCCGCCACGGCGGCCGGGGGCGCCCTTGCCGGCCAGCCGGATGCGCTGGCCGTCCTTCACCCCGGCGGGGATCCGGACGGTGATGGTGCGGGTCTGGTCGGTGATCCCGCTGCCCTTGCAGGTGCTGCACGGGTCGTCGACGACCGAGCCGCTGCCCCGGCACTGCCGGCAGGGCTCGGAGAAGGCGAACGCGCCCTGGCTGCGGCTGGTGACACCGGCCCCGTGGCACACCGGGCAGGCGTGCGGGCTGGTGCCGGGCTTGGCGCCGGAACCGTGACAGGTCGGACAGGAGCCCGGGCTCTGCATCCGCAGCGGGACGGTCACCCCGAGCACGGCCTCGTCGAAGGCCAGCGTCGCCTCGGTCTCCACGTCCTGCCCGCGCGCGGGTCCGGACGCGGCCTGCTGCCGGCTGCGGGTGCCACCGGGGGCCCCGCCCCCGCCGAACAGCCCGCCGAAGATGTCGCCGAGCCCACCGGCCCCGCCGGCGTTCCCACGGGAGCCGCCGGCCTGACCGAACAGGTCACCGAGGTCGAAGGCCTGACCGCCCTGGCCGGCCCCGGGGAACCCGGAGCCGGAGAAGCCGCCGCCGGAGCCGCCCCCGGCGCGGAAGCCGCCGGAGCCGAACAACCGGCGTGCCTCGTCGTACTCGCTGCGGCGGGTGGGGTCCGAGAGCACGTCGTAGGCCTCGGAGACCTCCTTGAACCGGGCCTCGGCGGCGTCGTTGCCCGGGTTCTTGTCCGGGTGGAGGTCGCGGGCCAGCGCCCGGTAGGCCTTCTTGATCGCGGCCGGATCGGCGTCCTTGGCGACGCCCAGCGCGGCGTAGTAGTCCTTCTCGATGAAGTCCCGGGTGCTCATCGGGCGCCCCCCTCCTGCTCGGTCTGCCCGCGCGCGGCGGGCGGTGTCTGGTGCCGGTGCGTCTGCACCGGTGGGTGTCCGGGACGGCGCGAGGCCGTCCCGGACACCGGGGCCGGGCTCAGCCGGTGGGCTGCTCGCCCTGCTCCGGCTCGGCCGTCGGGGCCGCTGCGGCGGGGCTCTCGGGGTCGGAGACCCCGACCATCGCCGTGCGCAGCACCCGCTCACCGCGCCGGAAGCCCGGGCGCAGCACCGTGGTCGCGGTGGGGACCGCGACGTCGGGGGAGGTGTCGTGCAGGACCGCCTCGTGCAGGGCCGGGTCGAACGGGTCGCCCGGGGTGCCGAAGGTGGTCACCCCGAGCCCGTCGAGGAGGCCGAGGACCCGGTCGGCCACGACCTTGAAGGCGCCGGTGAGGTCGCCGTGCTCGCGGGCCCGCTCGATGTCGTCGACGACCGGGATCAGCTGGCCGGCGAACCGCTCGGCCGCCTGGTCGACGACCACGACCCGGTCGCGGTCGACCCGCCGCCGGTAGTTCGCGTACTCCGCGCTGACGCGCTGCAGGTCCTCGGTCCGCTCGGCCAGCTGCCGGGCGGTCTCGTCCTGCGGCTCCTCGGTGGACGGGAGGTCGGTGACCTCGCCGCTCACCGCCTCGCCGGTGGTGGCATCGGGCTGGTCGACCTCGGGGGTCGATCCGGTCTGCTCGCTCATCTGCTCCCCTGGGGTGGCCGGTGGTGCCTGCCCTGCTGGTGACCCGGCGACGGGTCCGGGGGTGCCGGCCGACGCGTCCTGCTCGGACGCGTCGACCGGCACCCCGGCCTGGTCGGTCACTTCTTGTCGGTGTCCTCGTCCACGATCTCGGCGTCGACGACGTCGTCGTCGGCCGGGGTCGAGTCCGAGCCGCCGGTCGCGCCGGCCGCACCGGCAGCGCCGGGCTGGCCCTCGGCGGCGGCGTTCTCCGCCTGCTGGGCGTAGAGCGCGCCACCGACCTCCTGGGAGATGCGGGCGACGTTCTCCTGGGCGGACTTGATCGCCTGGTGGTCGGAGCCACCGAGGGCGGAGCGCAGGTCGGTCAGTGCCGCACCGAGCTCCTCCTTCTTGTCCTCGGGGATCTTGTCGCCGTTCTCCGCCAGGAACTTCTCGGTCTGGTACTGGAGGGACTCGGCCAGGTTGCGGGTCTCGGCCTCGTCGCGGCGCTTCTTGTCCTCCTCGGCGTGGGCCTCGGCGTCGGCCATCATCCGGGCGATGTCGTCCTTGGGCAGGGCCGAGCCACCGGTGATGGTCATCGACTGCTCCTTGCCGGTGCCCAGGTCCTTGGCGTGGACGTGGACGATGCCGTTGGCGTCGATGTCGAAGGCGACCTCGACCTGCGGGACACCGCGGGGCGCCGGGGGAAGACCGGTCAGCTCGAACATGCCGAGCTTCTTGTTGTAGGCGGCCATCTCGCGCTCGCCCTGGAAGACCTGGATCTGCACCGAGGGCTGGTTGTCGTCGGCGGTCGTGAAGATCTCCGAGCGCTTGGTCGGGATCGTGGTGTTGCGCTCGATGAGCTTGGTCATGATCCCGCCCTTGGTCTCGATGCCCAGGGACAGCGGGGTGACGTCGAGGAGCAGCACGTCCTTGACCTCGCCGCGGAGCACACCGGCCTGCAGTGCGGCACCGACGGCGACGACCTCGTCGGGGTTGACGCCCTTGTTGGGCTCCTTGCCCCCGGTGAGCTCGCGGACCAGGTCCGAGACGGCCGGCATCCGGGTGGAGCCACCCACGAGGACGACGTGGTCGATCGCGCTGACCGGGATCCCGGCGTCACGCACGGCCTGGTTGAACGGGGCCTTGGCCCGGTCCAGCAGGTCCTGGGTCAGCCGCTGGAACTCCGCGCGGGTGAGCGTGACGTCCAGGTGGAGCGGGCCGTCGGCGCCGGCGGTGATGTAGGGCAGGTTGACGTTGGTCGACTGCGCGCCCGACAGCTCGATCTTGGCCTTCTCGGCGGCCTCGCGCAGGCGCTGCATGGCCAGCTTGTCCTTGGACAGGTCGATGCCGTTGGCGGCGTTGAAGGTCTTGACCAGGTGGTCCATGACCTTCTGGTCCCAGTCGTCGCCACCGAGGCGGTTGTCGCCGGCGGTGGCCTTGACCTCGATGACGCCGTCGCCGATCTCCAGCAGGCTGACGTCGAACGTGCCACCACCGAGGTCGAACACCAGGATGGTCTGCTCGGTCTCGCCCTTGTCCAGGCCGTAGGCCAGCGCGGCCGCGGTGGGCTCGTTGACGATGCGCAGGACGTTCAGGCCGGCGATCTCACCGGCCTCCTTGGTGGCCTGGCGCTGGGCGTCCTCGAAGTAGGCCGGGACGGTGATGACCGCGTCGGTCACCGGCTCGCCCAGGTAGGTCTCGGCGTCGCGCTTGAGCTTCTGCAGCACCCGGGCGCTGATCTCCTGCGGGGTGTACTGCTTGCCGTCGATCGCGTCGGTCTTCCAGGTCGTGCCCATCTCGCGCTTGACGCTGCGGATGGTGCGGTCGACGTTGGTGACCGCCTGGTTCTTCGCCGACTGCCCGGTGAGGACCTCGCCGTTCTTGGCGAAGGCCACGACCGAGGGGGTCGTGCGGGAGCCCTCGGAGTTGGCGATGACCGTCGGCTCGCCACCCTCGAGGACGGCGACGACGGAGTTGGTGGTGCCGAGGTCGATGCCGACTGCTCGTGCCATGGGTGTCTTGGCCCTTCTCGTGCGGTGTCAGGTGTGGTGCGGGTCCGGTGGGTGTCACGTGCCCGGGCCGGCGGTGTCGTACACACGCCTTGCGCCGAGGCCGCTCAACTTTCCTGCCCACCCTAACGGCAGACCCCCGTGCGGTGTTCCCGGGGAGGTCAGCGGGCCGGTGAGGGGTCGGACAGGTCGTCCGCGCCGGCCCGGGGCACCGGGAGGCGGCTCACCACGGCGTCCCGCCCGTTCTCCTTGGCCACGTAGAGCAGCCGGTCGGCGCGCAGCACGACCGCCTCGACCGAGTCGGCGTCGGTGACCACGCTGACCCCGAAGCTGGCCGTCATCGACAGCCCGCCCGGGAAGGCGTGGGCGGCGATGTCCGCGCGCAGCCGCTCGGCGATCGCCGACCCCGCGGCGAGGTCGGCCCGCGGGACCAGGACCAGGAACTCCTCCCCGCCCCACCGACCGACGACGGCGTCGGGCCGCAGCGCGGCGGCGGCGACCACGGCGACCTCCTGGAGCACCAGGTCCCCGACGTCGTGGCCGTACCGGTCGTTGACCGCCTTGAACCTGTCGAGGTCGAACAGCACCACCACGGTCGGTCCGTCGTCGCGGCGGCCGTGCACCGCCAGCTGCAGCCGGTCGACCAGGCTGCGTCGGTTGGGCAGGCCGGTGAGCACGTCGGTGTCGGCGAGCTCGCGCAGTCGGGCCGCCTCGGCCCGGGTGACGGCGAGGGCCTCCTTGCTGCGGGCCATGAGGAAGGCCAGCATCGACAGCACCACCACGTAGCCCAGCGCGCCGACGAACTCCGCGGCGAGGTCGCGCGAGCTCTGCGACGGGAGGAACCGGACCAGTCCGATCACCAGGGCCGCGACCGGTCCGATCAGCGAGGCCGGCAGCGCCCAGCGGGTGTCGAACCACAGGTAGGCCAGCAGGATGAGCAGGCACAGGTTGGCGAAGACCCCCGGGTAGAGGGAGGCGTAGGCCGCGTCGTCGTCGGCGATCGTGCCCAGCTGGACGGCCATCGTGGTCAGCCAGACCACCGCGACGGTCAGGTAGCCGCCCAGCTCGACGTAGCGGATGCGCGCGGGGCGGAAGAGCAGGACCGCCACGGCGGAGAGCAGGAAGACCGCCAGCAGCGGGAAGCTGAACCGGGTCTCGACGGTCGTGCCCGCCCCGGTGCCCACCTGCCAGGCGCACCCGACCAGACCCACGACCGCGATGGCCAGGTAGACCCGGCGACGCACCTCTCCCTGCACGGTCACCCACCCCTGGCCGGCCGCGGTCGCTGGGGCCAGCGACTCCGACGGCGGCGACAGGCTGACACGCGGGTCCGACACCCGGCAACGTCCCCGACCCCCGGGCGGGGGTGCCGGGCGGTCAACGCCGGTGTGGACTACTGGCCAGTACGGACCGTCGGTGCCCTCGGCTATCGTGCGACGGGAGTCACCGTGGTCGCTCGACGCACGGGGAGAGGGATTCTCGTGGGCCCGTTGCAGATCGTCCTGGGCACGTTGTGCGTGCTGCTCCTCGTCGTCGCGGTGGTGCTCGCGACGCAGGCCGTGCGGAAGATGCTGGCGGTCATCAAGACCGGCCAGCCCGACGGCACCCGGTTCGGCCCCGTGGGCCCCCGGTTGAAGAACCTCGCCGTGGAGTCCCTGGGCCACACCCGGATGCTCAAGTGGTCCACGATCGGTGCGGCGCACTGGTTCGTGATGGTCGGCTTCTACGGGCTGTTCCTCACCCTGGTCGAGGCCTTCGGCGAGGTCTTCTCCCCCACGTTCCACCTCCCGCTCATCGGGAACTGGGGCGTGTGGAACCTGTTCGTCGACGTGATCGGCCTGGGCACCGTGCTCGGCATCCTGGTGCTGATCGTGATCCGGCAGAAGGACCACCCGCGCCGCACCGGCCGCAACGGCCGCTTCACCGGGTCCAACGAGGGCCGGGGCTACTTCGTCGAGGCCGTCGTCCTGGTCATCGGCATCTGCATCCTGTCGATCCGCGCCGCCAAGATCGCCTCGGGCATCGACGACGCCCCCGGCTGGTCGCACCCGGTCAGCTCCGCGCTGTCGAACCTCTTCCCGGACAACGCCGACCTGGTCAGCGTCATCGCCTTCGTCAAGATCGTGGTCAGCCTCGTCTGGCTGATCGTGATCGCCCGCAACCTGACGATGGGCGTGGCCTGGCACCGGTTCAGCGCGTTCTTCAACATCTACTTCAAGCGCGAGGACGATGGCGCGGTCGCCCTGGGCGCCCTGCAGCCGATGACCTCCGGCGGGGTGCCGATCGACTTCGAGGACCCCGACGAGGACGCCACCTTCGGCCGCGGCAAGATCGAGGACTTCACCTGGAAGGGGATGCTGGACTTCACCACCTGCACCGAGTGCGGGCGGTGCCAGAGCCAGTGCCCGGCCTGGAACACCGGCAAGCCGCTGTCGCCGAAGATGCTGGTGATGGACCTGCGGGACCACCTCTACGCCAAGGCCCCCTACCTGGTCGGCGCCCGCACGGTCGGCGACGGCAAGGGCGGGTCCGACGGCGGCGAGTCAACGATGACGCCCGAGGCCCCGTCGGCCGAGCAGACCTGGTACTCCGGCTTCGCCCGGATCGAGGGCACCAACGACGCCCAGGCCGAGCGGCCGCTGGTGGGCACGCTGGAGGAGGGCGGGGTCATCGACCCCGACGTCCTCTGGAGCTGCACCAGCTGCGGTGCCTGCGTCGAGCAGTGCCCGGTCGACATCGAGCACGTCGACCACATCATGGACATGCGGCGCTACCAGACCCTGATCGAGTCCAGCTTCCCCTCCGAGGCCGGCGTGATGCTGCGCAACCTGGAGAACCGCGGCAACCCGTGGGGCGTCAGCCCGGCCACCCGGGACGAGTGGATGAAGGACATGGACTTCGAGGTCCGTCAGGTCGACGGGGCGATCGACGACGACGTCGAGTACCTGTTCTGGGTCGGCTGCGCCGGGGCCATCGACGACCGGGCCAAGAAGGTCACCAAGGCCGTCGCCGAGCTGCTGCACACCGCGGGCGTGGAGTTCGCCGTGCTGGGCTCGGGCGAGACCTGCACCGGTGACCCGGCCCGCCGGATGGGCAACGAGTTCGTCTTCCAGCAGCTGGCCGCGGAGAACGTCGAGACGCTGAACACCGTCTTCGAGGGCCGCAGCGAGGGGCGCCGCAAGATCGTGGCGACCTGCCCGCACTGCTTCAACTCGATCAACAAGGAGTACCCGCAGCTCGGCGGCGACTACGACGTCGTGCACCACACCCAGCTGCTGGGCCAGCTCGTCGAAGAGGGCCGGCTCGTGCCGGTCACCCCGATCGACCGCAAGGTGACCTACCACGACCCCTGCTTCCTGGGCCGGCACAACAAGGTCTACACCCCGCCGCGGGAGATCCTGGACAGCGTGCAGGGCCTGCGCACCCAGGAGATGCACCGTTGCAAGGACCGCGGCTTCTGCTGCGGGGCCGGCGGCGCCCGCATGTGGATGGAGGAGAAGATCGGCTCGCGGATCAACATGAACCGCACCGAGGAGGCCCTCGAGCTCGAGCCCGACGTCATCTCCACCGCCTGCCCGTTCTGCATCACGATGCTCAGCGACGCGGTGAACAGCAAGAAGGAGAAGGGCGAGGCGGCCGAGCACGTCGAGGTCCTCGACGTCAGCCAGATCCTGCTGCGCGCCATGGCCCCGGTCGGCGCGGCCGCCGCGGGTGCGGAGTCCGGGCCCACCCCGGGGTCCGAGGGCCCCGGCGACCGGGGCACCGCCCCGCAGGGCACCGAGCACGGTGAGACCCAGCAGGGCCAGTCCGGCCCGGGCTCGGCCCCGGCCGAGTAGCAGTCCCGCACGACCGGGCCCTGGGAGCACACGCTCCCGGGGCCCTCGTGCGTCCGGGGGACACTGGGGCCGTGAGCTTCATCTTCGGCGGGGTGCGCGGGCGCGAGGACCCCGAGCTGGCCGCCGGCAACCGGCGGTCGGCGATGCACTACGCCCGGGACGTCAACGACGAGCGGGTGCTCGCCGACGACCGGCCGACGATCCGGCGGGGCAACCACTGGGCCTGGCTGGCCGTGGCCGTCGTGGTGCTGGCGGTGCTCGGGTTCGCCGGTGCCCGCGGCGAGGACGAGGTGCCGCTGACCGCGTCCTGCGACGCCCCGGCCATCGGGGTGTCCTCCAGCGAGCTCACCGCGGGGCAGACCTTCTACTACCGGCTCACCGGCGCCGACGGCACCGCCTACGTGGTCACCGTCGACGGCGAGCCGGTGCGCGGGGACGCAGGGTCCACGGTCTCCTACACCGAGACCGACGCCGGCCCGTCCCTGGAGCTGGCGCAGTGCCTGTCCCCCAGCCTGGCGCTGGCCGCACCGGCCGGCGACGGCCCGCACGACCTCGCGCTCCTCGAGCTGGCGGCCGACGGGACGACGACGACCGTCGCCCGGGTCACCGTCCAGGTGTCGGGGACCCGCTGAGGAGCTGACGGGGTACAACACTCCCCGTGCTCCTCCACCTGCGCCTCACCGTGCCCGCCGACCGGTGCGGTGAGGTCCTCGCCGTCCTCGGCGCCCACGTGGGGGTGACCCACCTGGTGCACCTGCCCGGCGTCGTCCGCCGTCCCGACGGCGACCTGGTGATGTGCGACGTGGCCCGGGAGTCGGTGGACGAGCTGGTCGACGAGCTGCAGCGACACGGCGTGGAGCGCGACGGCGGCATCGCGATCGAGTCGATCGACACCTCGTTGTCCGAGACCACCGACCGGTCGGTCCGGGACGCCCCCGGCGACGGTGCCGACGCCGTGGTCTGGGACCAGGTCGTGCAGACCGCCGACGAGGAGTCCCGGCTCACCCTGACCTTCTGCGCCTTCCTGACCATCGCCACGCTGCTGGCCGCGCTGGCGATCGTCACCGACTCGGCGGTGCTGCTGATCGGCGGCATGGTGATGGGCCCGGAGTTCAGCCCGCTGGCGGGCATCGCGCTGGGCCTGGTGCACCGGCACCGGGCGGTCATCCAGCACTCGGTCCGCTCGCTGACCGTGGGCTTCGCGATCGCGACGGTGCTCACCATCGGCTTCTGCCTGGCGCTGCGCGGGCTGGGCTGGGCCGACGTCGGTGACCTGCTCGCCGAACGCCCGGCCACCGGGTTCATCACCCGACCCGACCGCTGGTCCTTCCCCGTCGCGTTCATCGCCGGGGTGGCCGGGATGCTGGCCCTGACCAGCTCGAAGTCCGCCAGCCTGGTCGGGGTGTTCATCTCGGTCACCACCGTGCCGGCGGTGGCGGCCTTCAGCCTCGGCGTGGCGTTCGGCGACTGGGCCGACGCCGGCCGCTCGGTGCTGCAGCTGGGCATCAACGTGGTCGGCATCCTGCTCGCCGCGGTCCTCACCCTGCTGGTGCTCAAGGCGGTGTGGCGCCGGGTGCCGCGCGCGGTGCCGCGGCTGGTGCGCGACCCCCTCTGACGGGGGTCGCCGACACGGGCCCACGGCCTGGACGTGCCACGATGGCCCGCGTGGCGCACTCGTCAGCCTCGCCCGGGGCGTTGTTGCACCACGTGCGCACCGGCCGGGCCCGCAGCCGCGCCGAGCTGGTGGCGCTGACCGGGGCCGCCCGCAACACCGTCAGCGGCCGGGTGGACCAGCTGATCGCGGCGAACCTGCTCGCCGAGGTCGGCCGCGGGTGGAGCACCGGAGGCCGGCCCCCCACGATCCTGGAGTTCAACAGCGGGGCCGGCTGCGTGCTGGCCGTCGACCTCGGGGTGACCAGCGTCGACGTCGCGGTCACCGACCTGTCCGCCCGGGTGCTCGCCACCCTGGGGCACCCGATCGACATCTCCGACGGGCCCGTCCCGGTGCTCGCCGAGGTCGACCGCCTGTGCCGGGCCGCACTGGCCGAGGCAGGGCTGGGTCCGGACGACGTCCGCGCGGTGGGGGTGGGCGTGCCCGGTCCGGTGGAGTTCTCCACCGGACGGCCCTCGCACCCGCCGATCATGCCGGGCTGGCACGACCACCCGATCCCCGACGCGTTCGCCGCCTACGACTGTCCGGTGTTCGTGGACAACGACGTGAACGTGATGGCGCTGGGCGAGATGGGCGTCGGCGGCTCCGACCAGGACGTCCTCGTGGTCAAGGTGGGCACCGGCATCGGGTGCGGGGTGGTGGTCGAGGGCCGGGTGTACCGGGGGGCGCAGGGCAGCGCCGGGGACATCGGGCACATCCACGTCCCGGTCGCCGACGGTCGCACGGTGCTGTGCCGCTGCGGGAACGTGAACTGCCTCGAGGCCCTGGCCGGCGGCGCCTCGCTGCTGCGGGACGCGCTGGCTGCGGGGATGGCCGTCTCCACCACCCGGGACGTCGTCGAGCTCGCCCGGCACGGGGACGGTCCCGCGCTGGAACTGGTGCGTGGCACCGGCCGGACGATCGGCACGGTGCTGGCCGCCCTGGTCAACTTCTTCAACCCGCACCGGATCGTGGTCACCGGCGGCGTGGCCCAGGCCGGGCTCCCGCTGCTGGCCGGCATCCGGGAGGCCGTCTACGGCCGGTCGATGCCGCTGGCCGCGCGCACGCTGGACATCAGCGTCAGCCAGGCACCGGAGATGTCCGGGCGGGTCGGGGCCGCGCTGATGGCCATCGAGGGCTGGCTGGACGAGGACTCGGTCCGCGACGTGCTGGACGCCGCCACCTCCTGAAACCCAGGAGTCGGTGTCGTTTCGATAACGACGCCCGAGCTGCTTGACCGTGCTCTGCGCCACCCCATAGGTTCACGCCTGCACACACTTGTGCTCATTGGTGAGCACAAGTGGAGTCGAGAGGTGGCACCGTGGCCCAGGTCGACCCCGCGTCCGGCGGGTCCGCTCCCCTGCTGCAGGTCGAGGGGATCGTCAAGACGTTCCCCGGTGTCCGTGCGCTCGGCGGCGTGGACCTCGACGTCCGGGCCGGTGAGGTGCACTGCCTGCTCGGCCAGAACGGCGCCGGCAAGTCCACCCTGATCAAGGTCCTCGCCGGGGCGCACCAGCCCGACGAGGGCGTCATCCGGTGGCGTGGCGAGGAGACCCGGCTCGCCGACCCGCAGGCCGCGTTGAGCCTGGGCATCGCCACCATCTACCAGGAGCTCGACCTCGTCGCGGGGCTGTCGGTCGCCGACAACGTCTTCCTCGGTCGCGAGCGCTCCCGGTTCGGCCTCAGCCGCCCGGCCGCCCAGCGGGCCGCCACGACCGAGCTGCTCACCCGGCTCGGGCACCCGGAGATCCGTCCCGGCACCGAGGTCGGCCAGCTGTCCGCGGCCTCCCAGCAGATGGTGAGCATCGCCCGGGCACTGAGCCAGGACGCGCGGCTGATCGTGATGGACGAGCCCTCGGCGGTGCTCGACGGCGAGGAGGTGGACCGGCTCTTCGACGTCGTCCGGGACCTCACCGCCGACGGCGTCGCGGTCGTCTACATCTCCCACCGCCTGGAGGAGATCCGCCAGATCGGCGACCGGATCACCGTGATCAAGGACGGCCGGACCGTGGCCACCGGCCTCCCGGCCCGGGACACCTCGACCCGCGACGTGATCACGCTGATGACCGGCCGGGACATCGAGTACGTCTTCCCCGAGCGCCGCGCCCTCGCCCCCGGCGGGGAGCCGCTGCTGGAGGTCACCGACCTCTCGGTGCCCGGCCGCTTCGAGGGCGTCTCCTTCACCGTCGCCCCCGGCGAGGTCCTCGGCCTGGCCGGGCTCGTCGGGTCCGGACGCTCGGAGATCCTCGAGGCCGTCTACGGCGCCCGCCGGCCCAGCAGCGGCGAGGTCCGGGTGGGCGGGAAGCGGCTGCGCGCCGGGGACGTCGCCGCGGCCGTCGGCGCCGGGGTCGGGCTGGCCCCCGAGGAGCGCAAGAGCCAGGCCCTGCTGCTCGGCGAGCCGATCTACCGCAACATCACCCTCTCCAGCCTGGCCCGGTTCTCCCGCGGCGGGTTCCTCTCCGCAGCCGCCGAGCGCACCGCGGCCCGCGAGCAGACCGAGGCGCTGGACCTGCGGCCGGTGGACGTCGACCGCGAGGTGCGCACCCTGTCCGGCGGCAACCAGCAGAAGGTCGTGCTGGCCCGCTGGCTGCTGCGCGAGTGCCGGGTGCTGCTGCTCGACGAGCCCACCCGCGGCGTCGACGTCGGCGCCCGTGCCGAGATCTACGGCCTGATCCGGGCCCTGGCCGACCGCGGCGTCGCCGTGGTCGTCGTGTCCAGCGAGATCCCCGAGGTGCTCGGTCTCGCCGACCGCGTGCTGGTGCTCGCCGACGGCCACGTGCTGGCCGACGAACCCGCCACCGCCCTGGACGAACACCGGGTCCTCGACCTGGTCATGCAGGGCACCACCCACCCGAACACCACCCTGACCGAGGGACACGTGGCATGACCGAGGACACCCGCACACCCGTCGCCGCTCCGGAGACCCCGACCGGCGCCAGCCCACGGACGACGTCCTCGTCGGCCGGCCTGCTGGCCGGTCCGGTGGGCCGCAACCTGGGGCTGGTGGTCGCCTTCGCCCTGCTCTGCATCGTCGGCATCATCACCGCCGGCGACCGCTTCGCCAGCACCGACAACGTGCTGACGATCCTGCGGCTGGCCGCGGTCGTCGGCGTCGTCAGCATCGGCATGACGTTCGTGATCATCGGCGGCGGCATCGACCTCTCCGTCGGCGCGCTGGTCGCGCTGGCCTCGATCTGGGCCACCACGCTGTCCACGCAGGCGATGGCCGCCGACACGCACTGGATCCTGATGGTCGGCGCCGCCGTGCTCGTCGGCGCGATCGCCGGGCTGGTCAACGGGGTGGTCATCGCCTACGGCAAGCTCGTGGCCTTCATCGCCACGCTGGCCATGCTGGCCGCCGCCCGCGGTCTCGCCGAGATCATCGCCAACCGGCGCACCCAGATCGTCCAGGACCAGGACTTCCTCCGGTTCTTCTCCGGCAGCCCGCTGGGCGTCCCGACCCTGGTCTGGATGTTCGCGCTGGTCGCCGTCGCCGGGTGGGTGCTGCTCAACCGCACCACCTTCGGCCGCCGCACCTTCGCCGTCGGCGGCAACGCCGAGGCGGCCCGGCTGGCCGGCATCCGGGTGCAGCGGCACACGGTCGCCCTCTACGTGCTCTCCGGGGTCACCTGCGGCCTGGCCGCGGTCATGCTCATGGCCCGCACGACGACCGGCAGCTCGACCCACGGCACGCTGCTGGAGCTGGACGCGATCGCCGCCGTCGTCATCGGCGGCACGCTCCTCGTCGGAGGCCGCGGCACCATCGTCGGCACCGTCCTGGGCGTGCTGATCTTCACCACGCTCAGCAACGTCTTCACGCTGAACAACCTCTCCAGCTCCGCCCAGGCCGTCGCCAAGGGCGTGATCATCGTCGCCGCCGTGCTGCTCCAGCAGCGGGTCGCGGCCGGCCGCCGGCAGCGGCGCTCGTCGAAGGCGCTCCCGCCCACCGCCGCCGAGGGCGCCCCCGCGGGGGCCAGCCCCGGCGTCCCCGCCCCCTGACCTCCCCTCCCCAGCCCCACCCCGGCACCACCCACCCTCCCGAGGAGAACCCATGTCCGCACGGCACCGTCGCCTGCTGACCAGCACCGTCGCCCTGCTCGGCGCCGGCGTCATGGTCACCGGCTGCACCGGCAACACCCCCGAGGCCACCGGCTCCGGCGGGGGCGGCAACAACGCCGCCAGCTCCAACGACGACACCGGTGACACCGTCACCATCGGCTTCTCCGCCCCCGCGGCCGACCACGGCTGGATGGCCCAGATCACCGCGGCCGCCCGCGCCGAGGCCGACGGCTACGAGGACGTCGACCTCGTCGTCGCCGAGGGCACCAACGACGTGTCCGCGCAGATCGCCCAGGTCGAGACGTTCATCAACGACGGCGTCGACGCGATCGTGCTGCTGCCCTTCGACGGCGCCGCGCTCACCCCGATCGCGCTGGAGGCCATGCAGGCCGGCATCCCGGTGATCAACGTCGACCGCGAGTTCGACGACCCGGATGCCGCCCGCGTGACGATCCTGGGCGACAACTACGGCATGGGCGTCTCCGCCGGTGCCTACGTCTGCTCGCAGCTGGGCGACCAGCCCGACGCCGTCGTCGCCGAGGTGGCCGGGATCGACTCCCTCCCGCTGACCCAGGAGCGCAGCCAGGGCTTCTCCGACGCCCTCGCCGACTGCGGCCTGGACGTCGACAACCGGGTCGCCGCGGAGTTCACCGTGGAGTCCGGCGAGGAGGTCACGGCGAACCTGCTGCAGGCCGCCCCGCAGATCGACGCCCTCTGGAACCACGACGACGACCAGGGCATCGGCGTGCTGGCCGCGATCACCAACGCCGGCCGCGACGAGTTCTTCATGGTCGGCGGCGCCGGCTCGGCCAACGCCATGCGCTCCATCGAGGCCGGCGACTCGGTCCTGCAGGCCACCGTCATCTACCCGGCCAGCCAGGCCGCGGACGGCGTCCGGCTGGCCCGGCTCATCGCCCAGGGCAAGGCGCTCTCGGACCTCATCGACGTCGAGGTGCCCCGGCAGATCACCCTGTCGGCCCCGGTCGTGACCGCCGACAACGTCGACCAGTACATCGACAGCGCGTTCGAGTCCTGACCCAGCGGTGGGGTGCGCGGGTCACGCCCGCGCACCCCACCTCCCCCCTCCGAGAGGACTCGAGATGAGCACCCCCCTGCGCGTCGCGATGATCGGGCACGCCTTCATGGGCGCCGCCCACTCGCAGGCCTGGCGCACCGCCCCCCACTTCTTCGACCTGCCGCTGCACCCCGAGACGGCCCTGCTGGTCGGCCGGGACGCCGCCCGCACCGCGGCCGCCGCGGACCGCCTGGGCTGGGCGGCCACCAGCACCGACTGGCAGGACGCCGTGCAGCGCCCGGACGTCGACCTGGTCGACGTCTGCACCCCCGGCGACACCCACGCCGAGATCGCCATCGCCGCCCTCGAGGCCGGCAAGCACGTGCTGTGCGAGAAGCCGCTGGCCAACTCCGTCGCCGAGGCCGAGGCCATGGTGGCCGCCGCCGACCGGGCCGCCGAGCGCGGCGTCCGGGCCATGGTCGGGTTCACCTACCGCCGCGTCCCCGCGATCGCCCTGGCCCGCCGGCTCGTCGCCGAGGGCCGGATCGGGGAGGTGCGGCACGTCCGCGCGGCCTACCTGCAGGACTGGATCGCCGACCCCGCCGCCCCGATGTCCTGGCGGCTGGAGGCCGACAAGGCCGGCTCCGGCGCGCTGGGCGACATCGGCGCGCACGTGGTCGACCTGACCCAGCACATCACCGGCGAGCAGGTCACCGGGGTGAGCGCGGCGCTGGAGACCTTCGTCAAGGAGCGTCCGCTGCCCGCCGCGGCCGGGTCGCTGTCCGGCACGGCCGGGGAGGGCACCGGCTCGGTCACCGTCGACGACGCCGCGGTGTTCCTGGCCCGGTTCTCCGGCGGCGGACTCGCCACCTTCGAGGCCACCCGCTTCGCCCTGGGTCGCAAGAACGCGATCCGGATCGAGGTCAACGGGTCACTCGGCAGCCTGGCCTTCGACTTCGAGGACATGAACGTCCTGGAGTTCTTCGACGGCGCCGACCCCGACGAGACCGCCGGCTTCCGACGGATCGTCGTCACCGAGCCCGGGCACCCCTACGTCGGCGCGTGGTGGCCGGCCGGGCACGGGCTGGGCTACGAGCACGCGTTCACCCACCAGGTCGTCGACCTGGTCGGTGCCCTGGCGGCCGGCGAGCAGCCCACGCCGTCCTTCGCCGACGGGCTGGCCGTGCAGCGGGTGCTGGACGCCGTCCAGCGCAGTGCCGCCGACCGCTCCGTCTGGACCCCCGTCCCCTGCTCACCGAGGAGCTCCTGATGCCCCGCCCCGTCACCCTGTTCACCGGCCAGTGGGCCGACCTGCCCTTCACCGAGGTCTGCCGGCTGGCGTCGGGCTGGGGCTACGACGGACTGGAGATCGCCTGCTGGGGCGACCACCTCGACGTCGTGCGGGCCACCGAGGACGACGCCTACCTGCGCGGGAAGAAGGACCTGCTCGAGCAGCACGGGCTGTCGGTGTTCGCGATCAGCAACCACCTCAACGGCCAGGCGGTCTGCGACGACCCGATCGACGAGCGGCACGCGAACATGGTCGACCCGCGGGTGTGGGGCGACGGCGACCCCGAGGGCGTCCGCCGCCGGGCCGCCGAGGAGATGAAGGCCACCGCACACGCTGCGTCCGCGCTCGGCGTCCGGACCGTCGTGGGGTTCACCGGGTCCTCCATCTGGAAGACCGTGGCGATGTTCCCCCCGGTGCCCGAGTCCATGATCGACGCCGGGTACCAGGACTTCGCCGACCGCTGGAACCCGGTGCTCGACGAGTTCGACGCCGCCGGCGTCCGGTTCGCCCACGAGGTGCACCCCTCGGAGATCGCCTACGACTACTGGACGACGGTCCGGACGCTGGAGGCCATCGGCCACCGGGAGGCCTTCGGGCTGAACTGGGACCCCAGCCACTTCGTCTGGCAGGACCTGGACCCGGTCGGCTTCCTCTGGGACTTCAAGGACCGGATCTACCACGTGGACTGCAAGGACGCGAAGAAGCAGGTCGGCAACGGCCGCAACGGCCGGATGGGGTCGCACCTGCCCTGGGCCGATCCCCGCCGCGGCTGGGACTTCGTCTCCACCGGGCACGGCGACGTCCCGTGGGAGGCGTGCTTCCGGATGCTCAACACCATCGGCTACGCCGGCCCGATCTCGGTCGAGTGGGAGGACGCCGGGATGGACCGGCTGGTGGGTGCCCCGGAGGCGCTGGCCTTCGTGCGCAACCTGGCCTTCGACCCACCCACGGCCTCCTTCGACGCCGCCTTCTCCCGCAGCTGACCCCGCCACCCGGCGCCGCGGCCCCGGGTGGAACATGGCCTCTCGTGAGCAGCACAGCACCAGCCCCCGCCGGAATCCCCCGACGGGGGCTGGTGCTCGTCGCGGTGGCCATCGTGCTGACCGGGTTCAACCTGCGGACGGCGGTCAACGGCGTCGGCCCGGTGCTGCAGGAGATCGAGGCCGGCCTGGGCATCTCCTCCGGTGCCGCCGGGCTGATCACCACCATGCCGCTGCTGTGCTTCGCGGTGATCGGGTTCGCCGGACCGCCGCTGGCCGCCCGGTTCCGCGACGGGCACGTGCTGGCCGCCGCCCTGCTGGTGATGGCCCTGGGCGTGCTCGGCCGGGCCGCGGCGCCGTCGTTCTGGCTGTTCCTGCTGGGCACCGTGGCCACCATGGTCGGCGGGGCGCTGGGCAACGTGCTGCTGCCGGGCATCGTCAAGCACTGGTTCCCGCACCGCACCGGGCTGCTGGTCGGCGCCTACAGCACCACGATGGCGATCGGCGGCGCCGTGGCCAGCGTCTCGACAGCGCCGATCGCCGAGTCCGTGGGTGCCGACGGGTGGCGTTGGGCGCTCGGGGTCTGGGCGGTGTTCGCCGTCCTCGCCGTCGTCCCGTGGCTGCTGGTGCCGCGGCGGACCGCGGCGACCGGCACGCCCCGCGGCGCCGTCCGCCTGCGGGTGCTGGTGCGCTCGTCGCTGGCCTGGCAGCTCGCGGTGTTCTTCGGGCTGCAGGCCATGCAGGCCTACGTGATCGTGGGCTGGACGGCGCAGTACCTGCGCGACGAGGGCATGTCGGCCGCAGCGGCAGGGGTGCTGGTGGGCGTGAACGCGCTGATCGTCATCCCGCTGAACGCGCTGGTGCCCTCGGGGGCGGTCCGGCAGTCCTGGCAGCGCCCCATGCTGGTCGGCTTCATGGCCTGCTACCTGGTCGGCTGGACCGGGCTGCTGCTCTCCCCGCTCACCCTGACCTGGCTGTGGATGTCGATGCTCGGCATCGGGATGGGCACGTTCGCGATGGTGCTGTCGCTGCTCGGGTTGCGGGCCCGGACGCCGGAGACGGTGAACGCGCTGTCCACCGTGGTGCAGGGCTGGGGCTACGCGATCGCCGCCGTCGGCCCGCTGCTGGTGGGCCTGCTGCGCGGGCTCACCGGCGGGTACACCGGCATGTTCGTGCTGGTCTACCTCGGGGTCGCCGGGCTGTTCGTCACCGGTTGGCTGGTCTGCGCCGACCGGCAGGTGGACGACGAGGTGCCCGAGCTGCGCGCGGACCCCGACACCCGCGAGGACGTCGAGGTCGAGGCGGCCGGCGTGGAGTCCCCGGTCGTGGTGGAGCCCCGCTGATGAGTCGCGGACGCTGGTGTCCGTGATGGAGAAGTTGCGGTACGAGCGGGACGGCGTCGGCCCCCGCTGGTCCTGGTAGCGCGAGCCGTAGACCGAGCTGCCGTAGGGGTGCTCGGACGGGCTAGACAGCGTGAACAGGCACAGCTGGCCGATCTTCATCCCCGGCCACAGCGTGATCGGCAGGTTCGCCACGTTCGACAGCTCCAGGGTGATCGAGCCGGAGAACCCCGGGTCGACGAAGCCAGCCGTGGAGTGGGTGAGCAGGCCGAGCCGGCCCAGGGAGCTCTTCCCCTCCAGCCGCGCCGCCAGGTCGTCGGGCAGCGTCACGACCTCCAGCGTCGAGCCGAGCACGAACTCCCCCGGGTGCAGCACGAAGGGCTCACCGGCCGCCGGCTCGACCAGCGTGGTCAGGTCGTCCTGCTGCTGGGCGGGGTCGATGTGGGTGTACCGGGCGTTGTTGAACACCCGGAAGAACCGGTCCAGCCGGACGTCGATGCTGGAGGGCTGCACCAGTCCCGCGTCGTGGGGCTCGATGCCCAGGCGGCCGTCGGCCAGGGCCGCGGTGATGTCGCGGTCGGACAGCAGCATGGCGCGAACCGTAACCGACGCCGTGCGCATGAGAACTAGCTCATCCACCGCTCACCGGCCCGTCACCGGGCTCGCCCAGGGTCGGTGGGTGACCACTCCGCTCCTCGTGCCCGCCGCCGGCCCGGTGCTCACCGACCGCTGGCCCCGCTCGCTGCAGCTGCTGCTCGGGGACGCCGCGGTCGACCTGTGGTCGGCGGCGCTGGCCCCCACCGGCGCCACGCTGCGCTCGCTGCGGGCCACCTCGGTGTCGCTGCGCGCCGACGGCGCCGCCACCGTGCAGTACGCCGCGGCCCTGGTCGACGCCGCCGGCACCCCCACCCGGGACACCCTGGCCGCGGTCACCGGCAGCCGGATCCCCGACGGCGCCGCGGTCCTGGCCGGGGAGGTCGACGGGGGCACGGTGCACGTCGGGCTCTGGCGCTGGCCGCTGGACCCCGCCCTCCCGGCACTGGCCTGGGCCACCTCGGCGGCTGCCGTCCGCCGGCGGCTCCCCGCCCTGGGCGTCCCGGCCGAGGAGGCCGTGCTGCGGCTGCGGGCCTACCGGCCCGGCCGCCGCGCCGTGGTCGAGGTGGTCGCCCCGGGCGGATGCTGGTTCCTCAAGGTGGTGCCCCCCGCGGCGGTCGCCGGGCTCGCCGGCCGGCACGACCTCCTGGTCGGCGCCGTCCCCGCCCCGCCGGTGCTGGCCCGCACCGACGACGGCGTGCTGGTGCTGCCCGCGCTCCCCGGCACCCCGCTCAGGGACCTCCTGGACGACCTCCCCGCCCTCGTCCCGGCCCTGGACGGCGTGCTCGACGCGTTGCCCGCGTCGCTGGCCACGCTCCCCCGGGTGCGCACCCCGCTGGACCGTGCCGCGGGGCACGGCGCCGTCCTCGGCCTGGTCACCCCGCACCTGCGGCCCCGGCTCGACCGGCTGACCGTGGCGCTGGCCGCCGTCGACCCCGGGGACCACCCGCTCGTCCCGGTGCACGGGGACTTCTACGAGGCCCAGCTGCTGCTCGCCGACGGCGCGGTCTCCGGTCTGCTCGACGTGGACGGCGCCGGTGCCGGACACCGGATCGACGACTGGGCCACGCTGCTCGGGCACCTCGTCGTCCTGGGTCGGGACGACGTCCGCCGTGCCGTGGCCGCCGCCCTCCCCTGGCCCGCCGGGCAGCTGGCCGCCCGGGTGTCGGCGGTGGTGCTGGGCCTGGCCACCGGGCCGTTCCGGGTGCAGCTGGCGGGCTGGCCGCGGCGCACCGAGGCCCGGCTCGCGCTGGCCGAGCAGGTGCTCGCCGGGGGATGAGAGAGCGCTCATCGCGCTCTCCCGGAGGCCTCACCCGGCGCACCGAGAGTGGTCCCTGACAGCGAAGGACCCCCACCCGAGGAGCTCACCGTGAACCGTCCCGCCACCTGGAAGACCGTCACCTTCGGCGTCGCCCTCACCGGTCTCGGCATCGCCGGCGCCGGCGTCGCGGTCGCCGACGACGACACGACGCCCGCCCCCACCAGCTCCGTCACCGCCGTGGACACCGACGGCGACGGCACCCCCGACACCACCCCGGACGACGCCACCCCCGACACCGCGACCCCGGACGACACCACGCCGGACGACGCGACCCCCGACACCGCGACGCCGGACGACGCGACCCCGGACGCCACCCCGGACGACGTCGACTCCCCGGACGACACCCCCGACGCCTGACCGTCCACCCCAGGCAGGGGAAGCCCTGCACCCCCTCGCGAGTCCCGGAGGTGGGTGCAGGGCTTCCCCTGCCGGAGGTCGGGGCGGATCACGCCGCCAGGCGGTAGCCCATCCCCCGGACGGTCTCGATGCGGGCGGCACCCAGCTTCTTGCGCAGGTAGCGCACGTAGACGTCGACGACGTTGGAGCCGGGGTCGAAGTCGTAGCCCCAGACGTGCGAGAGCAGCTGCTCGCGGGCCAGCACCTGGCCGGGGTGGCGCAGGAACGTCTCGGTGAGCGCGAACTCCCGGGCGGAGAGGTCCACGGTCCGGCCGGCGACGTGAGCGCGGCGGGTGCGCAGGTCCAGCGACAGGTCGCCGACGGTGAGCACGGTCAGCTCGGCATCCTGCCCGCGCGGGGCCAGCCGCAGCCGCACCCGGGCCAGCAGCTCCTCGAACCGGAACGGCTTGGGCATGTAGTCGTCGGCCCCGCCCTCCAGGCCCGCGACGGTGTCGGTGACGGAGTCCCGCGCGGTGAGCACGATGACCGGGATGGTGCAGCGCTCGGCCCGCAGCGCCCGGAGGACGGCGAACCCGTCGAGCACCGGCAGCCCGATGTCGAGCACCATCAGGTCGTGCTCGCCGCTGCGGGCGGCGTCCCGGGCGGCGAGCCCGTCCCCGACCACGGTCACGGTGAACCCGTTGGCCTTGAGGCCCTTCTCCACGAACGACGCGATGCGCGGTTCGTCCTCGGCGATCAGCACACGGCTCACGGGTGGTCTCCAACAGGTTCGGGGACGTCGGCGGTCGCCGTCGACTCGTCGACGGTGGTGTCGGGGGACGGCGGGGCCAGCTGCGCGGGCAGCACGAGGGTGAAGGTGGCGCCGTGGCCGGGGACGGAGTCCAGGGCGACCCGGCCGCCGTGCGCGACCGCGATCGCGCTGACGATCGACAGCCCCAGCCCCGCGCCGTCGGTGCGCCGGGCACCGGCCTGCCCGCGGCCGAAGCGCTCGAACACCCGCTCCCGGTCCTCGACGGCGACGCCGGGGCCGCTGTCGGCGACCCAGAAGCGCAGTTCGTCTCCGATGAGCCGGCTGCCGATGCCGATCCGGTCGCCGGGTGACGTCACGTGCACCGCGTTGTCGGCCAGCGCCACGACGGCCTGGGTGACCCGTTGCGGGTCGAGCACGGCGTCGAGGTCGGCGACGTGCTCGAGCACCCACTGCCGGTCGCCCAGCCCGCCGACCTTGGACACCACCTCGGTGGTGAGCGCGGCGACGTCGACCGGACGGGGCTGCACGAAGGCCGGCTGCTCGGCCTTGGCCAGCAGCAGCAGGTCCGAGACGATCCGGTTCATCCGGTCCAGCTCGTCGTCGACCAGCGCCACGGTCTCGCGCACGTCGGCCGGGTCGGTGGGGTCGAGCACCTCGAGGTGGCCGCGCACGATGGTGATCGGCGTCCGCAGCTCGTGCCCGGCGTCGTCGACGAACCGGCGCTGGGCGGCGACCCCGGTCTCGACCCGGTCCAGCATCGCGTTCACCGAGCGGGACAGGTCGGCGAGCTCGTCCCCGGGCCCGTCGGGCACGTCGATCCGGCCGGACAGGTCGGTCTCGGTGATCCCCTGCGCGGTGGCGGCGACATCGGCGACCGGCCGCAGGATCCGGCCCGCCACCACCCAGGCGCCGCCCGCGGCGGCCAGGGAGGTCAGCAGGCCGACCAGCAGCATGAGGCGGGCGGTCTCGTCGGCGGGCTGGCGTTCGGCGTCGGCGAAGAACGCCGCGACGACGACGCCGGTCTCCGGGCTGCCGGTCAGCGCCACCGGGACGGCGACGTACAGCACCTCGCCGGCCCCGGAGGCGTAGCTGCCCGACCGGACGTCGGTGACCGAGCCGACCAGCCCGGTGAACGCGGCGTCCTGGGACAGCAGCACCGGCGCCTCGATGCGGCTCTGGAAGCGGTACACGCCCTCGACGTAGCCGAGGAACTTCTCGTTCGGCCGGGCCTGGTTGTAGCTGATCACCGTCTGCAGCACGTCGGCCACCGAGGCGAAGGGCTGCCCGGTGCGCGGGTCGAGGCCGGTGTCGACCAGGGCCCGGAACTCGGTCACCTCGGCCCGCAGCGACGCCGCCATCCGCTCGTCGGTCTCCCGCACCAGGATCCGCCAGGTCAGCAGGGTGACCGTGGCCAGGGAGAGCAGCACCAGCAGCAGGACCCAGCCGATGATCCGGGTGCGGGCAGCACGGGGCGCCCACCGTCGCCGGCCCCGGCTGCTGCGCTCAGTCCTCACCGTCGTCGTCAACGTCGTCGGCGTCGTCGGTGTCCCCGTCGTCGTCATCGTCGCCGCCGTCGTCGTCGCCGTCGTCGTCCACCGGCGGGGGCGGGACGACGTCGGTGGGGGTCACCGGGGTGTCCGGCGGGGGCGGCTCGACCGTGGGCGTGGGCTCCGGCGTCGGGACGACGGAGGGCAGCGGGACGGTGATCGGGGCCGGCTCGGGGCCGGGGTCACCGGCGGCCGGCCGCAGCGCCACCCAGCCCAGCCCGAGGACGGCGACGAGGACCAGGGCCCCCGCCACCAGCCACAGGACCGACCGGGTGCGCACGGTCCGACGGTGGAGCAGGGTGGTGACCTCCTGGTGAGAACCCGATGAGAGGACTCTCATGTCCGCAGCACCGCAGCAGGTCTCCGTCCCGCTGAGCGACGGGCGGTCCATGCGCGCGCTGGTGGTGCGCCCCGACGGGGAGGCCCCCGCGGGCGGCTGGCCGGGGGTCCTCGTCGTGCACGAGGCCTTCGGGCTGACCCCGGAGATCACCGAGGTGGGCCGCACCTTCGCCGACCGGGGCTGGGTGGCCGTCGTCCCCGACGTCTTCAGTGCCGGGAACAAGCTGGGCTGCCTGGTCCGGTCGATGCGGGAGATGGTCGGCGGCCGACCCGGCGCGGTGGTCGACGACCTCGTCGCCGTCCAGCAGTGGCTCGGGGCCCGCGACGACGTGGACGGCGACCGGACGACGGCGATCGGCTTCTGCATGGGCGGTGCCTTCGCCCTGCTCATCGGCTCGCTGGCGCCCGCCGGACTGCGCGCGGTGAGCGCCAACTACGGCCAGCCGCCGGCCGAGGACCTCGACCTGACCCGCTGCCCGCCGGTGATCGCCAGCTACGGCGAGCGGGACAGGACGCTGTCGGGGGCGGGGCCGGCTCTGGAGGCGCGGTTGACCGCGGCCGGGGTCGAGCACGAGGTGAGCACCTACCCGGGTGCGGCGCACTCGTTCCTGACCGGGGACCACAGGCTGCTGGGGTTCGTGCCGCTCCCGGGGACGTCGTACGTGACCAGCGCCGCCGAGGAGGCCTGGCCGCGGATCTTCGACTTCCTGGAGCGGCACACCGCGGTCAGGACCTGACCGCGGTCACCGCCCACAGCGGGTCCCCGCGCCGTCCGGGCGGGGTGCGCAGCGCGACCGTGGCCTCGCCGAACCCGCCGGCCCGGCGGACGAGCTCGGCGACCAGCGGCCCGTGCTGCTCGTCGGGGGTGCCGAGCCAGCCGCGCACCGCCTTGGACGGGAAGCACCGGTTGGAGAAGGTGACCGCCAGCGTGCCGCCGGGCCGCAGCACCCGGGCGGCCTCGGCGAGCACCTCGATCGGCCGGGTCAGGTAGTCGACCGAGACGCAGCAGACGACGGCGTCGACGTCGGCGTCGGGCAGCGGGATGCGCGGGTCGACGTTGAGGTCGTGCACCACCCGCTCGGTGGCCACCGGGTTGGCCTCCAGCTCGGCGGCGTTCATGCCGAGCACCACCAGCTCGGCCGGCGGGTGCTCGAAGTGCGAGACCCAGGAGCTCATCAGGTCCAGCACCCGGCCGGTCAGCCCGAGCTCGGTGTACAGCGCGCCGACCGCGGCGATCGCCCGGTCGTCGATGTGGGTGACCAGCCGCGGCGGGGCGTAGAAGACGCCGTCCGGGCTGTCGTCGGCGCGGTCGAAGAAGCCGGGCGGGAAGCCGTCGTACGGGTCGGGGATCACCTGCCGAGTGTGCGTCCGGTACTGTCTGGAGCGCGCGCGGGTGTAGTTCAATGGTAGAACATCAGCTTCCCAAGCTGACAGTGCGAGTTCGATTCTCGTCACCCGCTCTCCCCATCAGGCCCCGGTCCCACGGACCGGGGCCTGTGTCGTGTCCGGGCTCCCCGGGCGTACGTTGAGAGCTCAACCAGCACCTCGAGGAGCCCCGCCGTGTCCCGTCCCGTCCTGCAGGTCGTCGCCGCCAGCACCCGCCCCGGCCGCAAGGGCATCGCGGTCGCCCGCTGGGTCGCCGCCCGTGCCGAGGCCCACGGCGACTTCGACGTCGAGCTGGTCGACCTGGCCGAGGCCGGGCTCCCGGTGCTCGACGAGCCCAACCACCCCCGCCTGCGCCAGTACACGAAGGACCACACGAAGGCCTGGTCGGCGACGATCAGCCGCGCCGACGCCTTCGTGTTCGTCTTCCCCGAGTACAACCACTCGATCCCCGGCGCGCTGAAGAACGCCCTGGACTTCCTCTTCCACGAGTGGGCCGACAAGGCCGCGGGGCTCGTCTCCTACGGCGGGGTCTCGGCCGGCACCCGGGCGGCCGCGGCCCTGAAGCCGGTGCTGGGCGCCCTGCGGATGGTCCCGGTCGTCGAGGCCGCGACCATCCCGTTCTTCACCCAGTTCATCGACGAGGACGGGGAGTTCGTCGGCAACGCCGAGCTCGAGGCCGGCGCGACCGCGATGCTCGACGAGATCGCCCGGCTCACGCGCGGCCTGCAAAGCGTGCGTCGCTGACCGAGGCTGTCGGGGTGAGCAGCCCGTCGGACACCGGCCTCGTCGTCACCACCCTGCCCTCGGCGGACCTCGGCACCGCCGGACGCGCAGAGCTGCGCCGGTTCCTGGAGGCGACCTTCACCGACGGGTTCCGGGACGACCACTGGAGCCACGCCCTGGGTGGCCTGCACGTGCTGGCCCGCCGGGACGGCGAGCTGGTCGGGCACGGGGCGGTCGTCGGTCGCCAGCTGCTGCTCGGTGACCGCGCGCTGCGCACCGGCTACGTCGAGGCCGTCGGGGTCGCCGCGTCGGCCCGCCGGCAGGGCGTGGCCGGCGCGGTGATGGCCGAGGTCGAGCGGTTGGTCACCGGCGGCAGCGAGCTGGGTGCGCTGGCCGCCAGCACCGACGGCGCCGGGCTCTACGAGTCCCGCGGCTGGACCCGCTGGGAGGGCCCGCTCTGTGCGCTCACCCCGGACGGCATCACCGCCGGGGACGCCTCCCGGGTCTTCGTGCTGCCCACCCCGGAGACACCGGTCCAGCTGGACCCCACGCTGCGGCTGGTCTGCGACTGGCGGCGGGGCAGCGCCTGGTGATCATCCCGCTGCGTTGAGTCCCGGCGCGCCGTGGCGGTCCCGGACGGTACGACTGTGAGCGCTCACAGACGCTGACCCCGGCGTGCCGGGTCTCGCATCCCGGTGACGGACCGGTCACCATCACGGCATGAGCGGTACTGATGCGTTCCCGTCGTCCGGGGTGACCGCCCCCGTCGGCGACGTCGGGCCCCGCGTGGCCCGGCGGGAACGCCCCACCCTGCTCGTCGTCACCGACGGGTCCCCCGCCGCACACGACGCCCTCGTCTGGTCGCTGCGCGAAGCCGCGCGGCGCGACGGGACCGTGCTCGCCGTGGGCGTGCTGGCGCCCGGGCTCGGCTCCGACCAGGTCACGGCCGTCGCCGCCGCGGCGCTGGTGCGCGCCGAGGACGAGACCGGGGTGCGCGGCCGGTCCCGCACCTCGGTCGTGGACGCCGCACTGCTGGGAGCCCTCACCGGAGCGGCCCGCGGCGCGGACCTGGTGCTGGTCGGCGCCCGCGGCAAGGCCCTGCTGCGCCGGCCGGCCGGCCGGCCGAGCCCCCGACTGGTGCACCGGGTCTGACCCGGCACCACCCCCGACCACCTGTCCGACCGGGCCCTGCCCCCGCCCGGTCACCACGGTCCCGTCCGGGTCAGACGGGCAGCAGCAGCGTCGCGTAGAGCGTCAGTCCCGGCCCGAAGGCCATCGCCACGACCGGACCGTCGACGTCGCCCAGTTCCTCGAGCACCAGCAGGACGGTCGCCGAGGAGCAGTTGCCGTGCTCGGCGAGCACCCGACGGGACGGCGCGATCTGCTCCTCGGTGAGGCCCAGCTGGTCGCGGGCGACGTCCAGGATCCGCGGCCCGCCGGGGTGCACGGCCCAGCCGGCGACATCGGCGACCTGCAGTCCGGCGGTGTCCAGCAGCTCCTGGACGACGTCGCCCACGTGCCGGGCGAGGACGTCGGGCACGCGTGGGGAGAGGCCCATCTTGAAGCCCAGGTCGGTGACGTCCCAGGTCATGTGGTCGGCCGTGGCGTGGTCGGTGCGGGCCACGACCCCGGCGACCCGCATGCCGCGCCGGGCCCCGGGCTCGAGGACGACCGCGGTCGCCGCGTCGCTGAACAGCGCGTGCGCGACGACCTGGGAGAGGTCGTTGCGGGCCGGCTGCACGTGCAGGCTGGTGAGCTCGCAGCAGAGCAGGACGGCGGGGCGTGAGCGCGCAGCGACGTAGTCGCTGACCGCGGCCAGACCGGGCAGGGCGGCGTAGCAGCCCATGTGCCCGACCAGCAGGCGCTCCAGGCCGGCCGGCATGCCCAGGTCGCTGGCCAGCCGGATGTCCAGGCCGGGGGTGGCGTACCCGGTGCAGGTGGCGACGGCGAACAGCCCCACGTCGCCGGGCGCGAGCCCCGCGGAGTCCAGGGCGCCGGCCACGGCCTGCTTGCCCAGCGGCAGCGCCTCGGTGATGAAGCGCTCCATCCGGGCTCCGGTGCCCCACCGGGAGAGGTCCTCGTGCACCGGGTTGGCCACCGCGTGCCGGGTGGTGACCCCGGAGCCGGCGAAGACCCGGCGGGCCGAGCGCAGGTCGGCGTAGTGCTCGGCGAAGAAGCCGTCCCAGACGTCGTCCTGGGTGTAGGCGGCCGGCAGCGCGTGGCCGGCGCCGGTGAGCACCGCGTCGGTCATCGCGCGGGGACCAGGCGGGAGATCACCCGGTCGACGGTACGTGCGCAGCCGGGGCCGCGCCGGGTCGCTTGCGGCCGTAGCCGGCGAAGAGGATCCCGGTCCACCGCATCTGCCGCATCTCCACCACCGCCGCCCGGCCCCGCTTCCACGCGACCAGCCCTCGCACCGAGGGCCGCAGCCCGACCAGCCGGAGCTCCAGGCCCAGCCGGTCGGCGGCGGCCAGCAGCCGCCGCCGGTCGACGAACAACGCCGGGTCGTGGATGCCGGGGGGCGGCCCGCCGGGGATGCGCTCACCGATGCCGACCGCGACCGGACCGGCCAGCCGGGAGTCGGCGATCGCGTCGATGACCAGCACCCCGCCCGGTCGCAGCAACCGGGCGCACTCACCCAGCACCGTGACGTCGTCGGCCACGTGCTCGAGCACCTCGCCGCACACCACGACGTCGGCGCACCCGTCGGCCAGCGGCACCTCGAGCACCGAGCCGCGGACGGCGGAGACCCCGTGCTCACGGGCCGTCGCGAGCCCGGCGGCGCCGATGTCCACGCCCACGTGCCGGTAGCCCAGCCGCCGCACGTGCGGGGCCATCAGCCCACCGCCACAGGCCAGGTCGACCAGGACGGCGTCGGGGTGCCCGGCCGGGGGCACGTGGTGGGCCCGCGAGGCGGCCAGCCAGTGCAGCATCGCGAACCCGCCGGCGGGCTGCCACCAGGTGTCGGCGAGCTCGTCGTACTGGGCGGGGTCGTTGCGGGCCAGCGGCACGTCCACGACGCTACGGCCCCGCGGGCAGTACGCCCTGTTGCGGAACGCAGTGCTCCGGAACCCCCAGGAGCCCCAACCGCCCCACGAACGGGTGTCGTTCGTCGTGGCGCACGTGAGATGTGGCCCACGTCGGTCATCGTGGGCGCGATCCGCCGAACCGATCGGCGCCGAGGCCCGCTGGAGGGTCCCCCGTGAACACAAACCGACGAGGTCTGCTGCTGTCGGGCCGCAGGTCCTGCCAAGCCGCGGCCCTCACCCTGGGCGCCCTCGCGTTGGGTGGCGTCTGCGCGCCCGCCGCACTGGCCATGCAGGGCACCACCGATGCCGCCGTGCCGGCCGTCCCCGCGGACGCCTCCGCCCCGCGGATCCTGACCGGCTCCCCGGTGCTGGGGCTGGGATCTCCGGACGACCGGGTGCAGTTCGGTGTCGGGAAGGCGCAGCTGGCCATCCGGGCGGACGGGAGCAACCTGCCTGCCGACGTCGACCCTGACGAACTGGACCTGTCCGGGGCGACCATCCGCTTCACCTACGAGACCGTCAACGGGGGCCCACCCGACGAGTTCTTCGGCGAGGACGTGCCCGCGAGCGAGGTCTGCACCACCGACGTCGACGGCGTGTGCGTCTTCCCCGTCCCCGAGGGCGAGGACCCGGATGACGCCGACTACTCCCAGGTCGGTCTCTTCCCCCGGTCCACGTTCACCATCGAGCAGCTGACCGCTCCCACCTCCGGACAGCTGCTGCTGCCCGAGAACGGCGACGAGGTCGTCTACGGCGAGACCGACGGGCAAGGTCTGCCCAGCGCCACCGCCACCGGGGTCGACCCCTTCGACCCGTCCTCCCAGGACCAGGTCGCGGACGGGATCGACCCGACCGTGGACGCACCCCAGAACGTCGCCCCCGAGGTCGAGGAGGCGCCCGACGGCCCCTTCACCGAATCCTCCGTCACCTTCCAGGACCCCGGCGCCTACCGGACCATCGCGGTGGCCACGTCCACCCCGGCCGGCGCACCCGTCGCCGGCGCGACCTACACGCTGTGCACGGTCCCCGACGCCCCTTGCACCGACCCGGCGCAGCTCGTCTCGGCCACCACGGACGCCCAGGGCCGGCTGGTGTTCCCCGGTCTGTACCTGCCCGGTACGTACACGATCACGCAGACCACCACGGCGTCCGGCCTGCAGTTCTCCGGCACCCCGGTGTCCTTCACGGTCACCGCCGCCCAGTCCGTCGCCGACACCCAGGCCGCCCTCGTGCTGCCCGTGGTGAACGGCGCACCGGCCGCGCCGGCACCGACCGGACCGACCCTCACCCCGGTGGTCACCCCGGTCGCCACCGCCGGCCCCCAGCTGGCCCGGACCGGCACCGACACCGTCCCGATGGCACTGGCCGGTGCCGGCCTGCTCGCGGTCGGGGCCGGTGCGGTCGCGGCCGGCCGCCGTCGCAGCCGCGCGAACTGACCCACCGGCGATGACCCGTCCCGGTGGCGCGTTCTGGTACGCGCGCCACCGGGACGGCGACTCCCCCGGCCACACGCTCACCGGCATGGCCACCGACGAGTTCCCGGACGGGACCGTCGTGGACCTGCCCGGCCCGCCGCAGCGACCGGCCGGTTGGGCGCTCCAGGCCCGGGTGCCCGTCCCCGGGCGGGTGCCGTCGTCGGTCGTCGTCGCCCGCGCCGTCGCACCCGAGGCGCCGCACCTGTGGTGCGTGCTGGTGCCCGCGTCCCCCGACCGTCCGGGCCGCCTGGACCTCATCGGCTTCTCCACCGCACACCACCCCGACGGCGCCGTGATGGGCGCCGACACCTTCACCGCCCTGGACATCGCCTGGTCCAACCAGGTCTGCGCGCTGCGCTGGGACCCGCCCACCGGGGTCGTCGAGCAGGTCTACGTCGCCCCCGAGCACCGCCGCCTCGGCCTGGCCACCAAGCAGACGATGGTGGCCGCCGGCATCCGCACCGCCATGGGCTGGGCCTCGCTGCGCAGCGACGGCCGGCTCACCGACCTCGGTGACACCTGGCTGTCCGAGGCCCCGGACTGGTGGCGGCACCGGGTGCCCACCCGGACGGCCCACCTCCCACCGATGACCCCCGGGGACGGCGGCCCCACCTAGGCTCCCCCGCGTGATCGCAGCGTGAGCGTGACCGTCGTCGGCAGCCTGAACGAGGACGTCGTGGTGACCGTCCGCCGGCTCCCCGGGCGCGGGGAGACCGTGATCGGCAGTGCGGTCGAGGTGCTGCCCGGCGGCAAGGGCGCGAACCAGGCCGCGGCGGCCGGGCGGCTGGGCCGCGGGGTGCACATGGTCGGGCGGGTCGGCTCGGACGACGCCGCCGATCGTCAGCTGGCAGCGCTGGCCGAGGCCGGGGTGAACGTGGGCCGGGTGCTGCGCACCCCGGGCGTGCCGACCGGCAGCGCCACGATCCCGGTCGAGGCCGAGGGCGGGGAGAACCTGATCGTCGTCGTCCCCGGCGCGAACGCCGAGCTGAGCGCGGCCGACGTGACCGTCGAGAGCGTGCACCGCGCCGACGTGCTGCTGCTGCAGCTGGAGACCCCGCTGGACACCGTGCTCGCCGCCGCCCGGGCCACCACCGGCACCGTGGTGCTCAACCCGGCGCCGGCACAGCCACTGCCGGCCGAGCTGCTCGCCGCCGTCGACGTGCTGGTGCCCAACGAGCACGAGCTGGCGGAGCTCGCCGGCTCCGACGCCGCCGACCTCGCCGGGCTGGTCGACCTGGCCCGCGGACTGGCGTCACCGGCGGTCGTGGTCACCCTGGGCGGCAACGGCGCCCTCGTCGTCCCGGCCGACGGTCCGGCGCTGCACCAGCCCCCGCTGGCGGTGCAGCCGGTCGACACCACCGGCGCGGGCGACTGCTTCTGCGGCGCGCTCTGCCAGGCACTCTCGGCCGGCGCCGACCTGCCCACCGCCGTCGCCTACGCAGCCACCGCGGCCGCGCTGTCGACCACCGGCGCCGGGGCCCGCGGCGGGCTGCCCGACGACGACGCGGTCCGCGCCGCACTGCCCCGGCTCCC